>JBDNHW010000041.1:0-80129 GCA_041688625.1 Pseudoxanthomonas sp.
CAGCAAAGAAGACGGCGAAGAAGGCCACCAAGAAGGCCGCAGCAAAGAAGGCGCCGGCCAAGAAGGCCGCTCCCAAGAAAGCCGCCAAGAAGCCTGCCAAAAAGGCCAAGAAGCGCGGTCCCGTAGCGCTGCCGCCAACCCCGGCGCCGCTGATCTAAGCAATCCCGATTGCCTGTAACGCCATCGAACTCCCTCCCCGGTGCCCAGCGGGGAGGGAGTTTTTTTATGGGCGACGGCGTAACCTGCTCGTCCTTACGACCGAGGAGTTGTGACTGATGTCTTTCCTGAAAGCCTCGCTTGCCACCGCGGTCGTGCTTGGCCTGGTACTGGTCCTTGGCGGTCTGCTGCTCCCTGGAACGACGAGGGTGGAGCGCGACATCCACATCGGCCGATCACCGGAAAAGATATTCGCCACCATCGACTCCTTCGAACGCTTCAATGCGTGGTCGCCGTGGTCGGGCCTGGACCCGGACACTGCGTATTCCTATTCGGGTCCGGCGGCCGGCAAGGGCGCCAGCATGACCTGGGCAGGCAACGCCACGGTGGGTACCGGCAGCCAGCAGATCCTCGAAAGCCGCCCCGCGTCAGAAGTGGTGACCGCGATCGACTTCGGGGGAAGCCGGGCCACGGGAACCTTTTCGCTGGTCGGGGAGGGACAAGGCACGCGGGTGAGTTGGGCCATCGGCAGCGACCACGGCTATAACCCGCTGCACCGCTGGTTCGGCGCGCTGCTGCTGGAGCGGATGATCGGCCCGGATCTCGAGCGCGGTCTCGGCCGCCTCAAGTCGCTTCTGGAAACACCAGTGACACAGTAGCGCCGCGGCGCAGTTACCTGGGCGAGGCGTTGGCCTTGCCAGAGGTGGGACCGCCATCCGACGGCACGGCAGCAGGAAGCGATTCGGCCAGCAGCAGGTCGCTTCCGATCTCATCGTCGAGCCACTGTTGCGCCGGCAGGCCCATCGCGCGGTCCAGCACGGTGGGAAGCAGACCCGAAGGCAGGCCGCTTTCGCTGTTCCACATGATTGCAATACCGAAATCCCGCCCCGGGACCAGCGCCATGAGTCCGCGATAGCCCTGGACCGCACCGGCATGGAACACGACCGGTTCGCCTGCATAGTCCAGCACGCGCCAGCCCAGCGCATAGCTGGCTGCGGAAACCCGTTCGCGACGCCAGCCGGCACGCCGGCTCTCGCCGGGAGTGGCGATGATCGGCGCGTGCAGCGTGGCCAGCAATGGCGCCGGAAGCACGTCGGGGCGATGCCCTGACTGTGCCAGCAGCCACTGCGCCATGTCGCTGGCACTTGCATTGACGCCGGCGGCGGGCGGCAGGCGGTAGTAGGTGGGCTTGGGGTTCAGCGAAACCCATCCGTTGCGGCTGCGCACGTGCGGGCGTGCCCAGCGCGCGCTGCCTTCGATGCCGGCCAGCCCGATGCTCGCATCGTTCATGCCGAGGGGCTTGAAGATGCGCTGGTCCACGGCCTGGTCATAGAAGCGGCCGGTTGCAGCGAAGACAACGTCGCCGATCAGGCTGAAGGCCACGTTCTGGTAGGCATAGCACTGGCCGGGCGTGCAGCTCATCGGGGCGCTGGCGAGCTTGCGCGAGACTGCGTAGTAGTCTGCGTTGCCCTCGATATCGCGGTCGAACGCGTTGTGCGCCTTCAGTCCGACCCGGTGGCTGAGCAGGTCAGCCACGGTCACCTGCCTGGTAGCCATCGAGTCGCTGAGCTGGAAGCCTAGAACGTACTCGCTGACCTTGCTGTCCCATCGTAGCGAACCGTCGGCCACCAGCAAGCCGGCCATGGTGCCGGCGAAGGCTTTGGAGAGCGAGGCGAGCCTGAAAACGGTATGGCCATCCACCCGTTGCGGCGAACTCACATCGGTCACGCCATAACCACGCGCGCTGAGCACTCGTCCGTTCTGCACGATGGCCATGGACAGGCCCGGGATGCGTTGCCCGACCGTGAGCTGTTCGGCCATGGATTCGAAAGCGGCCACATCGAACGCGGGACCACCTGCCGAGCTGGGCTGCGGCGCGAAGCTTCCCTGCGCGGCGACCGGAAGCGCCGACGAAGCGGCGCTCACTGCAACCGGTTGGGGAGATGCGACACCATGCAACGGAGTCTGTGCGGCCGAGGCCAGCGTCAACGGCAAGAGCATGCCGAGAAGTCCGAGACGAACCGAGCGCGAGAAGCGCCGATTGCCGTTGTCTATCATCGTGTGCTCCGCCTGCGTAAGCTGTAACCGTCCCGGATGATAGCGCCGGTCTTTCGGATTGCACAAACAGGAGAGGTTAAATGTCCATGTTGTTCATCTTGCTGGTAATTATTGGGCTGGCTGTCGCAATCGCAGTGTGGGGCGTGGGCATTTACAACGGCCTCGTGCGGGCCAGGAACGCTTTCAAGAACGCGTTCGCGCAGATTGACGTCCAGCTGCAGCGTCGCTTCGACCTGATTCCCAACCTGGTGGAGACCGTAAAGGGCTACCTGGCCCACGAGCGCGAGACGCTCGACGCGGTGGTGGCTGCCCGGTCTGCGGCGCAGTCCGGCCTTGCGGCTGCCAAAGCCGATCCTGGTGATCCTGCCGCAATGGCACAGCTCGCTGCAGCCGAAGGCCAGTTGAACGCCGGGCTGGGGCGGCTGCTTGCCATCGTCGAGGCCTACCCGGACCTCAAGGCCAACCAGAACATGATGCAGCTCACCGAAGAGCTGACCACGACCGAGAACAAGGTCGCCTTCGCGCGCCAGGCCTACAACGACGCGGTGATGGCCTACAACAACACGCGCGAGGTGTTCCCCAACACCGTGGTCGCCGGCGTCGCGAACTTCCCGCCGGCTGCGCTGCTGGATATCCCGGAAGATCGTGCCGAGGTCAGGGAAGCACCCAAGGTACAGTTCTGACTGGAAGCCTGGCGACTCGTTCGTGGTCGTGAAGGCCGCGCCGGCCTCGTAAGGCTCTTCCCCGCAGTGGAGTCGTGATGAATTTCTTTGAGCACCAGGCCACGGCGCGCCGCAGCACCACCCGCATGGTGGTGCTGTTCGCGCTTGCGGTGATCGGCATCGTGGTGGCGGTGGACGTGGCCGTGCTGCTGTTGCTGGGCGGTGGTCAAAACGTGGTCGGGCTTCTGCTGTTCAGCACCATCGGTACCTTGGCCGTCATCGGTTTGGGCTCGCTCTACCGCATGGCGTCGTTGCGCGCCGGAGGCGAGGCCGTGGCGCTGCAGATGGGCGCTACCGAAGTGCCCGAGAGCACGACGGACTTCCAGCTGCGCCGACTGCGCAACGTGGTGGAGGAAATCGCCATCGCCTCAGGGGTGCCGGTGCCCAAGCTCTATGTGATGGAGCACGAATCGGCGATCAACGCGTTCGCGGCCGGATATTCGCCTTCGGACGCGGCGGTCGCGGTGACCCGTGGAGCGCTGGAGCGACTGAACCGCGACGAGTTGCAGGGAGTCATCGCCCACGAGTTCAGCCACATCCTCAACGGCGACATGCGCCTGAACATCAGGCTGATGGGCGTGCTGTTCGGCATCATGATGCTGACCATCATCGGTCAGCGCGTGCTTATTTACGGGCGCGGCGGGCGCAGCAAGGAAGGCACCGCGATCCTGGTGATCGCCCTGGTGGCGCTGGTGGTCGGGGCCATCGGCGCATTCTTCGGACGCATGATCAAGGCTGGCGTCAGCCGCCAGCGCGAGATGCTGGCCGATGCGTCGGCCGTCCAGTTCACCCGTCAAACCACCGGCCTGGCCGGTGCTCTGAAAAAGATCGGCGGTTTGCATGCCGGGTCCCAGCTCGAAGACAAGGGCAAGGCCGAGGAAGTGAGCCACATGCTGTTCGGCGAAGGCCTGCCGCTCTTGCGCCTGTTTGCAACGCATCCGCCGCTGATCGAGCGCATCCGCAAGCTCGAGCCCTCGTTCGACCAGCAGAAGCTGGAGGCGCTGTCGCGTCAGTGGATGGCGTCGCCGCCAGACGGGATGCAGGAAGACGTGGCGCTGGGGTTCGCAGCTCGCACCGGACAGCCGGCCGCCCTGCCGCAGTCCAGCCATGAGATCACCCTGAGCCCCGCTGCGGTGGCCGCCCAGGTGGGCGCTCCCGACGATGAGGATTACACGCAGGCCGGCAGCATCAGCCGGTCGATGCCAGAGCAGCTGCGCGCGCTGGCCACCGGTCGCGAGACCGCAATTGCTCTGGTGCTGGGTTTGCTGCTCGATAGCGATCCGGAGATCGCCAGCGCCCAACGGGTCGGGATCGCCGCCCGGCTGGGCGAGCCGATGGCCAGCAAGACCCTGGAGATCCGACAGGAGGCCGCGCTGGCTGACCTGCATCCGATGCTGCGTCTGCCGCTCGCAGCGCTCGCGTTCCCCGTGCTGCGGCACAGGCCAGCATCGGAACTCGAAGCACTCATCGACACCGTGCACGCGATGGTCCATGCCGACCAGCGCGTGTCGCTGTTCGAGTATTGCCTGGCCACGCTGCTGGAATCCCAGCTCCGGGAATCGATCGACCCCGGCCGGTACGGCCGGCCGGGCAGTGCGAAGCCGGGCAATGTGAAGCAGGAGTTCGCGACTCTGCTCTCGGTGGTGGCGAAGGCTGGCCATCGCGATCCGGCCAACGCCCAGCGCGCCTACCTGGCGGGACTGCAGCGCATCCTGCCGCGCGATCACATGCCGTACAGCCCGCCCGCCGAAGGCGTCACCGCGCTTGACGCGGTGTGGGAACCCCTCGACAGGCTCAACCCCATGGCGAAACAGGTCATGGTGGAAGCCATCACCGCCACCATCAGCCACGATGGCCGGGTGACGGTGGGCGAAGGCGAGTTGCTGCGCACGCTGTGCGCCGTATTGCACTGTCCGCTGCCGTCCAGGCTCGAGGCCCGGCTGGCTTAGAGCGGGTCCTGCAGCATCCGCGCAGGGTCAGGCCGCCAGTTCCCTTGCGGCGCCGTGCAGCAACGGCTTGCCCAGGATCAGGTCGGAGGCGCGCTCGGCGATCATGATGGTGGGCGCGTTGGTGTTGCCGCCGATCAGGGTGGGCATCACCGACGCATCGATCACGCGCAGGCCCTCGATGCCGTTGAAACGCAGCTGCGTATCCACCACCGCGCCCTCGTCGCTGCCCATGCGGCAGGTGCCGATCGGGTGGTAGACGGTCTCGGCCTTGGCCCTGATGAACTCGATCAGTTCGGCATCGGAAAGGTCGCTGCGCGGCGGATCGATCGGCGCTCCGCGGTAGGGATCGAACGCCGCTTGCGCAAACAGTTTGCGCGAGACCTTGGCGCACTCGACCATCATCTTCAGGTCGAAGCCCTCCGCATCGCTCAGGTAGTTCGCCTCGATGCGCGCATCGACACCGGGGCCGGCGCTGTTGAGCCTGATCTGTCCGCGGCTGCGCGGACGCAGGAAGCACGCGTGCAGGGTGTAGCCGTCGCCCTCGAGGCGATTGCGGCCATGGTCGTCCAGCATCGCTGGCACGAAGTGCAGCTGGATGTCCGCACGCTCATCCGGTGCCAGGCCCGATCGGATGAAGCCACCGCCCTCGGCAATGTTGCTGCTGCCGGGCCCCTGGTGCCCGCGCAGGAAATAGTCGAATGCCGTTCGCAGCTCACTGGCCCGGTCGTAGGTGATGCGCTGGGTGGAATGCTGCAGCGTGCAGACATCGAGGTGGTCCTGCAGGTTGGCACCTACGTTCCGGCGATCCAGCACGACGTCGATTCCGTGTCGCTGCAGCTCGGCGGCCGGGCCCAGGCCCGACAGCATCAGCAGCTGCGGCGAGTTGATCGTCCCACCACTGAGCAGCACCTCGCACTGGGCGCGCGCCTGGTGCTCCTTGCCGCCACGTGCATAGGCAACGCCGACGGCGCGACCCGACTCGATCAGGATTCGCCGCACCAGCGCACCGGTGACCACTTCCAGGTTGGAGCGCGACCGCGCAGGCAACAGGTAGGCCACCGCCGCCGAGCAGCGGGCACCGTCCTTCTGCGTCACCTGGTAAAGACCGACGCCCTGCTGGCCGGGACCATTGAAGTCACGGTTGTGCGCGTATCCCGCTTGCTTGCCCGCTTCGATGAATGCGGCCGAGAGCGGGTTGCTGTAGCGAAGATCGGACACATGCAGGGGACCTTCGCCGCCATGGAGGGCGTCGGCTCCTCGCTGGTTGCGCTCGCTGCGGATGAAATAGGGGAGGGCGCTGTTCCAGTCCCATCCCGTCGCTCCTTCGGCCGACCACTGGTTGTAGTCGCCCGGGACCCCGCGGATGTAGCACATCGCGTTGATGGAGCTGGAGCCTCCAAGCACCTTGCCGCGGGGCCACCAGAGGCGCCGGTTGTCCAGGTGCGGCTCGGGGGCAGTGTCGTAGTTCCAGTTCACGCCCTTGTCCCCGACCAGCTTCGCCAGTCCGGCGGGCATGTGGATGAAGGGGTGCCAGTCGCGCGGCCCTGCCTCGAGCAGGAGCACCTTGGTGGCGGGATCTTCCGAGAGGCGATTGGCCAGCACGCAGCCGGCCGATCCGGCTCCGATGATGATGTAGTCGTACACGCGTACGCCTGGTGCGGGGGTAGGGCGACGCTAGCCGCGGAACGTAGAGCAAATGCTCGGGCACGGCCCTGGATGTGGCGTCAGGACACAAGCGATTGATACGCCGCGCTCGGCCGCCTGATTCTCCGCTGGCGATGTTGCAGCGCATCGGATACGGTGCGCCGTGTCCACCGTGCGGCCACTGCTGATGTCGAGCCAACTCCACGTTTTCCTTGTGAAGGCGCTTGCTGCCGATGCCGTTACCTGACCGCGAGCGAGGTAGCGTGCTGCGCTTCCGCCAGGCGCTGGGCGCGTCGCCTCCGCTGTGGTGGGCGCTGCTGTACTTCTTCAGCCTGCTGACGGGCTACTACGTGCTGCGACCGGTGCGTGATGCGATGGGTGCGTCCAACGACGCCCTGACGGTGTTTCCGCAGGCGATGATCGACTGGGCCGTCGCACGTGGCATCGACCTCAACCAGTTCACCCTGCAGATCCTCTTCAGCGGTACGTTCGTCATCATGCTGCTGCTGCAGCCGATCTACGGGCTGCTGGTGTCGCGCTATCCGCGCCGGGTTTTCCTGCCGATGGTGTACCTGGCTTTCATCGCATGCCTGGTCGGGTTCTGGTGGGCATTCAACACCTCCATCCCGGGGCGAGGCGCGGCGTTCTTCATCTTCGTCGCCGTGTTCAATCTGTTCGCGGTCATGGTGTTCTGGAGCTTCATGGCCGATGTCTTCAGCAACGAGGACGCCAAGAAGGTGTACGGCTACATTGGCGCCGGTGGCACCATCGGCGCGCTGTGCGGGCCGGCGATCACGCGACTGCTGGTCGGACCGGTCGGCGTGGCCAACCTGCTGCTGGTATCGGCCGGCTTCCTCTGCGTGTGCCTGCTGTGCATCCTGAAGCTGCGTCAGTGGGCCATGCTGCGGGAGCGGCAGGTCCGCGTGGCCGATGACGAAGAAGTCATTGGCGGCTCCATGCTGGCAGGCCTGCGCCTGGTGTGGCGCGATCCGCTCCTCAGGGCGCTCGGCCTGCTGATGTTCTTCGGCGTGGGCGTGGGTACGCTCCTGTACAACGAACAGGCCGCCATTGCCCGACAGTTCTATCCGTCACCAGAAGCAAGCACGCGCTTTTTCTCGACCATCGACTGGGCGGTCAACGGATTGACCATCGTCGTCCAGCTGTTCCTGACGCGCTGGCTGCTGCGGAGCTATGGCGTGGCGCCCCTGTTGCTGGTTCCGGCCGCTGCCATCCTGATCGGATTCGCGGTGCTGGCGGCCTCGCCGCTTCCCCTGCTGGTGGCGATGGTCCAGGTGGCGACGCGGGCCAGTGAGTTTTCACTCGCCAAGCCAGCGCGCGAGACCCTGTACACCCGGGTGGACCGGGAGTCGCGCTACAAGGCCAAGGCGGTCATCGACACGGCCATCTACCGCGGCGGCGACGTCACCTTCGTCTGGATCCACAAGGGCCTGGCTGCATTCGGTTCCCAGGTGGTTTTCCTGGCAGGCGTCGGCGTTGCGGCCGCCATGACGTTCGGCGCATGGCAGGTGATCAGGGCGCAGCGCAAGATTCCGGAGGATCCTGTTCCGGAAGGCCGCCCAGCATGACCACTCGCCGCAGGTTCCTCCTCGCTACCGCCGCAGCCGGAGCCTGGCTCGCGGCACGCGAAGCCGAAGTGCTGGCAGGCATGCGAGGGATGGGTCCGCTGCCTGAGCCGCGGTGACTCCACCTTTCCAAGGCGCCGCTGCTTCCAGCGCGGCACCAGATGTCAGGCGGGACGGACGGCCCTTGGTGAGACCCACATCGAGATGGTGGCTCGAAACACGGTGTCGCCCTGTGGATCGCTGACCACCACTTCAACCGGCAGTTCGTACCCTTCAGTGGCGTGATGCGGCGCAAACACCGGCGTGGCGACGGCATGTTGCCGACCCACTGCCTTCTTCAGGTATTGCACGGTCATGCCCTTGGGAATCCAGCGCATGGTGGACGGGATGCTGGCATCGGTCATCAGGCCGCCGACGAACTCGGCCAGGTTGCAGAGCGCGATCGCATGCACTGTCCCAAGATGGTTGGTGACGCGGCGGCGATGGGCAATCGAGGCTTCAGCGCGGTTCGGCTCCAGCAAGCTGATGCTCGGAGCGATGCTGCCGAAATAGGGCGCCTTGAAACAGACCAGCCTCGAGAACAGCCAGTGCCCCAGGGGCAGGCCTGAAACCTTGCGGTACAACTGCAACACCGAAGCGGCCATGCCGATTCTCCTGTTCCTGCCTTTCGCGGTTTGCATGTGGCCCCTGCATACGACACAGGGGCCACGTCTTCCTCAGGCGACCGCGCGCGGCTTGTGCTCGCTTGCCTGTTCCCAGTCCCGGTCATAGAAGCTGGCTGCACGCAGTTCGTGCGTGTCGAAATCATCGACCGTGATCGCTTCAAGCGTCATCACCCGAAGCTCTTCGAGCTGCTTGCGCTCCTCGACCGTGATCCAGCCCTCGCGCACGCCTTCATCGAGCTGCTTGTCGAAATCCAGCGCCTCGATCTCGCTGGTCTTGAGCGCCTTGAGGAACTTGCGCTCCACCGGCTCGGCCAGGATCACCTTGGGCAGGTAGCTGTTGATGCGCCCTGCCGGGTTGTTGGCGCACGGGGTGATGAAGGTGCCATCGGCCAGGCGATCGCGCGCTTCGTTGGGCGTCATCAGCAGCGAGGCTGCACGGTGGCCCAGACGATCGCTTGGTGCCTCCGCACGACGGCCCCACGGGAACACCAGCACCCACAGCAGCCAGCCCACCGGGCGGATCGGGAAGTTGCGCAGCGCGCCCGACAGCGCCAGTTCCATCTTGTGCACGCTGTCGTGGAAGGCCCAGGCCAGCAGCGGCTGGTCCGACACCGGCCCGCCCTCGTCCTGGTAGCGCTTGAGCATGGCGCTGGTCATGTACAGGTGGCTGAGCACGTCGCCCAGGCGTCCGGACAGGGACTCCTTGAACTTCAGCTTGCCGCCGAGCAGCAGCATCGACACGTCCGCCATCAGCGCCAGGTTGGCCGAGTAGCGATCCAGCTTGCGAAAGTAGCGCCGCGTGTAGGCATCACCGGGTGCCGCGCCGATCTGCGCGCCGGTCAGGCCGAACCAGAAAGAACGCACCGCGTTGGAAATCGCAAAGCCGATGTGCCCGAACAGGTTGCGGTCGAACTCGTTGATGCCAGCTTCCAGGTCCGGGTTCTGCGCGGCCTTCATTTCCTTCAGCACCCACGGGTGGCAGAGGATGGCGCCCTGGCCGAAAATCAGCAGGCTGCGGGTCATGATGTTGGCACCCTCGACCGTGATCGCGATCGGCGCCGCCTGCCATGCGCGACCGGCGAAGTTGCGCGGCCCCAGGATGATGCCCTTGCCGCCCAGCACGTCCATGACGTCGCTGGCTACTTCGCGGCCCATGGTCGTGCAGTGGTACTTGGCGATTGCCGAAGGCACGGCCGGCTTCTCGCCGCGGTCCACGGCAGCGGCAGTGGCCTGGGCCAGCGCGCTGATCGCGTACGACTTGCCGGCGATGCGGGCCAGCGCCTCTTCGACGCCCTCGAAGCGCCCGATCGACAGACCGAACTGCTTGCGGATGCGTGCATAGGCTCCGGTCGCGATCGCGCCGATCTTGGCACCGCCGCTGGCGGTGGAGGGCAGGGTGATCGAGCGGCCAATGGACAGGCACTCGTTGAGCATCGCCCAGCCCTGGCCGGCCAGGTCTTCGCCACCGATCAACTGGCTCAGGGGAATGAACACTTCACGGCCATTGATCGGGCCGTTCTGGAACGGCGAATTGAGCGGGAAGTGGCGGCGACCAATCTCCACGCCATCGGTCTCGCGCGGCAGCAGGGCCAGGGTGATGCCGATGTCTTCCACATCGCCGATCAGCTGGTCCGGGTCGTACATGCGGAACGCCAGCCCGATGATCGTCGCCACCGGCGCCAGGGTGATGTAGCGCTTGTCGAAGGTCAGCTTCAGGCCCAGCACCTGGGCGCCGTTCCATTCGCCCTTGCACACGATTCCGTAGTCGGGAATGGACGTGGCGTCCGAGCCCGCAAAGGGGCCGGTCAGGCCGAAACACGGCACTTCGGTGCCATCGGCCAGGCGCGGCAGGTAATAGTCCTTCTGCTCGGTCGTACCGTAGTGCATGAGCAGCTCGCCCGGGCCGAGCGAGTTGGGCACGCCCACGGTCGAGCTCACCACGCTCGAAACGCAGGCGAGTTTCTGGATGACCTTGTGGTGCGCGACAGCCGAGAAGCCCAGGCCGCCGTATTCCTTCGGAATGATCATGCCGAAGAACTTGTTCTTCTTGATGAACTCCCACAGTTCCGGCGGCAGGTCGGCGTGGACGTGGGTGATCTCCCAGTCGTTGGTCATCCGGCAGAGCTGCTCCACCGGACCATCCAGGAACGCCTGCTCTTCGGCTGTCAGCTCCGGCTTCGGCTGTGACAGCAGCTGCTGCCAGTCCGGGTCGCCCGAGAACAGCTCACCTTCGAAACCCACCGATCCCGACTCCAGCGCGATGCGCTCGGTCTGGGAGAGCGGCGGCAGGATCTTGCGATAGAACGTCAACAGAGGCGCCGTGATCAGCGGCTTGCGGATCGAAGGGATCAGCAGCGGGACCGCGATCAGTGCAAGCAGCACGAACGCCGCGCTCGTGGCTGCACCGCTGGCGCCGAGCAGCCAGCACGCCACCAGGGTGGTGGCCGTCAGCGCCGCCCAGGTCGCGAGGCGCAGGCGATGGTAGGCGGCGAAGCCGGCGACCAGCAGGAAGACAAGGAACGGTACGAGGACACTCATGGGCTTGCTCCGGAAACGGACTCGGTGACAGCGGGTTGGCCCGCATCGGCAGGCCCTTCTTCAGCAGTGACGGCGGGAAGCTCCGTCAGGTAACGCAGTACGGCGGTGGTGAATGTGTCGTTGTCGTCGCCCGCCACCATGTGGGTGGCCTCGGGCAGGTGTATGTGCACTGCGTGCGGGACCAGCGCCTCAAACTCGTCGACGGTCTGCCGGGACACCAGCTCGCTGCGTCCGCCGCTGATCAGCAGGACCGGGCACCGGACCGCGCGCGCCGCGTCAGCCAGGGCATCCTGGTGAGCCGCCGAGTCGTGGACCAGTTCCTCCAGCAGGCGCGGATCCCAATGCCACCTCCAGCGACCCTCGGCGTCCTCGCGCAGGAGTTCCCGCAGCTCCTGCGGCGATTTGCGCGCGCGCCGATGCGGCAAGTACGCTGCGATCACGTCGCCGGCATGTTCGAGTGAATCGAAGCCTTCGGGAAAAGCCGTCATGAAGGCGAGAATGCGCTCCATTCCCGCCTGCTCCCAGCGCGGGGTGACGTCGACCAGGACCAGCGCCCGGAACAGACCCGGCCAGCGCGACTCCGCCACAAGGCCGAACAGTCCACCCATGGAGGCGCCGACGAGCACCGGCGGCTGGGCCGGCTCGCCGGCCACGATGATCAGGTCGTCGGCAAGCTGATCGACCGAATAGGCCACGCCTGCGGGATTCCGAGCCGACCCACCGTGGCCCCGTGCGTCGTAGGACTGGCCCGCGAATCCCTGCGCCGCCAGCGCCGCGGCGGTTCGGGTCCAGGCGCCGCGGGTCTGGCCGAAGCCATGGGCGAACAGGACGGACCCGCGTTGCCGAACGTGGGTCGGCACCTCGTAGCGCGTGGATGCCAGGACAACGTCCTGCGCGCCCGTGATCGAGCCTGCGGCGCGATGCTTCGGGGCGGGCTTTGCCTGGAGCGCTTCGGAGACCATACGCCGTAGTATGGCAGCTGCCCTTCAGGGTAGTCAATCGGGCGGAGCCAGCGGCGCAGGCCCGGAATTCTCCGGCAGGCGGCCGTGGTGCACGCTGCGGCCCGCTACAACGTACGCGCACAAACCCCGGCGTATGGTTAAATGGCGCAATGAACCAGAACACCCGTCAAGCTGTGCCCCCGGCACCCGCACGCGCCGCGCGGCTCAGTGCGGACGACTGGGCGCAGGCAGCCTTGGATCTCGTTGCAGAACAGGGGGTTGCGGCTGTCGCCGTCGAGCCTCTGGCGCGGCGTCTGGGGGTGACCAAGGGGAGCTTCTACTGGCACTTTCCTTCCCGGGACGCGCTCCTGCAGGCGGCACTGGAGCGATGGGAGGCCATCGAGCAGGTCAGCGTCTTCGGCAGCCTGGAAGCGGTACCTGATCCGAGGGAGCGTCTTCGGGCCCTGTTCCTGCTGGTCGCGCGCGAAGTCAAGCCTCACATTATCTATAGCGAACTGCTCAAGGCACTCGATCACCCGGCCGTGCAGCCGGTCATCAACCGCGTCTCGCAGCGCAGGCTCGACTACCTGGTCGCGTCCTTTCGCCAGGCGGGCCTGGCCCGGACCGAGGCCCAGCACCGCGCGCGGCTGGCGTATTCGGCCTACCTGGGCTTCCTCCAGCTGGCGCTGCAGTTGCAGCAGCCCAGGCTCCAGTATGAGGAGTTCGAGGCCTATGTCGAACATGTCATCGGAACCTTGATCCCGGACTAGAAGCACGGTTTGCGGCTGCCGATGCAGCAGCCACAGCCACAGCCACAGCCACAGCCACAGCCACAGCCACAGCCACAGCCACAGCCACAGCCACAGCCACAGCCACAGCCACAGCCGCCCCGCCGGCGTGCCACCGCACTCGATGCCAAGTGCGTGCAAGCAAGGCGACCACGAGGCGGTCTGCCAGGTCGGCCGCGCATGCAGCTTCGATATGCCACCTGCCATCCACCAGCGGTACCGTCCGCCGTGGGAGCGGCGTCCCGCCGCGAGCTCCTGTGCATCGCCCCCGGTCCCAGCTCACCGCGCGTCAGCCAGCAATCCCGGCACGCAGATCTCCGTCTGGCAAGGTCGGGTTCAAGGTCATTAGACCTCGTGCGGCGCCGTGCACCAAACCGCGTGTCGCCCTCCTGGAAAATCAATCGCAGCAGGCGCCGGTGACGGAGTCCCTTGATTCGAGAAGCGGCCACGCCAGCGACAAACTCGATGAGCGCTTGCGCGGCGGGGCCGAATCGGGCGGCGGGAAATCACAGCAAAAGGTCTCTGCGCGCTGTCCCACCCGGCCGTCCCTGTCACTTCCCGTCCTGCCCACGGACGATCTTCACCGTTGGCCCCGCTAGAATGCCGGGAAACATTCCTGACGGTACGGTGGAGCCTTGGAGGGCAGCCTGATGAACGCAGCAGTATCCGGATTGGCCGACGGTTCGGCTCAGCACAGCCAGAACCGCTCGCTCAATGCCTGGGTTGCAGAGGTGGCAGCGCTGACCCAGCCCGAAGCGATCCACTGGTGCGATGGAAGCCATGAGGAGAACGCGGCGCTGCTGGCGCTCATGCAGGACGACGGCACGCTGTTGCCGCTCAATCCCGACACGCACCCCGGCTGCTGGCTGCATCGTTCCGATCCCCACGACGTGGCGCGCGTCGAGCACCTGACCTTCGTCTGCACCCGGAACGAAAAGGACGCCGGTCCCAACAACCACTGGATGTCGCCAATCGACGCTCATGCCAGGGTCGATGCGCTGTTCAAGGGCTGCATGCGTGGCCGCACGCTCTACGTCGTGCCGTACTGCATGGGCCCCATCGATTCGCCGCTGGCCCGATGCGGCGTCGAGATCACCGATTCACCGTACGTGGTGGCGAACATGCGCCTGATGACGCGCATGGGCGCCGCTGCGCTGGCTCGTATCGAGGAAGAAGGCCGCACGCCCGGAGCGACGTTCGTGAAGGGTCTGCATTCTGTGGGCGAGCTCGACCCGGAGCGACGCTTCATCATGCATTTCCCGGAAGAGCTCAGCATCAAGAGCTATGGCTCGGGCTATGGCGGGAATGCCCTGTTGGGCAAGAAGTGCCATGCGCTGCGCATCGCCTCCTGGCAGGCTCGCCAGGAGGGCTGGCTGGCAGAGCACATGCTCATCGTGGGGATCGAGAATCCGCAGGGCGAAGTCCACTACGTGGCTGCCGCCTTCCCGTCGGCCTGTGGCAAGACGAACCTGGCCATGCTCATTCCGCCCGAGCGTTACCAGCAGGCGGGTTGGAAGGTCTGGACCGTGGGCGACGACATCTGCTGGATGCGCCCCGGCGCCGACGGCCGGCTGTATGCGATCAATCCGGAAGCCGGTTTCTTCGGTGTGGCTCCCGGCACCTCGGCCGAGTCCAATCCCAACGCCCTGGAGACCATTGGCCACGACACCATCTACACCAATGTGGCCGTCACCGAAGACGGGCAACCCTGGTGGGACGGATTGCCGGGCGAGCCGGTGAAGGACTGGCAGGGCAGGGCCGTCGATCCCGCCAACGGGCCCGCCGCCCATCCCAATTCACGCTTCACCGTCTCCGCTCGCCAGTGCCCCAGCTACTCGCCGCGCGCCGAGGATCCGCAGGGCGTTCCCATCTCGGCGATCATCTTCGGCGGACGGCGCGCTTCGCTGGTGCCGCTGGTGCTCGAGGCGCGGGACTGGGACCACGGAGTGCTGCTCGGCGCGGCCATGGGCTCGGAAACCACGGCGGCGGCAACCGGCGCGGTGGGCGTGATGCGCCGCGACCCGATGGCGATGAAACCCTTTTGCGGCTATGACTTCGCGGACTACTTCGCGCACTGGCTCTCGTTTGGCCGTTTGGGCGAAAGCCTGCCGAAAATCTTCCACGTCAACTGGTTCCGCAAGGGTGCCGATGGCAAGTTCCTGTGGCCGGGCTTCGGCGAGAACCTGCGCGTGCTGGAGTGGATCGTGGGGCGGGTCGACGGTAAGGCGGGCGCGGTCGAGAGCCCGATCGGGCTGTTGCCGGATACGGAGCATCTGGATGTCGATGGCCTGGACATCAGTGGCGACGAACTGGCCCAGCTCTTGGTCGTCGAGACCGAAGGCTGGCAGCGGGAAGTGGCCGAGATCCGGAACTATCTGGAGGGCTTCGAAGGCCGGACCCCCGAGCAGCTCGAGAAGTCACTAGGTGAGACGGAGAGCCGTCTGAAGGCAGCAGCCCGTGCCTGAGTTGGCACCGCTCTTGTTCAGCTAGGGTTCCGCTTAGGGCGGCTGGAGCTGCTGTTGCCCCCTGTTCATTATTTCCCTCCCACACCAAGCCGCTGAAATTAAAAGGGAATTACGCGTTTTCAGCGCGCACGGGATCCTGCCTTTCCACCACCGTAAAAATTGCGTTATCCTTCGGCACCAGACGTGATTCGTTACGCGTCTGTTAATTTGGCTCGGGTTCGCGAACCCGGTCTTCAACCCGACCTTGAGAGAGAGAGCATCAATGATGAACCTTAAGAAGCTGCCAGGCGCGATTCAGTTCGCGTTGTTTGCCGGCGCGGCGTCGCTGGCCTCGGGCGCTGTAGTTGCCCAGGAAACCGAAACCGAAACCGAAACCACCGCCGAAGCAACGACCCTTGATCGCGTTGAAGTCACCGGTTCGCGCCTGAAGCGCGCCGACATCGAAGGCGCCTCGCCGGTCATCGTGATCGACCGCGCCCAGCTCGACGCCAGCGGCGACGTGTCGGTGGCGGACGTGCTGCGTGACACCACCTTCGCCTCGTTCGGCAACTTCCGTCCGCAGTCCGGCAGCTCCGCCCAGGCGCTGGCCACCATCAACCTGCGTGGTATCGGCTCAGGCCGCACCCTGGTCCTGATCGACGGCCGTCGCGCCCCGAGCGCGCCGTTTGCCGCCTCGTCCGGTACCGACCTCAACGCAATCCCGCTGGCTGCGGTCGAGCGCATCGAAATCCTGTCCGCCGGCGCCTCCGCCATCTACGGTTCGGCCGCGATCGCCGGCGTGGTCAACATCATCCTGCGCAAGGACTTCAACGGCGTGGAACTGCGCTACGGCGTTGCCAATACCCAGGTGCAGGGCGGCGACCTGGAAGATGCAGCGGTCACCTTCGGCATCTCCGGCGACCGTGGCAGCCTGCTCGGTGGCGCGTCCGCCTCCAGCCGCGGCATGGTGTTCACCCGTGACCAGATCGGTTACACCCGGGGTGTGTCGACCTTCGGCAACAACTTCTACAACTACAACACCCGCCTCATCCGCGCTGTTCCGGGCTTTAATTGCAGCCAGGGCGCGTACTATCTGCTCGCCAATGGCCGCTGCTCGTTCGACTTCAACTCGGTCGCAGCCAACGAGGCCTCGATCAAGAACAAGTCGATCTTCACCCGCGGCGAATACCAGATCAACGACGACTGGTCGGTGTACATGACCGCCAACGTCACCCGCGTGAACTCGTTCGGCCGCTACGCTCCGGTCCCGGGCGTGGTGGTCGCGTCGGAAGGCACCGCGCAGGACCTGATCCAGGGTGACGGCAGGGATACCTTCTACTACCACCGCTTCGCTGCCGCCGGCAACCGCGATTCGAACACCGATTCCACCAACGCGGACTTCCTGCTGGGCTTCGAGGGCCAGATCACCGACAGCGTCGGCGTCGATTTCGGCATGCGCCGCACTCAGTACAACTACAACGAGACCGGCCGCGGCTACATTCTCGGCAGCCTGGCCAATGCGGCTGTCGACCGCGGCGACTACGTCCTGACCAACCCCTTCGGTGCCAGTGCCGAGACCCTCGCAGGCTTCACCGTGACCATCGGTCGCGTGTCGAGCTTCGAGACCAAGGAAGTGTTCGGCTCGGTGAACTTCGACCTGTTCGAAATGGGCGGCGGCATTTCCAACGCGATCGTTGGCGCGGAATACATCGAGTATGACTTCTCCGACCAGTACGATTCGCTGTCCGAGTCGGGTACGGTCCTGGGTTCGGCGGGTAACTCCTCGGGCGGTTCGCGTAACGTCTACTCGGCCTACTTCGAGTGGCTGTTCCCGTTCAGCAGTACCTTCGACATCACCTTTGCAGGCCGTGCCGACCGCTACAGCGACTACGGCAGCGACTTCTCGCCGAAGATCGCCGCACGCTGGCAGCCGCTGGACAACCTGACCTTCCGTGCCTCGTACGGCCAGGGCTTCCGTGCTCCCGGCCTGGACATCCTGACCCAGAAGCTGACCTTCTCGGCTGAGCCGGTCAACGATTCGATCTCCTGCATCGCGGCCGGTGCCCCTGCCAACTGCCAGCTGCAGGTGGACACGTTCTCCATCGCCAATCCCAGCCTGGCTTCGGAGCAGTCCGACCAGTACAGCGTCGGCGTGGTGTACGACCCGTTCGAGTGGCTGGACCTGAGCCTGGACTACTACAACATCCAGATCGAGGATTCCATCTCGAGCTACTCGGCCACGGACATCATCAACTGCACGCGTAACCCGGCTCTGTACGGTGCCTGCCCGGCCGGCCTCAGCGCGGTCCTGCGTCCGGTCACCGGTGCAGTCGACACCATCACCACCGGTTTCGCCAACCGCGGTGAGCTGAAGACCGACGGCCTGGACCTGCGTCTGAACACCGACTTCGACCTCGGGACCATGGGCCGTCTGCAGAACATGCTGAACGTCTCCTACATTCTCGGTTACGAGGTGTCGGACATCACCGGTCGGCTGATCGACCAGACCGGCCTGGGCGGCGCCCCGGAGGTGCGTGCCAGCCTGCGCAACGAGTGGCAGATGGGCGACTTCGGGGTTGGCTTCACCACCAACTTCATCGGCGACCACGGCAACTACGCCAGCTACGCGACCAACGACGTGCAGTTCACCTACAACACTCCGTGGAATGCGCGGGTGTCGATCGGTGCAACCAACGTCGGCGACCGCTACCCGCAGCTGATCCCGTTCTCCGGCCGTCCGTGGAACTTCGCCCTGTACGACGCCTACGGCCGCACCACGTACTTCCGCTACGTGCAGTCGTTCTAAGTTCAAAGCACCACGTTTGATGTGACATTGAAGGGCCCCGGGAACGGGGCCCTTTTTTTTGATCCGCGTCGCGGCACAATAGGCCGATGGATACAGCCGCATCGGGCAAAAGGCAGCAGGCGTGGGATTCGTACTGGAAGGCCGGGGAGCTGCATTCCTGCGTCGGGAGCTACGGTGGCAACTATGCCGGTGCAGTGGCCGCCTTCTGGGAATCGAGATTTGCCGCGCTTCACGCCGGTGACCGTGTCCTGGACCTGGCCACCGGCAATGGCGCGCTGCCTCTGCTGCTGCTCGAAGGTTCTGGCGCGGATCCTGCAATCCATTTGGACGCCGTGGACATCGCCGCGATCTCGCCTTCCTGGCACGATCCCGTCAGGCACCCTTGGGTCCGGTTCCACCCGGGTATTGCAATGGAATCGCTCCCGTTTGCCGATGCCAGCTTCGACCTGGTGGTCAGCCAGTACGGTCTTGAGTACGCGGCGTGGCCTGGCGCACTCGCTGAGGCAGTACGCGTGTGCAAGCCCAGCGGCGCGGCAGCGTTCGTCCTGCATCACGCCGATTCAGTGCTGGTGCGGGTAGGGCGCCTGGAGCTGGCCCACCACCACACGCTGCTGGCCAAGGACGGGCTGCTGGCCGCTGCGCGCCAAGTGTTGCCCTGGATCGTGCGGGCCCGTGCCGGTGCCGCGTTAGCTGGCGACGAGCAGGCCGCTGCCAGCAGGCAGCGCTACAACGAAGCGATGACCGCAATGGCCAGCGCGATAGATGCGAGCCCGGTGCCCGATCTTCTGGTACAGGCACGGGAAACCATCCACCCCATGCTCTCCAATGCCAAGGGCGACTGCGGCGAGGCGCTCGCGTCGCTGGACCAGTACCGCGTCGCGCTGGAAGCTGCGGCGCTGCGCACCGGTGAAATGATCGAACAGGCCCTGGACGGCACCAGGCTGGAGGCGATGCGCGCGATCCTCGATGAGCTTCGACCCGACTGGAGCTTCACGGCAGAACCCATCGCGCAGGAGCAAGGCATCCTTGGCTGGGGGGTAGTCGTGGAGCCGGAGCAACAGCATCCGGACTGACGCTTGCTCAATAGCTGGCGGGTTCGAGCACGTCGAGCAGCGGCGCGAGGTGTTCGCGGTAGTTGAGCCAACGACCCACCGACCTGGAGTGAACGGGTTGCTTGACCTGCCAACGACTGGGAGTCTGCACGCCACCGCCGCTGGCATGGAACTCCAGGCAGGCGCTGTCCCACGGAAGGCCGAGGAACTCGACGAGACGCCGTGCCTCGTTCTTCGGAGCGGACACCAGGGTTTCGTACTGCACCTGGTGGATCGGCAGGCGCGACGTCGCGATCCAGTGGCGCATCAGCCGGTCCTGGAGGTTGATGTAGCGGCCGATGCCCTCGAGGCTGGTCGCCAGGGTCTCGCCGGGGTCGAAGTTTTCACTGAATATCGACACCGCGACGTCCCGGGGGTCACGCCTGCACCGGATGATCCGCGCCCGTGGGAACATCATCTGGATGAGTCCCAGGTACTGGAAGTTCAGCGGTTCCTTGTCCAGCAGTCGCAGCACGCCAGGCGCAGCCTGTGCGCTTGGACTCCCTGCGTAGCGCCTGCAGGTTTCAATCAACTGGGCCTGGGTCAGCGAGGAAGCCAGCTGGGGCCAGGCCGGGGAACCTGCCGGGCACTGCAGGGGCAGGTGGCGAACGATCAGCGCCACGTCAGCTCCGCGCTGTCCGGATGCGACCGGAGTGCCTGCTGGTAGATTTCGGTCGCCCTTTCGAACAGGCCCATCCTGCTCTCGCACTCTCCCCGTTTGAGCACGGTGTGCAGGTCATCCGGGCGCAGATCGGCCAAGCGACGCCACAGCGGCAGTGCATCGGCTGGAAAACCTGCGCGAAACCCTAGCTCGGCCAGCTCGGCCAGCGCGTCCAGCAGTTTCAGGTTCTCCGGGGCCAGCGCGTGGGCGCGACGCAGGGCAGGCAGCGCTTCCAGGTCGCGGTGCATGCGCAGCAGGCTGATGCCCTGGAAATACCAGGCTTCGGCCATGTCCGGGCGGGCGGCGGTGGTGGCCTGGAAGCTCAGGAGCGCGTCCGGGTAATGTCTCGCATGGGCCAGCAGGCAGCCCAGCTGGAAGTGGAACTCGGGCACCTCAGCGGCGAGGTCCGCAGCTTGCGTCATTTGCTCCCGCGCCATCCGCGTGCGCCCGGTGGCGGAGGCGAGCATGGCGAGCAGTCGGCGTCCCTCGGCATCGCGGGGGTTTTGCGCCAGCCGCTGATCGAGGCGTCTCTCCAGTTCGGAATGAGCGCCGCGTTTCAGGAGTGCTGCGAGCTGCTGGAGCTCAGGGTCAGGCGTCAGGTGGCGCCGAGGGCGCTGCAGGCAGCAAAGGCATCACGCGGCCACGAGGCCCGCGGCGTGCGACCCGCTCTGCAGCAGGCGGCCGGTGTTCCCGAGTGCGAAGCCACACCGCAATCCGACCAGGCCGGATCTACAGTGGATGGTTCAGAGATCCTGCTCATAGCGGACGTAGGGCACGGTGCCCTCGTCGCCGTCGGTGCTGGTGGGCGAGAACGGGTTCTTGCCGCGCGTCACCACGTTGTCGGCACCCACGGTCAGCTGGCCGCTCCAGGGCGTGCGCCAGGTCAGGCCGAGTCCCAGGCCCTCCCATTTGTCCGGCTGGCCCTGGACATCGATCACGCGGCCGACGATGTTGGCGCTGAATGCACCGAAGCCACCACCGACGCTGAGGCTCTTGCTGTTCCAGCGGTCGGCCATTGCCGGGACGTCCGCAATCGGAACCAGACGCGCGCGGGCCACGGCGCCACCGATCCGGACGTAGCCCTGGCGACCGAAGTTCTTCTGGCCAAACACGGCCAGGTCGTTCTGCTCCACGCGACTGCCGGCGTTGGAAGAGAGCCATCCGGGGAGGACGTCGCGGCCGCTGCCGGCGGTCAGGCCGAGCTTGCCGGCGGGGCGCGCGAGAGTGGCGCTGGCGCTTACGCGCTGGCTGCCGTCGTCGTTGCCACCGAGCATTTCGGCCACCGCACAGTTGCTGATCAGGCTGCCGATGCTGCTTGCGATACCGGGCTGGCGGCTGCAGACCAGACCAAGCGAGTCGCCCGATTCGAGTCCGAAGGCGGCGCCCAGGGTGTTGCTTCCAAGACGCCAGCGGGCTCCTGCGGAGGCCTCACCGGTAGGTTCGAGCAGCAGGACTGCCTCGACCTTGCCGCTGGTGTTGTTCCACACGGGCAGCACCGTGGCATCGCGCTTCGTGGCCGGCGGCTTCGACTGCGCATTGGCGCCTGTGGCCACGCCGAGGGCGAGCAACAGGACCAGGAGCAAGCTTGGAAGACGCAGTTTCATTGCCGGTGTGATGCTCCAGGCTTGACCGAGATTCCCTCCTGAGGGAGGGGAGCCGAGATTAGTCGATTTATATTTATTTAACAACTCTCCCGACGCTTCGGAATCGCTACTGAAGGCGTTCGGGGCCGGGCACTTCGACCACGTCCCGGGCGAAGAGTTCCTCGATCTCGGGCTCCTCGAAAACATAGCCGCGACCGCAGAATTCGCAGTGCACTTCGACCCGCCCATCGTCCTGCAGGGCCGCGCGGGCCTCCTCGGCCCCGAGCGCCTCCAGCATGCCGGAGACCCGGTCGCGGGAGCATGAGCATGCAAAGGCCAGTGGCCGCAGGGCGAGCACGTCGGCGCCTTCCTCGTGGAACAGCCGATGCAGCAGGGTTTCGGTGTCGGTACCCAGCAGTTCCGCGGTTCCCAACGTCTCGAACAGCGCGCATGCACGGCCCCAGCCGTCACTGTCGCCTTCGTCGCCGGGCAGCCGCTGCAGCATCAGCCCGGCGGCGCGTGTGCCGTCGGCGGCCAGGAGCAGGCGGGTCGGCAGCTGCTCGGACTGCACGAAGTACGCCTCCAGCGCGGCATCCAGGGTGGCCGCGTGGAGCGACACCAGGCTCTGGTATCGCTGCGGCTCGCGCGGGTCCAGGCCGGGGTTCTCGATGGTGATCGCGAGCATGGCCTGCTCTCCCAGCTGGCGCAGGTCCGCGGGGGCGTCAGCCCCTTCTGCCTCGTCGGCAAGCCGGACGATGCCCCTGAGCGTCCCTTGGGCGGTGCATTCGGCGAACAGCGTGCGCAGTGCTCGCTGGCTGCGCAGCTGCAGGGACAGGCGCCCATTGACCTTGGCATGGCCGGTGAACAGCGCCGCGGCCGCACATGACTGACCCAGCAGCGCCCGGGCCCGAGGGGGGTAGTCGACATGGGCCTGGATTTCCTGCCACGCGCTACTCAGTTCGACCGCCACGCCACGTACACCTGCCTTGGGCAGCAGGAATCGGGTCTGCTGGTTGTTTGTACTGTCTTGCATGTTCGGTTCCTGGATGGGCGCGGCGTCGCGTGGGCGGGCAGGGGCATAATGTCCGCCGCGATCGCGCAGGGCACAACGACATGGGGACACATCGGCAAGTGGTCAAGCGCGGGACCTGTGCCTGATGGCAGAGACTGCTCGCAAACGCCCGCGCAGGTGGCTGCGCTGGCTGCTCTCCCTGCCTTTCCTGTTCATGGCCGCCAGCGCTCTGCAGGTGGTCGTGCTGCGCTTCGTCGACCCCCCGCTCTCGGCCTTCATGCTCGCGCGCCAGTTCGAGGCATGGGGTTCGGGCGACTGGCGCTTCAGGGTCGCCTACGACTGGCGAGATCTGCAGGACATCTCGTCTAGCCTGCCGCTGGCGATGCTCGCCGCCGAAGACCAGAATTTCGCCAGCCACAGCGGCTTTGATCTCAAGGCGATCGAGAAAGCCCGTGCCGATAACGCCAAGGGGCGCAAGGTGCGCGGTGCCAGCACGGCCAGCCAGCAGGTGGCCAAGAACCTGTTCCTGTGGTCCGGTCGCAGCTGGATACGCAAAGGGCTGGAAGCCTGGTACACCTTGCTGATGGAGATGCTGTGGCCGAAGGCCCGGATCCTTGAGATGTACGTCAACGTTGCCGAATTCGGCGACGGCATCTACGGCGCCCAGGCAGCCGCGCGCAGCTATTGGCGCAAGGATGCATCGCAGCTCTCGCAGGCCGAGAGCGCCCGACTGGCGGCCGTCCTGCCCGCGCCACGGCGTTACAGTGTGTCCAGGCCCGGACCCTATGTGCAGAAGCGGGCCCGATGGATCCAGCGCCAGATGCGCCAGATCGGAGGCCCCGCCTACCTCGAGGGACTGGATTGACATGCCGAGCACGCAAGACCGACTGACCGTGGTGGTGGCCGCCTACAACGAGGCCGAGGCCCTGCCGCAGCTGCACCCCAGGATCGCCGCGGTGCTGCAGCGGCTCGACGACATCGAGGGACGGGTGATCTATGTCGATGACGGCAGCAGCGACGGCACCTGGAATGTGCTGCAGCGCCTGGCACGCAAGGACCCCAACGTGTCCCTGCTGCGGCTGTCGCGCAACTTTGGCAAGGAGCTTGCACTGACCGCCGGACTGGACCGGGTCGAAAGCGGGGCGGCGCTCATCCTGGACGCAGACGGGCAGGATCCGCCAGAGCTGATCCCGCAGTTCGTGGCGCGCTGGCGCGAAGGCTACGACGACGTCCACGGCACTCGCGTGATGCGTGAGGGCGAACGCTGGATCAAGCGTGCCACCGCCGCGGCCTTCTACCGGGTCATCGGCCGGCTGTCCAAGACGCCGATACCCGCCGACACCGGCGATTTCAGGCTGTTGTCTCCGCGCGCGCTCGACGCGCTCCGGCAGATGCGCGAGCGCCACCGTTTCATGAAGGGCCTGTTCGGCTGGGTCGGCTTCCGGCAGGTGGCCATCCCGTACCGGCGCGAGCCGCGCCTGGCAGGCGCCAGCAAGTTCGGGCTGTGGAAGCTGTGGAACTTCGCGCTGGAAGGCATCACCAGCTTCTCCACCGCACCCCTGCGCGCAGCCACTTACCTTGGCCTGATGGCGGCGCTGCTCGCCTTCGTTTTCGCGATCTGGATTCTCATCAAGGCCGCCCTGTACGGCGACGCCGTGGCCGGTTGGCCGACGATGATGGTGGTGATCCTGTTCCTCGGAGGCACGCAGCTGATCGCCCTGGGATTGATTGGCGAATACCTGGGGCGGATGTACGAGGAAATGAAGCAGCGACCGTTGTACCTGGTCGATGAGTGGCGACCCGCTTTGGGAGGAGTATCCTCGGAGCTGCAATCCATCGTTACCGGAGACATCGATGCGCAGCGTACGGCAGATGTTGGCCAGCAAGAGGCCTGAGGTTTTTTCGGTCGGCCCGGATGACGCGGTCGTCGACGCCGTCAAGCTGATGGCGTTGAAGGAAGTCGGTGCGGTCCTGGTGATGCAGTCCGGGCGACTGGTGGGAATCGTTTCAGAGCGCGATTACGCGCGCAAGATCGTGCTGCACGGCCGGTCGTCTTCGGACACGGCGGTGCGCGACATCATGACCTCCGACGTGATCACCGTGGGGCCCGACCACGACGTCGACAGCTGCATGCAGGTGGTCACCGACCGTCGAATCCGCCACCTGCCGGTGATGGAAGCCGGGCAGGTGGTCGGCGTCATTTCGATCGGCGACCTGGTCAAGGCGAAGATCGAGGACCAGCAGGCGGAACTGGACCAGCTGCAGCGCTACATCGCCAGCTGACCGAAGCCTATTTGGCGTAGCGCCCGCCGCAGCCGCTGTCCTCGCCCGGGCCCAGTTCGATCGTGGCCAACAGTGCGGCGGGCGGTGCGATGCTGCCCAGTGCAAGGGCAATGGCGCCGCGCAGCCCCAGCCGCTTCATGTCCGGGCGGAACGAGGGGTCCTTGAAGGTGCCGCCAAGCACCAGCGGCGAGCGCAGCGCGAACAGGCTTCGGTCCTTGGGGCGCGGCCGAAGTTCAAGGTCGAAAGTCTCGTCCTTGAGGCTGATCTGGCCCTCGCCGATGATGATGGTGTCTGCGGTATCGAAGGCCAGGGCGCGGGAGTCCATGACGCCGTTTTTCACCGCGAAGTCGCCGAAGGCGCAGCGGATCGGAATGGTGCGGTCCTTGGTCAACAGGAATTTCAGGGCCTCGGCGACGTCCAGGCCGGCCAGCTCCATCAGCAGGTTGCTGATGCGGCCGGGACCCATTCCAAGCGCGATCTCACCGTCTGCGCTCCCAAGCATCGCGGCGATGGAGTTACCCGCACCGCTCACCGCCACGTGTCCACCGACGCGGCCCACGGCATCCTTGCTGAGTTCCACGGTGGGAAACAGCTTCGAAAGATCGAGCTTGCGGGCGGTGATGTCGGCACGCGTGCGGATGGTGTCCTTGCGTGCATCCATGCGGATGGTGGAACGCACATCGCCGCCGGCAACGCCAAAGTTCAGCGGCTCCAGCCGCAGCACCCCTGCATCGAGCTTCAGATGCGCGTCCATGTCGTCGATCGGGAGCGTCGGCGCGTCGACGCGCGCCGCCGTGAGCCGCACGTCCGCATCCATGGCGCGGAGCCGGGACAGGTCGTACTTCCGCTGCGGCAGCAGCTTCGAGCTGCTGGCCAGCTGCCGCGACTGCGCGGCTCCCTTGGCGTTGCTTGCCTCCTTGCCGCCGGTCTGCGCAGGCGCGCCCAGGAATCCCGCAAGATCATCCAGGTCCAGGCGTTTCGAGGCCAGCTGCGCGGTCAGCTTCGGTCGCTCGTTGCTGACGTCGAACTCGGCCGAACCGCCCAAATCGCTGTCGCCCACGACGCCGCTGAAGTCGCGGTAGCGCCAGACGTCGTTGTCGCGGCTCAGGCGTCCGTCGAACCGGTAAGGCGGCGTCTGCGGCGCGGCCAGGCCGGTGAGCGGGTACAGGTCTTCAAGATCCTGTCCCGACAGTTCCAGCTGCAGGTCGAAGCGGCGCCACTGGAACGGGTTCACCAGGTTTCCGCGCACGTGCGCCCTGGTCGGGCCGGCCTGCGCACGCATGTCGATGCGGTAGGGCTCACTGGTGCTGCTGAGCGCCAGGGGCGATTCGGCGCGTCCAACGACGCTGAATGGGTTGCCGGTCCAGCGGCCCTTGCCGTCGATGTCGATCGGCGCCGCGGCGTCGCGGCGCTCAGGTACCGCGCTGTTCACGCAGATGTCGATGTCGGTCTTGTCCGCGGCATTGGCGTAACGCAGGCGGCCGTCGTCGATCCAGAGGCGGCTCAGCGGAAGCGGCTCGTCTTGGTCCGTGGAGTCCTTCAACTGCCAGTTGCCCTTGCCGTCGGGCCCGATCTCCAACCGCAGGTCCGGCTGCGAAAGGCGTGCTTCGCGGATGCGCAAGTCCCACTGGAGCAGGAGCGGCCACAGCTCGATATCCAGTTCGGCACGGTCCGCGGTGGCCATGGTCGACTGCTTCGACCACTCGGCGTTGGCGAAGCTGAGCTGGTCGCCGGCGATGGTCGTGACGCGGCCCAGCTCCACGTCCAGGTCGCCGCCGATGACGAAGGCCCGGCCGGTGCGGGATTCGACCACCCGCTGTAGCGGACCCTTCAACCAGTTCCATTCGAACAGCACCAGCAGGACCAGCAGCGCCAGCAGCACCGCGCCGAGGATGGCCAAGGCAGGACGCGAAGGCATCCTGCGATAGAAGGGTCGAGCGCTTGAGTGTGTGACCATCGCTCAATATAGGTACCGCTTGTTCAGGGCAGGCGAAATCGTGGCCTGGCCAGCGCCCGGCTAGCCCATGCGCGGCAACAGGACCTGTGCAGTGACGGCGATGTAGTGGCACACGCTGCCGGCGATCACGAACAGGTGCCAGATCGCGTGCGAGTAGCGGGTCGATTCGCGATGGTAGAAAAATGTGCCCAGGGTGTAGAACAGCCCGCCGGCCACCAGCCAGCCCAGTGTCCAGCGGTCCAGCGACTCGAGCAGCGGCTTGATCGCGACGATGACCAGCCAGCCCATGGCGAGGTAGATGGCGGTGGACAGGCGCTTGAAGCGCCCCGTGTAGAACAGCTTGAACACCACCCCGGCCAGGGCCAGCGCCCAGATGGCGGAAAACAGGCCCCAGCCCCATGGCCCGCGCAGTCCGATCAGGGTGAAGGGAGTGTAGGTGCCGGCAATGAGGACATAGATCGCGCAGTGGTCGAAGACCTTCAGGCGCCCCTTTGCCACCGGATGCTTCACCGCGTGGTACAGGGTAGAGGCGACGTACAGGGCCAGCAGGCTGGCGCCAAAGACAATCGCCGCCGCCAGCTGCCAGCGGTCGCCGTGCAGCGCCGCCAGGACGATGAGCACCGCGCCCCCGGCCAGCGCCGCGACGGCCCCGAGACCGTGGGTCCATGCGCTGGCCAATTCGTCGCTGGCGGCCCGAAGGTCGGTAGTCATCGGTCAGGTCGGCGCGGTGAGGACATTGCCCATCATAGACACCCTAGGATCGTGCACGGGACGATCGTCGGCCACAGGCGACGCGACATAGGCTGGCACGTGGGGCCAAGAAAAAGTCACCGGTGCCTGCAGGAACGTTCAGCGGCCGCGCCTTCTGCGACGCATGCGGCGCGAGAAAGTCGTTGCGGTGCAGAGAGGATTCGCCGTTACGGACTCAGTCCAGCCCCACGCTGTGCGCGTGTTCGCGCGTTGCGAGGAACTGCACGTCCGGCGCACGTTCCTGGGCCAGCTGCAGGTTGACCCGCGTCGGTGCCAGATAGACCAGCTCGCCGGCGGCGTCCAGGGCCAGGTTGGTGGCGTTCTTGTCGCGGAATTCCTCGAGTTTTTTCGCATCGTCGCAGCGGATCCAGCGCGCCGTCACTACCCCGACCGGCTCGAAGCTGGAGTCCACGCTGTATTCGTCCTTGAGCCGATAGGCGACGACTTCGAACTGCAGCGTGCCTACCGCACCGAGGATCAGGTCGTTGCTCATCAGTGGGCGGAAGAACTGGGTGGCGCCTTCCTCGCTCAGCTGGGCCAGGCCCTTCTGCAACTGCTTGAGCTTGAGCGGATCGCGCAGGCGCGCGCGGCGAAAAAGTTCAGGCGCGAAGTTGGGGATGCCGGTGAAGCTGATGGCCTCGCCTTCGGTGAAGGTGTCGCCGATGGAGATCGTTCCGTGGTTGTGGATGCCGATGACATCGCCCGGCCACGCCTCGACGGCGATCTCGCGGTCGCTGGCCATGAAGGTCAGCGCGTTGGCCAGCTTTACTTCCTTGCCGGTGCGCACGTGCAGGCTCTTCATGCCGGCGGCGAAGCGTCCGGAGCACACGCGCATGAAGGCGACGCGGTCGCGGTGCATCGGGTCCATGTTGGCCTGGATCTTGAACACGAAGCCGCTGAGTTTGGGCTCGGTCGGCTCGACCTGGCGCGTGGTGGTTTCGTGCGCCTGCGGCGGGGGCGCATGCTCGACGAAGAAGTCCAGCAGCGGCTGCACGCCGAAGTTGTTCACGGCAGAGCCGAAGAACACCGGGGTCTGCGTCCCGGCGCGGTAGGCGTCCAGGTCGAAGGGGTGCGAGGCGCCCTGCACGAGCTCGAGCTCATCGCGAAGTTCAGCCAGCAGCGGGGCGCCGAGGCGCACGGCCAGCGCAGGGTCGTCCAGCGAGGCGAAGATGGTCGAATCCTGGCGAGTGAAGTTGCGGCCTTGTTCGTACAGGTGGACTTCGCCGCTGACCAGGTGCACCACGCCCTTCAGCCGCGAGCCCATGCCGATCGGCCAGGTCACCGGTGCGCACTGGATGCCGAGCACGCTTTCCACTTCGTCGAGCAGCTCGATCGGATCGCGGCCTTCGCGGTCGAGCTTGTTGATGAAAGTCATGATCGGCGTATCGCGCAGGCGGCACACCTCCATCAGCTTGATTGTGCGCTCCTCCACGCCCTTGGCCACGTCGATCACCATCAGCGCCGAGTCCACGGCGGTGAGCACGCGGTAGGTGTCCTCGCCGAAATCGGCGTGCCCGGGGGTGTCGAGCAGGTTGACCATGCGGCCTTCGTAGGGGAACTGCATCACCGAGGAAGTGACCGAGATGCCGCGCTCCTTTTCCAGCGCCATCCAGTCGGAAGTGGCGTGGCGCGCGGCCTTGCGGCCCTTGACCGAACCGGCCATCTGGATCGCGCCGCCGAACAGCAGCAGCTTCTCGGTCAGCGTGGTCTTGCCGGCGTCGGGATGGGAAATGATGGCGAAGGTGCGGCGGCGCGCGGCTTCGGTGGCGACTTCGGACATGACGGGGATGCCCGCGGGGGGCGTCTGGACTGGTTGGGAGCCGGCAATTATAGCGGCGCGCGCCGCTGCTTCATGGCGCGGCGCGCATCGGCGCCGGGCGGCTTCGTTCCGCGCCGCTGCGCAGCGTGGGGAACTTCAGCTCGCCCATCGGCCCGAACATGCGCAGCGGGATCGACTCCAGGCGCATCCCGCGGTTGGCCTGGAGCACGAAATGCAGGTGCGCTGCCGTGCTGAAGCCGGTGTTGCCGGAGAGCCCGATGCGCTGGCCGGCGCGCACGCGCTGGCCGACCCGCACCTGTACGCCTTCGGGCTTCAGGTGCGCGTACAGGGCCATGCTCCCGTCGTCATGGACGATGCGGATGAAGTTGGCGCGCCCACCGTACTTCTCCAGGTTCAGGCCGGCGCGGTCGAAATCCGCCTCCACCTGCATCACCACGCCTTCGCGCACTGCCACTATCGGCGTGCCTTCGGGCAGGGCGAAGTCGATCGCGTGCAGGTTCTGCAGGTCACTGTGGCTGAAGCTGCCGCCCGGCCCCTGGTCGACCCGGACCCGCCCATATTCGAACGGCAGGCGGTAGTCGTGGTCCCGAGGCCTGGAGCGAGGATCGCCGGGCAGGGCATCGAGCAGCAGCTCGAAGCTGCCGCCGCCCGTTGGACTTTGATGGCAAGCGTCGCCAGCAGCATGCTGCTGCGCGCGGGCACCAGAGTGGTGGCGGGCAAGGCGGGGCGCGCGCTGACATTGCGCTGCTGCTTGAAGCGCAGTGCCACCTGCACCGGGCCGTGCATCATGTTGTCCGCGTACGCCAGGTAGCCGGCGCCGCTGGCTTCCAGGCGCAACTTCACCAGTGCGCCGGTCGGATTGCGGAACCGCGTGACCTCAAGCTCGCTCCCAGGCAAATCCTGCCCCGGCGGCGGCTGGTCGGCGTACTGCGTATTCCCGTAGCGGTCCTTCCATCGATAGAGTCGCGCGGCTGCCGCCTGAGCGGACGCAAGCAGGATCCAGCCCACCAGCAGCGCTGGAAGCAGCCGGCCCCGCAGCGTGCTCATCGCACGCATTGCTCCGACAGACCCAGCGCCCTGGCCACGTCCATCAGGTCGAATGCGGCGATCGCCTTGTCGTCCTGCAGCGTGTAGAGCGCTCCGGCAGGGAATCGCGCCGTGCCGGCCGCATGCAATGCCTGCCCGTCGGTATTGGCCACCTGCTCGCCGGAAAAGGTGCCCCGCGCCTCCAGGTTGCGACGGTCGAATAGCCGGAACACCGTGGGCCGCAGCTGGTCAACCGCGATCCAGTAGCCCTCGTTTGCAGCGCACGCCCACAGCGCCACGCCCTCGGCGTCGGCGGTGAAGACAGGCAGGCTGCGTCCGCTGTAGCGACCGTCGAGCGTGTAGTCGCGCAGGGTGGAACCGACGCGCTGATCCTCCTCGGCGATCAGCAGCCGGTCGTTGGCCGGATCGCCGGCGATCGACTCGACCATGCGCAGTGCGCCGGCTTCGCTGACGTCCCCGAATGACCCGAGATATCGCGCCTCCAAGCTGCCGTCGGCACCGACGCGGACCTCGAAGCGCTTGACCCGCTGGTCCAACATGCGCATCGGCGGCAACTCGCGCGTGCGGAAGTCGGCCATGAAGCTGTCGGTGACGAACAGCTCCAGCACTCCGGGCGCGGTTTCGTGCAGCCATATCCCGTACGGCACCTTCAGGACGTCCTCGCCGAACGAGTGCAGGTGCTCGAATTCCGGCAGCTGCAGGACCTGGATGCGGCGGTTGTCGCGCTCGACCACGAACAGCATGTCTCCGAAGACAGCGACACCGTTGGGACGATTGAACTGCAGCGGGCCCTTGCCAGGGCCGCCCACGGTGCGCAGTCGGACGCCGGTGTCGCCGTCGTAGACGGACAGTGCGTTGCTGGACTTGCCGCTGGCGATGAGCAGGGTTCGACCGTCCGGTGCCGGCCATACGGCCAGCGAATCGAGCTCTTCGGAAGGTGTCTCGGTCGAGATCCACGCTTCGGCAATGACCGCGTCCACCGCGGGTGTGGCCGCCGGAGAGGGTGGACTTACGGCGCTTGGCGCCGTGGCGCAGGCGGACAGCAGCGCCAGGCAGGCGGCGCCGACAAGAGGGTTCATTCGCATTGCAGAAGTATGCGTGAAGCACCGCGCGACTGGCGACCCGGTAACAAATATCGCTTCATGCGGATAAAGCGATTGACATACCCGCAGAGAGGATGCAGTCTGGCTTCACCATCGAGACCGGCAGAGGGACAGGCCCTTTGAAGCCGGGGCAGCCAAGCGGCGCGAGAGCGCTGCCCAGGTGCCAAATCCTGCGGGGACGCCAGCGTCTGCCGAAAGATGGTTCGTCCCGTGCGCAGTGCATGGACGAACGCCGGGCTCCGCGAAGCTCGATGGCCGTGATTCCGTTTCCTTTCCGGATGCTGCCATGAGTTTCGTGAACACCCCGCACCATGTCGCGCCCGCAGCGACGCCCCACTTTCTCTACGACGCTGCAGCCAGTACGCCGCCAGCGGTGCATGGGGAAATCGGCACCCACCTCGACCTTCGCCACGCTGGCCGCATCCAGTGCCGCGTGCGTTACGAACTGATTGGCGCCGTCGGGCTGCCGGTAGTGCTGGTGGCGGGTGGAATCTCGGCCCATCGGCACGTGGTGGCCAGCGAAGCGTTTCCCGAAACAGGTTGGGCCAATGCGCTGGCTGGGCCGGGACGCACACTGGATCCCCGGCAGCGGCGCATCCTTGCGATCGACTACATCGGTGCCGACGGAAACCTCGACGCCCCCATCGACACCACCGACCAGGCCGACGCGATCGTGCAGCTGCTCGATGCACTTGGGATACAGGCTCTGGCTGCCTTCGTGGGCTATTCCTACGGTGCGCTGGTGGGCCTGCAGCTTGGCGTACGGCACCCGAACCGGCTGCGCACCCTGGTGGCCGTCAGCGGGGCGCACCGCGCGCATCCCTACGCCGCGGCGTGGCGCGCGCTGCAGCGCAGGGCCGTGGCCCTGGGGCAGCTGCAGTGCGCAGACGCGCAGGGGCTTTCGCTGGCCCGCCAGCTGGCCATGCTGAGCTACCGCACGCCCGAAGAATTCAGCGAACGCTTCGACGCCGCACCGGAAATCATCAACGGGCGGGTGCGCTGCGCCGCTGAGGACTACCTGGACGCCGCAGGCGCGCAGTACGTCGCCCGCACCCCCGTCACTGCCTATCTGCGCCTGTCCGAGTCCATCGACCTGCACCGCGTCGAACCTGCGGACGTGGCGGTGCCGACCACCGTGGTCGCCGTCGAAGGCGACCGGCTGGTGCCGCTTGCAGACTGCGTCGCGCTGGTCGAAGGGCTGGGCACGCGTGGCCAGCTGCGCGTGCTGCGTTCGCCCTACGGACACGACGCGTTCCTGAAGGAAACCGACCGTATCGACGCCGTCCTCGCCAGCGCGCTGGGCGCGGATGGACGCCACATCCCCTCTTTCGAAACCTGCGACGACCCCACTGGAGCCACCGTATGAGCGAGTCCACCTGTAGCGCCGCCACCGCCGCGGTGCGCGCCGGCATCGATCGCGACGCCGCCTACGGCGCGGTGACGCCGCCGATCGTGCTGTCGTCCAATTTCAGCTTCGAGGGCTTCGGCCAGAAGCGGCAGTACGACTACACCCGCAGCGGCAATCCGACGCGCGACCTGTTGGCCGAGGCGCTGGCCGAGCTCGAAGGCGGCGCCGGTGCGGTGATCACGTCCACGGGAATGGCCGCGATCACCCTGGTGCTCACCGCGCTGCTGCAGCCGGGCGAGCGGCTTGTGGTGCCGCACGACGCCTACGGCGGCAGCTGGCGGCTATTCAATGCGCTGGCCGGGAAAGGACATTTCGAACTGATCACCGCCGACCTCACCGATCCGCGTTCGCTCGCCGACGCGCTGGCGCAGTCGCCGCGCCTGGTGCTGATCGAAACGCCGTCCAATCCGCTGCTGCGCATCACCGACCTGCGCTTCGTCATCGAAGCCTCGCACAAGGCCGGCGCGCTCACGGTGGTCGACAACACCTTCCTCTCGCCTGCGCTGCAGAGGCCGCTGGAATTCGGCGCCGACTTGGTCCTGCATTCCACCACCAAGTACATCAACGGCCACAGCGATGTGGTCGGCGGCGCGGTGGTCGCGCGTGACGCCTCTCACCTCGAACAGCTGGCATGGTGGGGCAACGCACTGGGGATCACCGGTTCGCCGTTCGACAGTTTCCTGACCCTGCGCGGGCTGCGCACCCTCGATGCAAGGCTGCGCGTACACCAGGAGAACACGCTGGCCATCGCCGGCCTGCTGGACGGGCATGAAGCAGTGTCGAAGGTGTATTTCCCCGGACTGCCGTCGCATCCGGGACATGCACTGGCGGCCCGCCAGCAGAAGGGTTTTGGCGCGATGCTCAGCGTGGAACTCCATGGTGGCGAAGCGGCAGTGCGGGCATTCGTCGACGGCCTGCGCTACTTCACCCTGGCCGAATCGCTGGGTGGCGTGGAGAGCCTGATTGCGCACCCGGCCACCATGACCCATGCGGCAATGACGGCGGACGCCCGTGCGCGCGCCGGGATCTCCCACGGGCTGCTGCGTCTTTCGGTGGGCATCGAATCCACGCAGGACCTGGTTGCGGACCTTGCGCTGGGGCTGGAGCGTGCCCGTCGTGCAGGCGAGGCGATTGCGAAAGCCACTTCGCGGGATGCGGTCGACGCATGAATGGCGTGACTCCAATCAGCACGGCAAGACGCTCGGTGCCGTCGCCACGACTGGCGCTGCTGGGAACCGGCGTGGTGGGCAGCGCGTTCGTGGCGCGTCACCGGCGCCTGCAGCAGGACGGCATTGCGGTTCCAGCCTTTGCATGGCTCGCGAACTCGCGCGCTCTCGACTATTGCCAGAGCGGGCCGGGCACCGCACTCGATTCTGCGAATGCAACAGCGCCGGAATTCCTGGACGGACCGCCGCCGTGGGCGGAAGCCGAAGCCTTGCGCTGCGGCGACATCGTGGTTGATGCGACCGCGAGCGACAGCGTTGCCGATTGCCATCCCCGATGGCTGGCGCACGGCGTGCACGTGGTCACTGCCAACAAGCTGGGTTCGGGGGTGGACGAGTCGCGGGCCACCTCCATCGTCCATGCGCAGCAGCGGACGGGAGCGCGCTATGGCGACAGCGCAACGGTGGGCGCGAGTTTGCCGCTGTTGAGCAGCCTGCGCGCGCTGGTTCGAGGAGGAGATCGCATCCACCGGATCGAGGGCGTGCTGTCGGGGTCGCTGGCATGGCTGTGCAACCGGTTCGATGGCAGCAGGCCGTTCTCGGCGCTGGTGCGCGAGGCGTGCCTGGCCGGCTACACCGAACCCGATCCACGCATCGACCTGTCGGGCGAGGACGTGCGGCGCAAGCTGCTGATCCTGGCACGCGCCGCCGGCATCGCAATATCACCAGACCGCATACGGGTCGCTTCGCTGGTGCCGATGGCCCTGGCGCGCCTGCCCGCGTCGGAAGTGGATGCGCACCTGGTCGAGCTCGGCCAGCCGCTGGCCGAACACCTGGCCGCAGCGCGTGCGTCAGGGGACTCGCTTCGTTTCATCGCGCGCGTCGACGCCACCACGGCCCGTGCCGAGCTGGTCGCGCTGCCAGCGGACCACCCCTTGGGTGTGGGCACCGGGACCGATAACTGCGTTGCAATCCATAGCGACCGCTATCCGCGCCAGCCGCTGCTGATCCAGGGGCCTGGCGCAGGCGCCGAAGTCACCGCGGCGGCGCTGCTGGATGACGTCCTCGGTCTGTTTCGATAAGCGCGCCGCAGAGCCGCAGGGCGGCGCCCACCGCGGGAGTCGCGCCCTTCAATGCACGGCTTTCATGAGCTTCGGCGGATTGGCAGTGCGTCAGCCGGAACCGACCCTCAGCACTCGATGACGTTCACCGCCAGCCCGCCGCGGCTGGTTTCCTTGTACTTGTCCTGCATGTCGCGGCCCGTGTCGCGCATGGTCTTGATGACCTTGTCCAGCGAGACCTTGTGCTTGCCGTCGCCGCGCATCGCCATGCGGCTGGCGTTGATCGCCTTGACCGCGCCCATGGCGTTGCGCTCGATGCACGGGATCTGCACGAGCCCGCCGATCGGGTCGCAGGTCAGTCCGAGGTTGTGTTCCATGCCGATTTCCGCCGCATTCTCGATCTGGCTGCTGTTGCCTCCCAGCGCGGCCACCAGCCCGCCGGCGGCCATCGAGCACGCCACGCCGACTTCGCCCTGGCAGCCTACTTCGGCGCCGGAGATGCTGGCGTTTTCCTTGTACAGGATGCCGATGGCCGAGGCGGTGAGCAGGAAGGTGAAGACGCCGGCTTCGTTGGAGCCCGGGATGAAGCGCTCGTAGTAGTGCAGCACGGCCGGAATGATGCCCGCCGCACCGTTTGTGGGGGCGGTGACCACGCGCCCGCCGGCCGCGTTTTCCTCGTTCACGGCCAGCGCGTAGAGGTTGACCCAGTCCAGCGTGGTCAGCGGATCGATCAGCGCCTCGTCGGGCTTGCTCGAAAGCTCGCGATACAGTGCAGGCGCACGGCGCGAGACATGCAGTCCGCCCGGCAGGGTGCCTTCCTGGCGAATGCCGCGGGCCACGCAGCTCTGCATCGCATGCCAGATTTCCCGCAGCTCGAGGTCGATCTCGTCCGCCGAGCGCCACGACTTCTCGTTCTCGAACATCATCTGCGCGATGCTCAGCCCGCTGCGCCTGGATTGCTCCAGCAGGGCGTCGCCGCTGTGGAACGGGTAGGCCACGTCGGTGGCGTCGGCGACGATCCGGTCTTCGGCCGCGTCGTCCTGGTTGACCACGAAGCCGCCGCCAACCGAGTAGTAGTCGCGAGTGGCGATGACTTCGCCGCTGGCGTCGAACGCGGTGAAGCGCATGCCGTTGGTGTGGTAAGGCAGCTTCTGCCGCTTGTTCAGCGCCAGGTCGCGTTTTTCATCGAACTCGATGGAGTGGGTGCCCTGCAGCCTCAGTGTTTTTTCGCCGCGTATGCGCTCCAGCGCGGCGGGTATCACTTCCGGATCGATGAGGTGCGGGTAGTGCCCTTCCAGGCCCATCAGCACGGCCTTGTCCGTACCGTGGCCGCGACCGGTCAACGCGAGGGAGCCGAAGACCTCGGCGCGGATCCGGTGCACATCGCCCAGGCGTCCCGGCTGCTCGAGCCAGCGGGCGACGAACCGCGCCGCGGCCCGCATGGGGCCGACGGTGTGGGAGGAGCTGGGACCGATACCGATCTTGAAGAGGTCGAAAGTGCTGACTGCCATGGAGGGTATTGTATGCCTCCGCGGTGAATTCGCCCTCCCAGGCGCGCGGCCCGCCCGCGAGGAGGAGTGCTTCAGATGCCCCTGATCCTGTTCCAGCGCGACGATTGCCACCTGTGCGACCTGGCGCTCGAGGTCTTGGCCCAGGTCAGGGTGCCGGATTTCGAAAGCGTGTTCATCGATGGCGACACGGAGCTGGAGCAGCGTTATGGGGCCCGGGTGCCCGTGCTCCGGCAGACCGACAGCGGCCGGGAGATCGACTGGCCATTCGATGCCGCCGCTCTCAAGGGCTGGCTCTCGGCTGACCACGCCTAGCGCGCCACGAGCCCTCCTGATTTCGCCTCAGGCTCCAGCCACCGTCTACCCGGCCGGCTTGAACAGCACCCGCGTACTCACGGCGACCTCGTCGGGCATGAGTCCGGTGTCGCTCCAGTCACCACCGCCCACGTTGAAGTCCAGGCGCTTCACGGTGGCCTTTCCAACCAGCATCGGCTGCGCGCCAGGCGTCCATGTGAAGACGAGGGTGACCGGCTTGCTGACTCCGCGAAGGCTCAGGGTGCCGTCGGCGGCATAGCGGTCGCCTCCGAGCGCGCGGAAGCTGGTGGCGGTGTAGCGGGCCTGCGCGTGCTTGCCCACGTTGAAGAAGTCGGCGCTGGAAAGAGTGGAGTCGCGATCCTCGTTGCCGGTTTTCACACCCAGCAGCGGAATCACCACGTCCAGTTTCGCTGTGGCCAACCTGGCCGGGTCGAAGCTCAAGGTGGTGGTGAAGTCTGCGAAGCCGCCAGTGAACACTTCCCCGTCGTAGCGGCTCGCGAAGACCAGCGCCGAACCTGGCGCCTGGACATAGTCAGCGGCGGCTGCCGGGGTGGCCAGCATCGCGACCAGTGCGGCGGCAGTCAGCAGGGGCGAAGTGAACTTAAGCGGCATGCGGCGGTTCCTCAGGTGCAGCGGGGCGGGCGGCTGTTGGGCGGGGGGCTGTAGGGCGGGCGGCAGTAGGGCGGGCGGCAGTAGGGCGGGGTGCAGTGGCGCGGCTGGACGCGGCGGCGGCGCGGCGGCCGGGCAGCATGCGCAGCAGGGTGATGTCGCGCAGGAACAGATGGTGATACAGGGCTGCACCTGCATGCAGCCCCACCAGCGCCACGATCCCCCAGAAAATCCACTCGTGGGCATTGCGGGCCAGATCGCTGAGGCTATCGCTGGGCGCCACCAGCTTCGGCATCTCGAACAGGCCGAACCAGCGGAACGGCCGCAGCCCGCTGGCGGAGTCGTAGAGCCATCCCGAGAGCGGCATGGCCAGGATCACTGCGTACAGCAGCACATGGGTGGTGACCGCGATCCGATGTTGCCAGGTTGGCGTGCCGTGCACCGGCTTCGGCGCACCCGCGTACAGGCGCCAACCCAGGCGCGCGAGCACCAGCGCCAGCAGGGTGACCCCGGTCGACTTGTGCGCGGTATAGACCCAGAAATACTTCGGCGTCTTGGGCAGGTCTTCCATCACCAGGCCGACGATCGCCATCACCAGGATCAGCAGCACGATGAGCCAGTGCAGCAGCTTGCTGACCGAGCCCCACTGCTCATCGGTGTTGCGCAGGGTCACGGCGCCGGCTCGGAAGCTGGCTCGGGCTGCAGGCCGAGGTCAGGGCCGAGGTCGGATGGAGCTTCAACCGGAATCGCCGTGCCCCCGGGTTCCTCCTCCAGCGCCTCGTCGACGGAAGGGATTGCCTCCTCGCCGCCTGCACCTGCGAAGCTCCCGCGCACCGCCTCCACTTCCATGCGCAGTTGGACTTCGTCGCCGATCATCGACTTCCAGGCGCTGATGCCGAAATCCGACCGGCTGATCGTGGCCGTGGCCGAGAAGCCCGCCGTGCGGCGGAATGGCGGCAGCGGGTGGCGCTTGAGCGCATTGAACACGACGTCCAGCTTCACCTCGCGGGTGACGCCGTGCAGCGTGAGCATGCCGATGACGGAGCCACGATTGTCTTCAAGGCGCTCGACCCTCGAGGAAACGAAGCGCGCGGTCGGGAAGCGTTCGGCGTCGAGCAGGTTGCTGGCCAGGGTGGCGCGGTTCCACTTGCGGTCGCCCAGGTCGAGCTGCTGCAGCGGCACGCTGACCTCGAGGCTGGCGCTGGCCCAGTCCAGCGGATCGAAGACCAGCCCACCCGTGCTTCCGGAGATGGTGCCGAGTGCCTTCGAGAAACCGGCGTGCTCCACCGCGAACATCACCCGCGTGTGCACGGGGTCGAGCACGTATTCCTCGCTGCCTGCCCATGCCTGCGGTGCCCCTGCAAAGCAGCCAAGCGCAAGTGCCAGCAGCAGTGCACGGTGTTTGAAGGGTCGGGACACTCTCATCTCACTCGATTCTAGGCGCGGGCCCCGAAGATACCCCTCTTGCACATGCAACGGTCCATTGCGACCATGCCCGAGGCAGCGGATGCCGGGAGGTGGTGGCAGATGGAGTTGCGGATTTTCTTCTTGCTATGCATGGCGGCATGCGCCACCGCGCGCGCCGCGGTGCCGGAAATACCGCGTTTCCGCGTCCTGGGCGCGGCCGACGGCCTGCCTTCCACCACCATCACCGCACTGGCCCGCGACAGGAAGGGCTTCCTCTGGATCGCGACCTGGGACGGGCTGGCGCGCTTCGACGGCGTTGGGTTCCGCGTCTGGCGACACGACCCGGACGATGCGCAGTCGTTGCCAGGCAACCTGGTGCAGGCGCTGCATGTCGACGCGCGCGACCGCCTGTGGGTCGCCACCGAAAACGGCGGCATCTCGATGTTCGACGCCGAGCGGAAGATGTTTCGCCACTATCGGCTCGCCGACCATCCGCAGATGGGCGGCGACGACGTGTTCGCGATCAGCAGCGTCGGAAATACGCTCTGGTTCGGTGGCTTCGGCAGTGGCCTGTGCAGGCTGGAGGAGGATGGCACCATCACCCGCGTCGACTCGGGCAAGTCTGGCGCCGACAGCCTGCCTTCCGAACATGTGCTGAGCCTGGCGCCGGACGCGGCCGGCGGGCTCTGGGTGGGAACCCTTGGTGGACTCGTTCGCCACGACGGTGCCTCCTCACTCGAACGGGTCGAGATGCCCGGGCTGGACGCGCCGAGGATCTATTCCATAAGCGTCGACGACGGACGCACCTGGGTGGGCACTTCCGAGGGGATCCATCTGCGCGATGCAAGCGGCAATTGGAGCGCTCCCCCGTGGTCGCCCATGTTCGCGCGGCCGAACGCCATCATGTCGATCGTGGGCGCGGAGGACGGCGAGTACTGGCTCGGCGGCCAGGGCGGACTGTGGCGCACCGAAGGAGATCGAGCGCCGGCGCCGGCCGCACAGAGCGCGGACGGCCGGGACGTGGGGCGGGTGCTGCAGGCGATCCTGCGCCAGCCCGACGGCGGTCTTTGGGTGGGCCTGCCGACGCAGGGACTGGGCTACCTGCGTGCGGACTGGCGTCGCATCGCGGCGCTGTCCACGGCGCAGGGCCTTGCCGGCGGCCTCTACCGAGGTGTGGCCGCAGCGCGCTCTGGTGGTGCCTGGTTGACCAGCAGCATCGGTGCCGTGGAGCACCTGGACACTGGAACCGGCGCCGTGTCGCGGCTGCGATGGCACCGCAACACGCTCGCCAAAGAACGGCTGTTGTCCATCCTCGAAGACGACCGTGGGCAACTCTGGATCGGGCGCAACGACGGACTGACGCGAATACGGGTCGACAACGGCAATCTCCGGCAGTGGGCCACCACCGGCGCGGATGCCGTACCCGGTCCTGGACCGGTGGACTGGCTGGCGCAGACCGGGGATGGAAGCATCTGGCTGTCCAGCCTCGGCGGCGGACTGCAGCGTCGCGACGCGCGCAGCGGCAGGGTCCTCGACCACATCGATGCCGACTCGGGGCACGGTCTCCAGGCCGTCGATACCGAGTCTATACAGGTCGGGCCCGATGGCGAGTTGTGGCTGGCAGGCGCGCAGGGGCTGCTGCGCTGGCACCAGGCAAGTCGTCGCTTCGAAGGGATGATCGACGAAGTCGGGGCGCGCGTGTTTTCGTTTGCCTTCCAGGGGTCTGACCAGCTGTGGGTGCACCGGCTTTCCGGGCTGGAGTCATGGCGCAGGCACGCCGATGGCTGGCGCGCCGACAGGCGCTTGACGGCGTCCAACGGCATCCCGGCGGTGGAGTCCACCGGCCTTCAGATCGACACTCGCCAGCGGCTGTGGCTGGCGACGCGTCGCGGCCTGCTGCGCATCGATCCCGGAACCGATGACGTGCGGACCTTTGGCGTGCGCGATGGCCTGCTGAGCCAGGAGTTCAACGACCGCGCGCTCCTGCTCCTGGGTGACGGCGCGCTGGTCGGCAGCGCCGCCGATGGTTCAGTGGTCTTGCTGGACACGCGCATGCCCGACCTGCCGCCGCAGGCTCCCGCCCTGGTGATGGATGGCGTGCAGGTGACCCGTGCGGATCAGAGCCTGTCGCTTCCTGTTGCCGGCGGTTTCGAACTGGAACCCGGGGACCACGAGCTGCAGGTGAGCGCGCGGCTGTTGTCGTTCGATGACCCGCTCGGAAACCGCTATCGGTCGCGGCTGGAAGGATTCGATTCGGGATGGGTGCAGCAGGGCGCCAGCGGGGAGCGCGCCTTTTCGGCGCTGCCACCCGGCGACTACGTCCTGCGCATGCAGGGCTTCGACGTATTGGGCAATGCATCCAACGAGCAGCGCATCGCCTTCGTCGTGCTTCCACCCTGGTGGCGCAGCGGCTGGGGCATGACCGGTTTTGCACTGCTTGGACTGCTGATGTTGGTCGCGTTGGGCGCGCTGTATCGCAGGCGTCTGCGCCGCCGAAGTGCCGTGCAGCTGGCCCGGCACAAGCGCGACCTCGCCGACCAGGCTTCACAGGCCAAGACCCGGTTCCTGGCGACCCTGGGGCACGAAGTCCGCACGCCGATGACCGGCGTCCTGGGCATGAGCGAGCTGCTGCTCTCCACGCCGCTGGACGAGACGCAGCGCGGCTACACGCACGCCATCCAGAACGCGGGCTCGCACCTCCTGCGCCTGGTCAACGACGCGCTGGACATTGCCCGCATCGAAGCGGGCAGGTTGGAACTGCAGCACCAGGAGTTCGAGTTGCGCGCACTGGTTGCCGAGGTAGTCGGCCTGACGGCTCCGGTGGCCCGCCAGCGGGGGATTGCCTTCGTCGAAACGATCGATGCCGCGGCCCCGAGACACGTGCGTGGCGACGCGATGCGCGTGCGGCAGATCCTGCTGAACCTGGTTGGCAACGCGATCAAGTTCACCGAGCGGGGCGAAGTGGGCCTCGAGGTCTCGCGCGGCGCGGGAGACTCCATCTGCTTCCAGGTCACCGACAGCGGCCCCGGGATCAGTGAGGAACAGCAGGCCCGGCTGTTCCAGCGCTTCGAACAGGCCGAGGGCGCCCGCACCGCCGCGCGCTATGGCGGCAGCGGCCTGGGCCTTGCCATCTGCCAGGAACTGGCGCTGGCGATGGGCGGCCATATCGAAGTGCAGAGCGAGGCGGGTGTGGGAAGCTGTTTCACCGTCTTCCTGCCGCTGCCGGCGGCCAACCCGGCAGCCCCGGTGTCGACGCCCGTGCCCAGCTCGCGGCCGCTGCGGATTCTGCTGGTGGAAGACGACCCGACAGTGGCAGAGGTCATCGCCGGCCTGTTGCGCACCCGCGGCCACCAGGTCCGGCATGTGCCCCACGGACTCAGTGCGCTGACCGAGATCGCGGCGCATGAGTTCGACGTGGCGCTTCTCGACCTGGATCTGCCCGGCCTCGACGGACTGGCGCTGGCCCGGCAGCTGCGGCGAAGTGGCTTCGATGCGCCGCTGCTGGCGGTCACCGCCCGGGTCGACGCCGATGCCGAGCCGCTGGCACGGGACGCTGGTTTCGAAGGTTTCCTGCGCAAGCCGGTGACCGGGGACATGCTCGCTGCGGCCGTGGCCGGTGTCATGCAGCCGATACACGACCCGCCAAAGCCCGCGGCTCCGTCGGGCCCGTCCTAGTGCAGCGGCAGGGCTGACACCAACTCACGATCCAGCTTTCGCGCATTCGCCGGTGTGCAGGTGGTGCATCTCCACGGCAGTGGCAGACATCATCGAAGCCAGCATGTCGACATGGCCATCCGAAGTTTCGGGATGGCGTTCGTTGCAGGGAACGAGCGGCTCGCGGATTGCGCAAGTTTGCGCCCGCGTGCCTGCCTGGTGCGGGCTATTCCGCCCATCCCTCGGCATAGACCGTGCGATGCGCATCGAAAGGATCGGGATGTGCCCACGCTCCGCCGACGGCGCTGTTGGCAACGAAGATCCCGTCTTCGCTCAGCGTCACCGCGCAGTCGCGGCGGGAAAGGATCGCCTGGTCCACGGGCGCCGCTTCGCAACGCGCCACCAGGTGCCGCTGCAGGTCATGGACGATGTCCGGATAAGGCGCGGCCAGCACGTACTGATGATCGCTCCAGAGGTCGGAGTCCATCAGCCGCACTTCGACCACGGGCGCCTGCAGGAAAAGGGCGGTCCCGGGCTTCAGGTAGGCGGTGACGACCGTGGCAATGGCCTCCGGCTCGCCACCGCCCGTCGCCGCAAGCGGCTCGCATTCGAGATGGACCCGGCCCACCGCCTGCCTCCACGCCGGATCGAGTTCGTCGATCCGGCGCGCGCGTATCTGGCCGCACGCCAGCGGCAGGCGGTTACCCGCCTTGTCGAACTCCGGCAAGTGCATGATCAGCTCGGGGAATCGGGATTCGCCAAGCTGCAGCGTTGGCTCGGCAGCCGCGGGCCCATCGGTGGCGCCGGCCGATGCCACCGTCCCCAGGCAGAGCAGCAAGACGATGCGCAGGCACGCGTACCCTGCACGCCGGCTCCGCAAATGGCGGCGGCTAGGCAATCGCACGCGCGGAAAGCTCATGCACGCACTCCACCAACACGCCCACGTGATCGGGATTCATGTCCGGTGACATGCCGTGGCCGAGGTTGAAGACATGGCCGGGACCTTCGCCATAGCTCGCCAGCACCTTTCCCACCTGCTGGCGAATCGCTGCAGGATCGCCATACAGCACCGCCGGATCCAGGTTTCCCTGCAGCGCCACCTTGCCGCCCGTGCGACGTCTGGCCTCACCGATCTCGATCAGCCAGTCGACACCGACCGCTTCGGTCCCGGTGGCGGCCAGGGCTTCGAGGTGGGCGGCATTGCCCTTGCCGAACAGGATCAGCGGGGTCCGCTCGTCGCCGTCGCCGCGCGGCAGTTCGCGGGCGATGCGTTCGAGGTAGGGCAGGGAGAATTCGCGGTACATCGCCGGGCTCAGCACGCCGCCCCAGGTATCGAACACCTGCAGCGCCTGCGCGCCGGCCGCGCGCTGCGCCGCGAGGTAGGCGATCACCGCGTCGGTGTTGACCTTGAGCAGCCCGTGCAGCGTGTCCGGGTCGTTGAGCGCCATCGCCTTGATGCGGGCGAAGTCCTTGCTGCCTCCGCCTTCGACCATGTAGCAGGCCAGGGTCCAGGGGCTGCCGGAGAAGCCGATCAGCGGCACCTTCCCATCCAGTTCGCGCCGGATCACGCGCACCGCGTCCATGACGTAGCGCAGATCCGTTTCCATGTCCGGCACGCCAAGCCTGTCCAGGTCCGCCGCGCTGCGCACGGTATTGCGGAACTTGGGCCCCTCGCCGTCGACGAAGTACAGCTCCAGGCCCATCGCGTCGGGGATGGTCAGGATGTCGGAAAACAGGATCGCCGCATCCAGGTCGAAGCGCGCCAGCGGCTGCAGGGTGACTTCGCAGGCCAGGTCGGGATTCTTGGCCATGGCCAGGAAACTTCCGGCGCGGGCGCGGGTGGCCCGGTATTCGGGCAGGTAGCGCCCGGCCTGGCGCATCAGCCAGACAGGAGTGCAGTCCACGGGCTGGCGTTTGAGCGCGCGCAGCAGGCGGTCGTTTTTCAGGAGAGTCATCGGGTTTCCGCAGCTGGATGGAGGGGATAGGTCATTTCGGCGCTTCGGCCCCGCGCACGAAGGTGACCTGGAAGCCGCGCTTGACGTGGCCGTCGCGCGCCTTCTCGAACGCGGCGGTCGCCTCGTGCTGTAGCAGGTACTGTTCGCGCCGCAGCTGCGCGCGCCCGCCCAGCTGCCCGGTTTCACGCAGCAGCTCCCAGCCACCGAACAGGTCCGGCTGCAGGGTCAGCTGGACGTAGCGGGGAGATTCGCCCGCGGTGGGGCGCTGCTGGAGATAGACGCGCATGCCGCCATTTTAGCCGCTGAGCACCTTCAGTACGTGTCGTTCCTCGACATCGGGCACCACCTCCGCCTGCCCGATCCCGCGCCACAGCACCAGGCGCAGCGTGCCGGCAAGGTTCTTCTTGTCCAGTCGCATGCGCGCCAGCAGCGCCCCCGGCTGCAGTCCTGGCGGTACCACGGTGGGCAGGCCGTAGGCGTGCAGCAGCGAGGCCAGTCGCTCGGCGTCGCTGGCGGCCGCCATGCCCAGCAGCGAGGACAGGCGCGCCGCCAGCACCATGCCGATCGCCACCGCCTCGCCATGGTTGAGGCCGCCGTAGCCCTGCTCGGTTTCGATCGCATGGCCGAAGGTGTGGCCGAAGTTCAGCAGCGCGCGCTCACCGCGCTCCAGCGGATCTCGGGCCACGATGGCGGCCTTGTGTTCGCAGCTGCGTGCGATCGCTTCCGAAAGCGCTCCGTGGTCTCCGCCGAGCAGGCTGTCCCGGTGGTGATCGATCCAGTCGAGGAACGCAGCATCGCCAATGGCACCGTACTTGATCACCTCGGCCATGCCGGCGCGGATCTCGCGCAGCGGCAGCGTGCGCAGGGTGTCGGTGTCGGCGAACACCGCCCGCGGCGGGTGGAAGGCTCCGACCAGGTTCTTTCCGTGTGCTGTGTCGATGGCCGTCTTTCCTCCGACCGAGGAATCCACCATCGACAGCAGCGTGGTCGGAAGCTGCACGCAGTCGATGCCGCGCATCCAGCATGCGGCGGCAAAGCCGGCGAGATCGCCGACCACGCCACCGCCCAGCGCGAAGACGCACGCGTCGCGCGTGGCGCCGAGGGTGGCCAGGGCGTCGATGGCAGCGCCGAAGCCCTCCATGTTCTTCGACGCTTCGCCCGCGGCAAGGATGAAGGTGCCGACCATCAGTTCGCCACGCGCCGCGTGCAGCGCCTCGCGCAGTGTTGCGGCGTAGAGCGAAGCGACGCTGGAGTCGCTGACGAGCAGGACATGGCGCCCGCGGACGTGTCGTGCAAGTTCTGATCCATGGGCCAGCAGCCCCGGCCCGATCCAGATCCGATAGGGCTGCTCGCCTCCCACCTCGACGCTGCGCACCTGGTTCATGCGGCGTGTTCGCTGCGCTGCCAGCGTGTCGCCAGCATCCGGGTGAGTTCGGCGCAGGCCGCGTTCGGCGACAGCCGGTCGGTGTCCAGCGAGAGATCTGCGACCTGCTGGTAGAGCGGCTCACGCGTGGCTGCCAGCTCACCCAGTACCTGGGCGCGGTCACTGCGCTGCAGCAGGGGCCGGGTGCGGTCGCGTCCAAGGCGTCTGAGCTGCGCCTCCACGCTCACCCGCAGGTAGACCACGAAGCCGCGTTCGCGCATGCGCGAACGGTTCTCCGGATCGAGTACCGACCCGCCACCCGTCGATATGAGCAAGCCGTCCTGCGCAAGCAGCTGGTGCAGCGCCGCCTTTTCGCGCTCGCGAAAACCGGCTTCGCCCACGTGTTCGAAAATGGTGGTGATGGCAGCCCCGGTGCGTTCGACGATGGCCTGGTCCGCATCCACGAAACGCAGCCCGCAGCGCTCGGCAAGACGCTTGCCGATGCAGGTCTTGCCGGCGCCCATGGGGCCGACGAGGATCAGGTTGGACGCGGGATTCATGGTCCGCCGATGCTATCACCGGGCTGCCATCCATAGCAGAGGGTTAACGGCGGCGGGTATAGGGTTGCGCCTCCGACGGCAAGCCCGTCATCGGAACAGGAATACCACCATGTCGATCGCCAAGATCATCGAAGTCAATGCGTCCTCCAAGACCAGCGTCGAAGATGCAGTGAAGTCAGGGCTGAAGAAGACCGCCGAGACCGTCAAGGGAATCCAGGGTGCCTGGGTCAGCGAAATCAAGGTCGTGACCGACGAGGCCGGAAACATCACCGAGTGGCGGGTCAACCTGCGCATCACGTTCGTGGTGCAGTGAACAGTTTCACCGCGTCTGGCCCAGGCCGGGGCGCCGCAGTGGCTGGCGGTGCTCGTCAAGTTCGACGACCCGCTCGGCGAGCGCAGGCAGGACTGCCAGCGCGTGCCGGCTGACCCGTTCGAACAGCTGCACGAATCGGTCCAGCTGCGGTCGGCTCATGCCCGGGCGCTGAGGCGAATGCACCTGCATCGATTGCTCCTGCTGCCAGCGCCATGCCGGCACCACCTCGAACGAGGGCGCCTTCAACAGCCACAACGCGTCGATCTGCCGCCATAGATCCTGATACCCGGTGCCAAGCGCGTCGTTGCACCATCTTCGCCAGATGCCGTCCGGATCCTCTTCGCGCTCAAGCGTATTGACAGGTGGTGCTAGCGCAGGCCCAGGTTGCGGGGGCACCCCCAGCATCCAACCCTCCAGGATCACCACGTCGACAGCCCCGTCGATCAGCGGCCAGCTCGATTCCGGGAGGCGTTCGTCGGCGAGCTTGTCGAAGCGGGGCAGGCGCGCAGGTCGGCCGGCGCGCAGGTTCGACATGCCCTGCATGGCCAGCGGCAGGTCATGCGTGCCGGGCGGGCCGCGGTTGGCCAGCAGCGGATGCACGTGGTCCGCCAGGAGAAGGCGTTCTGCGCGGGACAGATAGCAATCGTCGAGCGACAGCACGGCGACGCGCAGGCCGCGCTGCTGGGCGGAAAAAGCGATTTGCCGGGCCAGAGTCGATTTTCCGCTTCCCTGCACTCCGGAGATGCCGAAAACCGAAGGCTTCGGAAGAAGCGAAACGGCCGACTCCAGGGCGGCCGCGACCAGCCATTCAGGGAAGCCGGAGCCACCGTTCGCGTGCGACGAAGCCGTCATGCGGCGACAATAACGCAATGCCACCCGTGACCGCGGCTGGAAGTTCCCCGGAGCCGCCTCACCATGACCGACCTGTACGCAGAAGCCCTGGACACATTTACGACTTTGTTCGCCGAAGCCAAGGCCAGCGATCGTGAGATCGAGCCCAACGCCATGACCGTGGCCACGGCCAGCGCGGCTGCTCGGCCGTCGGCGCGAACCGTGCTGCTGAAATCCTTCGGCGCGAGTGGATTCGTCTTCTACACCCACCTGCACAGCCACAAAGGCAGGGAGCTCGCCGCCAATCCGCAGGCGGCGCTGCTGTTCCTGTGGCGCAGCCTGCGCGATGCGGGAATCCAGGTGCGTATCGAAGGCGCGACCGAAACGGTCGCCGACGACGTCGCCGATGCCTATTTCGCTTCGCGTCCGCGCGCCAGCCAGATTGGTGCCTGGGCGTCGGCGCAGTCGGAGACGCTTTCCTCTCGCGCAGAGTTCGAGTCACGGATCACCGAGGTGGAGGCCCGGTTCGAAGGGCGTCCAGTGCCGCGCCCCGAAGGTTGGAGCGGCGTGTGCGTGGTGCCCGATGCGATCGAATTCTGGTACGGCGCGAACTACCGCCTGCACGAGCGCTATCGCTACGAGCGCGGCATCGAAGGCCAGTGGACCAAGCGGATGCTGTATCCGTGAAGGCGGGCCTTTTCCCTGGGCAGGCATCGCAATGAGCATTGGTCCGCAGCGCATCGTGTGCCTGACCGAGGAGCCGACCGAGACGCTCTACGCGCTCGGTGAGCAACACCGCATCGTCGGCATCAGCGGTTTCACCGTGCGGCCGGCCGAAGCGCGCAGGGAGAAGCCGAAGGTCAGCGCCTTCACCTCGGCCAGGATCGGCGAAATCCTGAAGCTCGAGCCTGACATGGTGATCGGCTTCTCCGACATCCAGGCGGACATCGCGGCCGAGCTCATCCGGAACGGCGTGGAGGTGTGGATCTCCAACCACCGCAGCGTCGACGGCATCGTGGATTATGTCCGCCGCCTCGGCGCACTGGTGGGGGCGTCGGCCCACGCCAACGAATATGCCGACCGACTTCGGCGGGGCCTGGAGGAAATCGAGGCGCAATCGGCAGCGCTCACGCGCAGGCCCAAGGTGTACTTCGAAGAGTGGGACGAGCCGCACATCACCGGCATACGCTGGGTGGCCGAGCTGTTGCGCATCGCCGGCGGTGACGACATTTTCCCGGAGCTGGCCGTCGAATCGCTGGCGAAGAACCGGATCCTGGCCGACGGCAGCGAAGTGATCCGGCGCGCACCGGACATCATCATGGGCTCATGGTGCGGAAAGAAGTTCCGCCCGGAGAAAGTGGCCGCGCGCGAAGGCTGGCACGCGATCCCGGCGGTGCGCGACGGCCAGCTACACGAGATCAAGTCACCACTGATCCTGCAGCCGGGCCCAGCCGCCCTGACCGATGGCGTGCGCGAAATGGAGCGCATCATCCAGGCCTGGTCCACCCGCGATGGCTGACGAGGCGTCTCGTGACCTCAGAAGTTGCGCTGAAACTCCAGTGCCTTGGTGCGTCCGTCGGCCGCCACCTTCAGTTCGAAGCGATAGGTGTTGCGCGGACTGACCGTGACCACGCCGATGTGGTCGGTGTATTCGCCGATGTCCACCGGCTTGAAGTTCACCTTCTGCCGCGCGCCCTGCAGGTCGTAGGCGGTGGCGGTCACCGATCCCTTTGCGTTCTCCTCCTCGTCACCCTTGATCTGACGCAGCGCCACGAAGACCAGGGCCGTGGACGGATCCTTGACTACATCGTATTGGCTCGCCATGGCGTCGCTGATGCTCGAAGTCGGCAGCGCGTTGTAATGCACGCGCAGGCTGCCGAAATCCTTTGAGCCTTGCGCCGGCGCAACCAGGTCCGCAGGCCGCGCCTGTTCTCCGCGCGCACAGCCGCCGAGCAGCAGGACCATGGCGAGCAGCGATGCAGTCTTGATCAGGAACGTCTTCATGGTTCTCCTGCAGGTGTCAGTGGATCAGGCATGTAATGAGCTGTCAGCCGTCGTTGGCCGCGGCAAGCTCACCGCCCCGTTTCGCGGCCGCATCGATGGCGCCATCGACCAGCGTTTCCAGGCCGCCTGCCTGGAAGGCCTCGATGGCCGCCTGGGTGGTGCCATTGGGCGAAGTGACCCGGCGGCGCAGCTCAGACGGGTCCTCGTCCGATTCGGTCAGCATCCGGGCCGCCCCGAGCACGGTCTCCAGCACCAGTGTCCTGGCCGCCGCCGCTGGCAACCCGCGCTTGAGCGCCGCCGCTTCCATGGCTTCTGCCATCAGGAAGATATAAGCGGGGCCGCTGCCGGACACGGCGGTCACGACGTCCATCAATGCTTCGTCCTCGATCCAGACCGTCTTGCCGGCGCTCGCAAGCAGCGTCTCAGTCTGGCTGCGCCCGGTGTCGTCCACCTGTGGCGTGGCATACAGGCCAGTCACCCCAGCGCCCAGCAGCGCCGGCGTGTTGGGCATGCTGCGAATGATCGGCACCTCCTCGCCCAGCCAGCGTTGCAGCTGCCCGGCGGTGATGCCCGCGGCGATCGACACCACCACCGGCCGTGAGTCGAGCGCCTTGGCCGAAAGCTGTTGGCACACCCCGCGCATGACCTGCGGCTTCACTGCCATGAGCCACAGGCCGGCGCCGTCAACGGCTCCGTCGGCACTTTCGAACACCTGTACACCGAAATCCTTGACCAGCGAATCCCGCAGCGCCGCCACCGGCTCGGCCACCCGCAGGGAAGAGGCCGGCACGCCGCGCGCAATCAAGCCGCCGATCAGGCTGCGCGCCATGTTGCCGCCGCCGATGAATGCCACGTTGTCCAGTTCAGCCATTGGATTCCTCTGTCTCCGGTTCGCGGGCGCCGAACAGGGCAGACCCGATGCGCACCATGGTCGCACCCTCTTCGATGGCCAGCGCGAAATCCTCGCTCATGCCCATGGACAGGGTATCGACGTGCTCGTGTCTTTCGGCCAGAACCTTGAACAGCTCCGCCATCTTCCGGTAAGCACTACGCCGCAGCTCCGGATCCGGATGCGGGGCGGGTATGGCCATCAGCCCGCGGAGCCGCAACTGCGGCTGCTGCGCGATCGCAGTGGCCAGCCCGGCCACGTCCCCCGGCGCACAGCCGTGCTTGCTCGCCTCGTCGTCGATGTTGACCTGGATCAGCAGATTCAGTGGCGGCGCGTCGGGCGACCGGTGCTTGGCCAACGCCGTGACCAGCTTGTTACGGTCCACCGTCTGCACCCAGTCGAATATCTTCGCGGCCATTTCGGCCTTGTTCGATTGCAGGTGTCCGATCAGGTGCCACTCTAGATCCAGCGACGCCAGCTCGGTGGTCTTCGACAGGGCTTCCTGAACATAGTTTTCGCCGAACGCATGCTGTCCAGCGCGGGCCAGGGTTGCGATCGCCGTCGCAGATTTGGTCTTTGAAACTGCGAGCAATTTCGGCGCTGGCCGATGTGAGACGTCGGCCGCGTTTTCAAGGCGTTGCAGGGTGTCTTTGAGGCGCTCGGGCAGCATGTTCGTCCAACCGTTGGTGAAGGAGGCAACGGCGCTATACTGCCCGCCGGGGTTCATGCTTCACAAGCAGCAGCAACTGGGGAAGCAGCGTATGGATATCGCCGAACTACTGGCGTTCTCGGTCAAGAACAAAGCGTCGGACCTGCACCTTTCGGCTGGCTTGCCGCCGATGATCCGGGTCGACGGCGACGTACGACGCATCAACATACCCGCACTGGACCACAAGCAGGTGCACGCGCTGGTCTACGACATCATGTCGGACAAGCAGCGTCGCGATTACGAGGAATTCCTCGAGGTCGACTTCTCGTTCGAGATTCCCAGCCTGGCGCGCTTCCGCGTCAACGCGTTCAACCAGAACCGCGGCGCCGGTGCAGTGTTCCGCACCATCCCCTCCGAGGTGCTGACCCTGGAAGACCTGGGCTGCCCGCCCCTGTTCCGGCAGCTGATCGACCAGCCGCAGGGCCTCATCCTGGTGACCGGTCCGACCGGCTCGGGCAAGTCGACCACGCTGGCAGCGATGATCGACCATATCAACAAGAACGAGTACGGGCACATCCTCAGCGTGGAGGATCCCATCGAGTTCGTGCACACCTCGCAGAAGTGCCTGATCAACCAGCGCGAAGTGCATCGCGACACGCACGGTTTCAACGAGGCGCTGCGTTCGGCGCTGCGCGAGGAGCCCGACTACATCCTGGTCGGCGAGCTTCGCGACCTGGAGACCATCCGCCTGGCGCTGACCGCCGCCGAGACCGGGCATCTGGTGTTCGCCACCCTGCATACCAGCTCGGCCGCCAAGACCATCGACCGCATCATCGACGTGTTCCCGGCGGGCGAGAAGCTGATGGTCCGCTCGATGCTGTCCGAGTCGCTGCGCGCTGTGATCTCGCAGGCGCTGCTGAAGAAAATCGGCGGAGGACGGACCGCCGCGTGGGAAATCATGGTGGGCACGCCGGCCATCCGCAACCTGATCCGCGAGGACAAGGTGGCGCAGATGTATTCGGCCATCCAGACCGGCCAGCAGTCCGGCATGATGACCCTCGACCAGCACCTGCAGGACCTGGTGAAGCGTGCGTTGATCACGCGCAACCAGGCCAAGGATTACGCCAAGGACAAGCGCCTGTTCGAGTGACGAGGGTCTCCAGCCGCCACCCTGCGGCAGCCGGCGGGAATCCATCGCGTCAGCCACCCGGTTACCGGTTCGCGGTCACCGGACTCCGGAGAAAACCAGTATGAGTACCATCGATTTCACCTCGTTCCTCAAGCTCATGGCGCACCAGAAGGCGTCGGACCTGTTCATCACCTCCGGTATGCCGCCCTCGATCAAGGTCCACGGCAAGATCTCGCCGATTACCCAGACGCCGCTGACCAGCCAGCAGAGCCGGGACCTGGTGTTGAACGTGATGACGCCCTCGCAGCGCGAGGAGTTCGAAAAGACCCACGAGTGCAACTTCGCCATCGGCGTGGCCGGCGTGGGTCGCTTCCGCGTCAGCTGCTTCTACCAGCGCAACCAGGTGGGCATGGTGCTGCGTCGCATCGAAGGCCGGATCCCGACGGTCGAAGAGCTGAACCTGCCGCCGATCATCAAGACGCTGGCGATGACCAAGCGCGGCATCATCCTCTTCGTGGGCGCCACCGGTACCGGCAAGTCGACCTCGCTGGCCGCCATGATCGGGTATCGCAACCAGAACTCGACCGGTCACATCATCACCATCGAGGACCCGATCGAGTTTGTGCACAAGCACGAGGGCTGCATCATCACCCAGCGCGAGGTCGGCATCGATACCGACAGCTGGGACGCCGCGCTGAAGAACACCCTGCGCCAGGCACCGGACGTGATCATGATCGGCGAGGTGCGCACCCGCGAAGGCATGGACCACGCCATCGCCTTCGCCGAGACCGGACACCTGGTGCTGTGCACGCTGCACGCCAACAACGCCAACCAGGCGATGGACCGCATCATCAACTTCTTCCCCGAAGACCGCCGCAACCAGCTGCTGATGGACCTGTCGCTGAACCTCAAGGGCGTGGTCGCCCAGCAGCTGATCCCCACGCCCGATGGCAAGGCGCGTCGCGTGGCCATGGAGATCATGCTCGGCACTCCACTGATCCAGGACTACATCCGCGAGGGCGAGATCCACAAGCTCAAGGAAGTCATGAAGGAGTCCACCGACCTGGGCATGAAGACCTTCGACCAGAGCCTGTTCGATCTCTACCAGGCCGGCGAGATCAGCTACGAAGACGCGTTGCGCCATGCCGACTCGCAGAACGAGGTGCGCCTGCGCATCAAGCTCGCCCAGGGCGGCGACGCACGCACCCTGGCCCAGGGCATGGACGGAGTGGAAGTGGCCGAAGCACGCTGATCAGCGCAGCGGCGTGGCGATGAAGGGGCGGGCAACCGCCCCTTTTCCGTGGGGCGGTAAAATCAGGAAATGGCAACGGCCGCGCCGATCGATCTGGAGTCCCAAGCGCTTCGCCTCCGGCAGTGGCTGGCCCCGCTGCGCAGGGTATTCGTGCTCACCGGGGCCGGCTGCAGTACCGCTTCGGGGATCCCGGATTACCGCGATGCCGACGGACATTGGAAGCGCGCGCAGCCGGTGACCTACCAGGCATTCGTCGGTGATCCACTGGTGCGCGCCCGCTACTGGGCGCGAAGCTTGATCGGCTGGCCCATGATCGAGCAGGCCCGGCCCAACCCGGCCCACGCGGCGCTTGCGCAATGGCAGGCGCACGGAAGGCTGCTGCAGTTGCTCACCCAGAACGTGGACGGCCTGCACCAGCAGGCAGGCAGTGCGGACGTCATCGACCTGCACGGCCGGCTGGACAAAGTGGTGTGCCTGCAGTGCACGAGCCGCGAGCCGCGCTCGGTGCTTCAGTGCAGGCTGCGCGAGGCGAACGCCGGGTGGGCCGGCCTCACCGCAGGGTTCGCACCCGACGGTGACGCGGATCTGGAGGGCCTCGATTTTTCCAGCTTTGACGTGCTTCCCTGCCAGGCCTGCGGCGGGATGCTGAAGCCGGACGTGGTGTTCTTCGGCGAGAGCGTTCCCCGGGCGCGTTACGAAACGGCTCGAGCTGCCCTCGACGCCGCCGATGGGCTGTTGGTGGTGGGGTCTTCGCTGATGGTCTATTCAGGCTACCGCTTTGCACGACAGGCGCATGAGCGGGGCATTCCCATGGCGATCGTGAACCATGGCGTGAACCGCGCCGATCACCTCGCTGACCTCAAGCTCGAGTTCGATTGTGCTCGCCTCCTTCCGGCGGCGCTGGCGGTGGGCGGCTGCGCCTTGTCGGAAGCTTGAGCGTCTGCACGCGCTCACGCGGTGCGGGCGCATCGCGGGCCCTGGGAAGCAGGCGTGAGCTGTCTCCATTGCTGCACTGATGCAGCGGAGAATGCCTCGTGGCAGCCATTCAGGCTTACCAGCCGGTGGAAGCGGTCGGTCCGCAGCCGTCGCTCTGGTCCATGGTCTCGCATGCGCTCATGCGCTCATGCGCTCCATGCGCGGCCAATAGGCCTCCATTACCAACGATCGATCTGCGGGTTCCGCCCCGGCCGCAGCAGCGCATTGAATCATCCCTGTCGCAGGCGCGGGATATGTCTTGCGCTTAACGCGGTGGGGCTAGAATGACCGGCATGCCCGAACATTCCAACACCTTCTCCAACCAGTTGCTGGTAGCGCTGCCGGCGCTGCATGACCCGCACTTCGAACGAGGCGTGGCGCTGATCTGCCAACACGACGAGGACGGCGCCATGGGCGTGATCGTGAACCGCGCATCCGAATACACACTGGGTGACGTGCTGACCCAGATGAGCCTGGCACCGCATGACGAGCACATGGCGCGGCAGCTGGTGCTCAGCGGTGGACCGGTGCTGCCGGAACGCGGCTTCGTGCTGCACGACGGGGACCGGCGCTGGGATTCCACAGTGTCGATCGGCGCGGGGCTGTCGCTGACCACATCGCGCGACATTCTCGAGGCCATGGCCGAGGGTGAAGGTCCTGAGCACGTGGTGGTGGCCCTGGGCTGTGCCGGCTGGAGCGCCGGCCAGCTCGAACTCGAGCTGGGCGAGAACATCTGGCTGACCGCGCCGGCCGACAATGAACTGTTGTTCGACCTGCCGCTGGAGCAGCGATGGCTAGCCGCAGGCGGTCGCATTGGCGTCGATATGTCGCGCATGACCGACTACAGCGGACACGCGTGATGTGGTCCAGGAGCGAGGCCGAAAGGCAGACGGAGGTGCGGCTGGTCGCGCTCCCGGATGCCCGGGGAGCACAGCGTTGAAACTTGACGGTACGGTGCTGGGTTTCGACGTGGGAGCGCGTCGCATCGGCGTGGCCGTGGGCAGTGCATTTGGCGTGGGCGCTCGGGCGCTGGCAGTCATCGACGTGCACGGCCATGGCCCCGACTGGGCTGCCATCGACAAGCTGCGCCAGGAGTGGCGTCCGGATGGGCTGGTGGTGGGCGACCCCATGACCCTGGACGGCGGGGACCAGCCTATCCGCAAGCGCGCCCATGCGTTCGCGCGCGAACTGCAGGCGCGCTACCTGCTGCCGGTGGTACTGGTGGATGAGCGCTCCAGTTCGATCGAGGCGGCGCAGCGATTCGCACTGGACCGGGCGGACGGGCGCAAGCGCCGGCGCGACGCCGCGGCGCTGGATGCGGTTGCTGCGGCGGTGATCATCGAGCGCTGGCTTGCCGCGCCCCAGGATGCGGTGCAGATCTGAGCAGGGTGCCTCGACTCATGCCCACTGCAACCATGCCGGCAGTATAGGGAACGGTTAGCGAATCAACCACGACATGACTCTGGACAGGGATTTGAAATGACCCAAGCTTTCGACGCCGACGGACGCATGCGCCACCTGCTGACCCTGCAGGGGCTGTCGCGCGAGCAGCTGTGCGCGCTGCTGGACCGCGCCGGCAACATTCGTGACGCGGCGATGGGACGAACGCAGAAGCGCAGCACGCTGTGCGGAACCACCATCTGCACCCTGTTCTTCGAGCCGTCCACCCGCACCCGCAGTTCGTTCCAGATCGCCGCCCAGCGCCTGGGCGCGGACGTCGTCAACTTCGATGCCTCCAGCTCTTCGGCACGCAAGGGTGAAACCGCCCTGGACACGTTGAAGAGCCTGGAGGCGATGGGCGTGCGCGGATTCGTGGTTCGCCATCCGGAGGACGGTGCCGCCGAGATGCTCGCCGCCCACGCGGGCGAGGGTACGACCGTGATCAACGCCGGCGACGGGCGGCAAAGCCACCCCACCCAGGGATTGCTCGACATGCTGACCCTGCGCCAGTCCAAGGGACCCGATTTCTCCCGGCTCAAGGTGTTGATGGTCGGCGACGTGCGTCATTCGCGGGTGGCGCGTTCGGACCTGCAGGCCCTGCGTACGCTGGGTGCCGGCGAGATCCGCGTTTGCGGGCCTTCTGCGCTCCTGCCCGACGACGACACCCTTGCCGGCTGCGTCACTGGTGAGGACTTCGACTCGATGCTGGACGGGGTCGACGCGGTGATGATGCTACGGCTTCAGCGCGAGCGCATGGAGGAAGGACTCGTAGCGTCGCTGGAGGACTACCACCGTGCCTTCGGACTCACCGCTGCTCGCCTGCGGCGGGCGGCTCCCGATGCGGTAGTCCTGCACCCAGGGCCGGTCAACCGGGGCGTGGAAATCACCGAAGAGGTCGTCGACGGACCGCAGTCACTGGTGCTGCGACAGGTGAGCAACGGAGTGGCGATCCGGATGGCCGTGCTCGAAGCCCTGCTGGGCTGATCCTGCCTGACTCACTCGGGTGAGGAGGGTTGTGTCCCGAAATGCCGCTGTGCTTCCTCCACGATCTCCAGCTGCATGCGCGCTTCCTCGTTCCCGGCGGCCGCGGCGCGCCTCACCAGGTCCAGGTCGGGGTGGGTGACGATGAGGAGCGTGGCGTCGCACTGAGCGCACGCGTAGTCGGTCACTGTCTCCTGCAGCTGCATGCGCATTCCACGGCTGGCACCGCACCAACCGCAGGGGCATTCGACGGCCCGCTCTCGCCATCCGGGTGAAAAGTAGTCGCTGATGATCTCGGCCATGTCCGAGGGTTCCTAGGGAAGCCGCTGCGCGAACAGCCACGCCCACATCGGATCATGCCGATAGGCCGCATCCCATGCATTGTGGTTCGCCTCGGGGAACTCGGTGTAGTGCACGTCGCCGCCGGCCGCCTGCAGCGCCGCGAACATCCGCCTGGACTGCGGCGGCACGACGTCGTCCTGCGCGCCATGGAAGATCCAGGTGGGGACGTCGTGGAGCTGCCGGGCCGCCGCTTCGAACGGATCGGCCTTGCCGGCTGCCGCCTGCACCTGCAGGGGCTCGCGCTGCCTTGGCGAGGTGATGCCGCCGCACACCGGCACCAGTGCAGCGAAGCGCGAGAGATGCTCCATGGCGATCGAGTAGGTGCCATAGCCACCGCGCGAGATGCCGCTCAGGTACACGCGCTTGCGGTCGCCGCCGTAGGTTTCAACGCTTGCTTCCAGGGCCGCCAGCGCTGCTTCAGCCGTGTTCCCGTCCCAGGATTCGCCTTCAGGTGACTGGGGGAACACTACCAGCGCCGGGAAATCGCTGAGGTTTTCCCGCAGGTATGGCCCCAGCCCCACTTCGACCTGCTTCGCTCCGTCATCGCCGCGCTCGCCCGAACCGTGCAGGAACAGGATCACCGGCAGCGGCACGGGACCGGCGTGGCGCGACGGCACGAACACCTGATATCGGTACGTCGTGCCTGCGTGGCTGAGCTCATGCTTCACGAACTGCCCTGGCGCCATGTGCCCAGGCGGCATCGGCGCGGCACCGGGGGACACCATCATGAGGGCCAGCAATCCTGCGAAAGGCGACATCGTTGGTCTCTTTGATCCACGTGGGTTGGCCACATGCTGCGCGCGGCGTCGTCAAGATTCCGCAAGCCCGCTCGAGGGCAGCTTCAATTCAGCAGCACCACCGTCGCCAGGCCAAGGAAGCTGAAGAACCCGATCACGTCGGTCACCGCGGTCACCACCACCGGGCCGGCAACGGCCGGGTCCACGTTCATGCGCCGCAGCAACAGCGGCACCAGCACCCCGGCCAGGGCGGCCGAGCACACATTGATCAGCAGCGCGGCGGCGATGACCAGCGACAGCAGCCAGTCGCCGAACCACACCAGCGCAACGGCGCCCACCAGCGTGCCGATCAGCAGGCCGTTGATCACCGCCACGCGCACCTCCTTCCACAGCAGGATGCCGGCGTTGCTGCTGCCCACCTGACCCAGCGCCAGGCCACGCACCATCAGGGTCAGCACCTGCACCCCTGCGTTGCCGCCAATGCCGGCCACGATCGGCATCAGCACGGCCAGGGCGACGATCTGCTCGATAGTCGCCTCGAAGCGCCCGATCACGAAGGCCGCCAGGAACGCGGTGAGCAGGTTGATCCCCAGCCACACCACGCGTCCGCGCACGGCGCGGAGGATCGGCGAGAACAGGTCCTCGTCCTCGTCCAGGCCGGCCGCGCCCAGGGCCTGGTGCTCGGCCTGCTCGCGGATGATGTCGAGCACGTCGTCGACGGTGATGCGGCCCAGCAGCACGTTGTTGTCGTCAACGACCGGGGCAGAGACCCAGTCGTGGTCGGAGAACTGGCGGGCCACGCCTTCGGCCGACTCGCTGACGTGGATGGAGGTGAGGCCATCGTCGATCAGGCGGTTGACCTGGGTTCCGGGCTCGGACGTCACCAGGTCCTGCAGCGCCACCCAGCCGATCAGCTGGTGGCGGCGGCTGACCACGTACAGGTGGTCGGTGTGTTCGGGCAGTTCACCGCGCAGGCGCAGGAACCGCATGATCACTTCGACCGTGACGTCGGCGCGCACCGTCACCACGTCGGGGTTCATCAGGCGGCCGGCGGTGTCCTCCGGGTAGGACAGGACCTGTTCCAGCCGCTCGCGGTTCTCGCGGTCCATCGACTTGAGGACTTCGTCGATGACCGTATCGGGCAGGTCCTGGACCAGGTCGGCCAGGTCGTCGATGTCGAGGTCTTCGACCGCGGCGATGATCTCGTCCGGGTCCATGTCGGCCAGCAGGCTCTCGCGCACTTCGTCACCGACGTGCACCAGCACTTCGCCGTCGTCCTCGGGATCGACCAGGCCCCACACCACCTCGCGCTTGCCCGGCGGCAGCGACTCCAGCAGGTTGCCGATCTCCGCCGGATTGAGGGTGTTGACCAGCCGGCGCACGGGTCCCAGCCGGCCGCTGTCCAGGGCGTCGGAGAGCATACGCAGCTGGCGCGCGGTCTTGTCGTGGCGAACGGCTTCAGCCAAGCGCGACTCCGGAAGGTGAGAGCCGCGCTCCGGGACAGACGCGGCGGATCAAGTGTTCATCGCAGCATTATCGCCCGCGCTGCCGTGCTTGTGTAGGAGCAGGCCCTGCCTGCGAGGCTATTGCCAAGGACTGGGTAAGCGCTTCGCGGGCAGGGCCTGCTCCTACAGTGTCGCGGCGGCCATCCAGCGCTCGATGCCGGCGCGGTCCCGGGCCTGCAGCAGCTTGGCACCACGCGCCCGCAGCGCAGGCAGGTCGACGTCGCGGATGACCTTGCGCACCTCCAGCAGGGTGGCTGGATGCAGGCTGAATTCGCACAGCCCAAGGGCCAGCAGCAGCGGCGTCATCAGCGGATCGCCGGCCATCTCGCCGCATACCGCCACCGGCACGCGATGCTCGATCCCGATGTTGAGGACGTGCCGGAGCAGGCGCAACACCCCCGGGTGCAGGGGTGAATACAGTTCGGCGAGCGCGTCGTTGTTGCGGTCGGCCGCCAGCAGGTACTGGACCAGATCGTTGGTGCCGACCGACACGAAGTCCACCAGGTCGATGAAGCTGTGCATCGAAATGGCGGCCGCGGGCACCTCGATCATGGCTCCCAGCGGCAGGGACTCGGCGATCTCATGCCCTTGGCTGCGCAGATCGCGCGCGATCACCCGCAGCTTGCGGCGCACCGCCAGCATTTCCTCGCGGCAGCTGACCATCGGCACCAGGATCCGGACCGGACCGTACCCGGAGGCGCGGACCATGGCCCGCAGCTGGGTGTCGAAGACGCGCTCGTTGGCCATCGACAGGCGCACGCCGCGCAACCCCAGTGCAGGGTTGTCTTCGTTGTCCAGCACCAGTCCGGTGAGGTCGGCCTTGTCGGCGCCCAGGTCGAGGGTTCGAATGGTCACCGGTCGGCCGCTCATGCCAAGCACCGCGTCGCGGTAGGTGTGGAACTGCTCCTCTTCGTTGGGCAGTTCGTGGCGCTGGAGGAACATGAACTCGGTGCGATACAAACCCAGGCCGCTGGCGCCCAGCGCATGTGCGCGGGCGATGTCGTCGCGCGACTCGGCATTGGCAAGCAGCACGATATCGGTGCCGTCGAGGGTGCGCGTGGCCTTGGTGCGGAGCCGGTCGAGGTCACGCTGTTCACGCGCCACGTCGCGCAGTCGCTGCCGGTACTGGCGCAGGTCCCCGGCATCGGGTTCGACGATCACCAGGCCGCTGCTGCCGTCGACGGTCAGGACGTCGCCGTCATTCACCTTGAGCAGCGCCTGTGGCGCTCCCACGATCAGTGGCAGGTGCAGGCTGCGCGCCAGGATGGCGCTGTGCGAGAGCGTGCTGCCTGCGGCGGTGACGATTGCCACCACGCCCTGTGCCTGCAGCTGGGCGAGCTCGGAGGGGGCCACGTTGTCACTGACCAGTATCTCGCCGGCGACCCCCTTCGGACCGCCCGGCCGCTTGTGCAGGTGCGCATGGATCCTGCCGATGACATGGTCGAGGTCATCCATGCGGCTCTTCAGGTAGGCGTCGTCCATCGCCTCGAATACCGCGGCCAGCCGGTCGCGCTGCAGGCGCAGCGCGTAGTCGGCGCTGTAGTGCCCGGTGCGGATCAGCTCATGCAGGCCGGAAAGGAGTTCGGGATCGTCCAGCAGCAGGGCGTGCAGGTCCAGGAACTCGCCCACCTCCTTGGCCAGCGCGCCGTGCAGTTTTTCGCGGAGCGCCTGCATCTCGGCGCGGGTCGCGTCCACTGCCTCGCGCAGCTGCGCGACCTCCTTCTCCACGGCGCTGGCCGGGATGCGCTGCTCGGTGACTTCCAGCACGTGCGGCAGCCGCACCCGCGCGCGGCCCAGCGCGCTTCCGCGCGAGGCGCCGTGGCCGGTGAAGTGCACCCGCACCGGTCAGCTGTCCTCGTCGAACCGGCGCTCGAACAGCGATTGGATCGCGTCCATCGCCGCGGCCTCGTCGTCGCCATCGACCCGCACCTTCACGGGGGTGCCTTGGCCAGCGGCCAGCAGCATGACGCCCATGATGCTCTTGGCGTTGACCTCGCGCCCCTTGGCCGCGATGGTCACGTTGCAGCGATAGCCGGCAAGCAGCTGGACAAGTTTGGCGGTGGCGCGCGCGTGCAGGCCCAGCCGGTTGCTGATGATCAGTTCTTTCTCAAGCATCGTCGAAGATCGCTCCATTGCGTGTGCCGGCCGCCGCAGTCGCCGGCAATTCATCGAGTCCCTGTTCCGGATAGTTCATGACCCGCAGCAGCATCGGCAGGCTCAATGCGGACACCCGTCGTACCGGCGTCCCGGGCCTGGAAAGCTGCGCTGCAAGGTTGCTGGGGCTCGCGCCATAGAGGTCGGTCAGCACCAGGACGCCTTCGCCCGCATCGACCCGCCGCATTGCCGCCGAAGCACTCGGCAGCAGGTCTTCAAGGTTGGAATCGAAAGGCACCTCGAACGCTTCGGTCTTCAGCGGCAGCTGGCGAAGCAGGTGCGTGGCGACGGCCAGCAGTGAGGCGCCGACGCCGGGGTGGGTTACCAGGAGGATGCCGCAGGCCATGTGAGAACGTTAACAGACCGGCGTGACCGGCTGGAAGCCGGGCGAGCCGCCTGCAACATCGCGGCCAGGGTGGCGGCGCCCGGGTCGGCGCCGTTTTTCACTCCAGTTCGCGGTGGAACGTGCTCACTTCTTCCCAGCCCTGCTCGCGCGCATGCTGGGCCAGCGTCTCGGCCAGGTACACCGAGCGGTGCCTTCCGCCGGTGCAGCCGATGGCGATGGTCACGTAGCTCCGGGTCTCGCCTCGAAGCCGCGGCAGCCAGTTGTCGAGGAAGGCGTTCACCTGGTCGACGTATTCGGCCACCTCCGGCTGGGTGGAAAGGTACTCACGGACTTCCGGATCGCGGCCGGAAAACGGACGCAGGCCGGGAATCCAGTGCGGATTGGGCAGGACCCGGGCGTCGAACACGAAATCCGCATCGCCAGGCACGCCTCGCTTGTATGCGAACGATTCGAACAGCAGCGACAGCGACGTGCCATGTTCCCTGGCGAAGGAGGTGATGATCCTGCGGCGCAGCTGGTGCACGTTGAGCGCGGAGGTATCGATGACAACATCGGCGTCATTGCGCAGCGGCGCGGTCACTTCGCGCTCGCGCGCAATGGCTTCTGTCAGGGAAAGCCCCGCGTGCGACAGCGGGTGCCGGCGCCGGGTGTCGGAGTAGCGCCGCAGCAGCACCGTATCGCTCGCATCGAAGAACACCAGGCTGCCGGTCAGGCCCAGCTCGGTCAGTTGTGCTCGCCAGTGGACTAGCTTGGACAGGTCGTTGTGCCGGTTGCGCACGTCGATGCCGACCGCCACTTTATGCGACAGGACGTCGTCGCGCATCAGGCTGCGGACGAACGCCGGCAGCAGTTGCACGGGTAGGTTATCCACGCAGTAGTAGTCCAGATCCTCGAACGTCTTCAGCGCCACCGACTTGCCCGAACCCGACAGGCCACTGAGGATCACCACGGTGGTCGCCGTGTTCAGCGCCTCCGGGTTCTCGCCAGCGGCGGTCATGTTCAAGGAACGCTCCGCTCGAGCAGGTTGCTGTGCCGCGCGATGAACATTGCAGCCGGATCGATGCCCTTGGTGCGCAGGATGTGTAGGCGCGTCGCGGCTTCCGCCAGCACCGCCAGGTTGCGCCCGGGCATCACCGGGAGCGTGATCAATGGAACGTCCAGGTCCAGCACGTGACGCGTGCCGCTGTCACCGGTGAGTCGTTCGTAGCCGTGCGGGTTGGGTTCGGTCATCGGTCGCGTCAGGTGCACGATCAGCCGCAGGTACTTGTTCTTCTTCACCGCCGTATCGCCGAACATGTCGCGTACGTTCAGCACGCCCAGCCCGCGCACTTCCAGCAGGTCCTGCAGCAGTTCAGGGCAGGTGCCGTCGAGCACGTCGGGCGCGATCTGGGTGAATTCAGGAGCGTCGTCGGCGACCAGTCGGTGCCCGCGGCTGAGCAGCTCCAGTGCAAGTTCGCTCTTGCCCGAACCGGCCTCCCCGGTAATCAGCACGCCGATCGAGTAGATCTCCATGAACACACCGTGCAGCGTCACCCGCGGAGCCAGCGTGCGCGCCAGGTGATAGGAGAGATGGTTGAGCAGCTCGTGTCCGCGGTTGGGTGAGGTCCAGAGCGGCGTGTCCGATTCCTCGGCGGCGTCACGAAGATCCTCCGGGCAGGACTGGTTCTTGCTGATCACCAGCGCCAGCGGGCGGTACTGGACGATGCGCTGGATGGTTTCCCAGCGCTGGCGCGAATCCAGCGAGTCCATCCACGAGAGCTCTTCGCTGCCCAGGATCTGGACCTTGTTGGGATAGATGGTGTTGAGATAGCCGGCCAGCGATGGTCGCCGGGCGGCGGTCTCGCCGGGGGAGAGCTCCCGGTCAGCACCCTTGCGCCCGGCAAGCCAGCGCAGGCTCAGGCGTTCCTTCTGCTGGTCGAAGAGATCGCGTGCGGTGATGCTTTCGTTCATGCGCTTCCACTGGTGCAGGGGTGGCCCGCGGGATCATCGGCTCCGGGCAGGGCCGCCGCCGCAGGCAGCGTGGAAGATCCACGCATCACTGCAGCACGAGCCACCTTCAATCCGCGTTCTCGCCACGCGGTCCGCGCTGCTTGTCGATCTTCTTCTGCTTGTGCTTGAGCAACAGCCGGTCCAGCTTGTCGGCCAGGATGTCGATCGCGGCGTACATGGTCTGGGCACCGGCGTCGGCGTGCAGCGTGCGGCCGGAGAGACTGAGGGTGGCTTCGGCGACGAAGTCCGGCTTGCGTATTCCCAACTGGGTGCGGATGTCGAGTGGCTGGTCGAAGTGCCGTTCCAGGCGCTTGAACTTGTTTTCGACGTACTCCCGCATGGCGGGGGTGACTTCGAGCTGCTGGCCGCGGGTCTCGATACGCATCGTGTTGACTCCTCAGTGTCCAATGGGCCGCGTGGTCCGCGGATCAAACATCCTCGTCTGTGAGTGCTGATGATCGGATGAAGTTCCTGCCTCCTGTAATCGTGCGGATACAACCTGCGGGGTAGCGACGATCAGCCGATGCGAACCCGTTCGTGAGAGGACAGGATGTCCATGGCCTCACGATACTTCGCCACCGTGCGCCGCGCCACCGGCACGCCGGCGCTCTTGAGCAACTCGGCGAGCTTGGCGTCGGACAGTGGCTTGCGGGGGTTCTCGGCATCGATCAGGCGACGGATCATGGACTGGATCGCTATGCTGGACGTTTCTCCACCGCCCTCGCTGCTCACACCCGAGGCGAAGAATGCGCGCAGTGGCAGTGTTCCACGCGGCGTGCGCACGTACTTGCGGGCAATCGCGCGCGAAACGGTCGATTCATGCAGCCCGACTTCGCCAGCGACTTCGCGCAGCGTCAGCGGGCGCAGCGCCTGCGCCCCGAACTCCAGGAAGCCCGCCTGCTGGCGTAGCAGGCAGCGCGTGACCTTCAGCAGCGTGTCGCCGCGCGCTTCGAGGCTCTTCAGCAGCCAGCGCGCCTCCTGCAGGTGCCCTTTCAGGTAGCCCGCGTCGCTTTCGCCGCACTGGCGGATCATCTGCTCATAGCCGCAGTGGATGGTGACCCGTGGAAGCGTGTTCCTGGCCAGTGCGGCGCACCATACGCCACGCCGGCGCCACACCACGCAGTCGGGGACCACGTAGGTGCCCTGCGAGAGATCGCCTACCTGGGCGCCGGGTTTGGGATCGAGGGTTCGCAGCAGCTGGACAACCGCCTCCATCTCGGGCACCGGCACCTTGAGTTCGGCGGCGAGGCCGGCAACCCCGCTCTTGGGCAGGCGCTCCAGCGACGCACCATCGACGATCTGCAGGGCCAGCGCCTTGCCGGGGGTCTCGTCGCTGAGCAGGGCCAGCTGCAGATGCAGGCACTCTGCCAGGTTGCGCGCCGCGATCCCCACCGGGTCGAAGCACTGCAGCTGGTGAAGTACGGTCAGGATCTCGCCTTCCTGCGCGGCCATGATTTCCGGCTGCAGTCCTTCGGCGATTTCCGAAAGCGGTACGCGCAGGTAGCCGTCGTCGTCCAGTGCGTCGATCAGCGCAGCCCCGATGCCGCGATCGCGCGGCGTCAGGTGCGAAAGATGCAGCTGCCAGAGGAGATGGTCGCGCAGAGTTTCCGGCTCGGCCACGCGTTCGGCGGCCGACCCGTTGTCGTCGTCATCGAAGGAGCCGCCGCTGCTGGAGCCGCTGCCCGTGGACCACGGGCCGTCGTCGGTCGACCAGTCATCGACCTGCGACGAGTCGTCCTGCTCGCTCGCTTCCTCGGGGGGCGTGTCCTGGCCTGGCGCATCGTCGACGGGCGCATCGCCATCGGCCCAGTCCAGCAGGGGATTGGTCTCGACGGCCTCGGTGATTTCCAGTTCGAGCTCGGCCGTGGACATCTGCAGCAGGCGAATTGCCTGACGCAGCTGTGGCGTCATGACGAGTTGCTGGCCCAGCGATGTCTGGAGGCGTGGCTTCATTCCGCAATCCGGTTGCACGGTATGTCACGGCCGCCGGCCGTGAGGCGTGCATCAGAGGCGGAAGGTATCCCCCAGGTACACGCGCCGCACATCCGGATTGGCGAGCAGCGCGTCCGGTGCCCCCTGCGCCAGAACACTGCCTTCGTTGAGGATATACGCCCGGTCGCAGATTCCCAAGGTCTCGCGTACGTTGTGGTCGGTGATCAGCACGCCGATCCCGCGATCCTTGAGGTGCTTCACGATGCGCTGGATCTCCCCTACCGAAATGGGATCCACGCCGGCAAAAGGCTCGTCCAGCAGCATCAGGCGCGGCTTTGCGGCCAGCGCCCGGGCGATCTCACAGCGCCGGCGCTCGCCGCCCGAGAGACTTGCGCCCAGCTGGTCGGCGACGTGGGTCACCTGGAGCTCTTCCATCAGGGAGGCCAGCTCGCGCTCCGCGCCCGCCGCGTCCAGGTCCTTGCGCAGCTCCAGGACCAGCCGGATGTTGTCGGCCACGGTCAACTTGCGGAACACCGACGGCTCCTGCGGCAGGTAGCCCACCCCCAGCTGCGCGCGCTTGTACATGGGCTCGCCGGTGATGTCGCGACCGTCCAGTTCGATCTTGCCCGCATCGGCCGAGACCAGGCCGACGATCATGTAGAAGCAGGTGGTCTTGCCGGCGCCATTGGGCCCCAGCAGTCCCACTACCTCACCCGCATCCAGGGTCAGGCCGAAGTCGGCCACCACCTCGCGTTGCTGGTAGTGCTTGCGCAGGCCTTGCGCCACCAGCATCAGTTGGCGCCTTCGGCTCTGGGCGTGGCCTGCTGCCGAGGCTGGATCACGGTGCGCACGCGCGTCCCGTCGCCGCCGCCCTGCATGTTGCCCGTACGCAGGTTGTAGACCATCTTCTGCCCGCTGTTGGAGCCCTTGGGCGAGGTGATGGAGTAGTTTCCCATGAAGGTCACCACCTCGTTGGCCATGTCGTAATCGATGCGCTCGGCGATGGCGGTCATGGGCGTGCCGTCCTCCATCTGCTGCTTGAGCGTGGCGGGGGAGCCAGTGAATATGACGCGGGAAATGTCGTTGTTCCGCATCACGATCTCGCCACGCGTCGAGCGCACCTCCAGCGTGCCCTGCACCACCACCACGCCTCCACTCAGGACTGTTGTCCCGGAGCCTTCGATGCTGCCCGTCTGCCCGCCGGCATCGATGGTCATGGGCTTGCTGCGGTCAGACGACTTGGCCATTGCCATCATCGGGACCATCACCATGCAGGCGACAGCGAAAAGGCTAACGTAGCGCACTTGGTTCATAACGTGATTCCACCTGTGACTTGAACGTGTATTGCTTGGTCTGGGTATTGGTTTCGAACCCGACGCCGCTGAGTATAGAACCCGGTCGCGTAATGGTTACCTTCTCCGGTGTGGTGGCCAGGTTGCGCCGTGGGAATACATTCAGACGCTCGGTGGTGAGGCGCGTGGGTATCGCGGCGTTCTGCGGGCTGGTGCCCACCACGTCCCCCTGCAGCCGGATCTCGTCGCCCTTCGGGCTTACCCACGCTTCGACGGAGCGCATTTCCCAGTGCGCTCCGTCGGCGTCGGGCAGCAGGAAAAGCGGGGTCTCGATGCGGAAGGTCTGGTCACCGGCGTCACGCTGCATTTCCGGTGCGCGCAGGGTGACCGATTCCTTGCCGCCTTCGTCCAGGCTGATCATCTCGAAGTCGCGCATGAGGTAATCCGAGCGCGCCGTCGATACCGACTGGGGCTCGGGCACGTCGCGCTGCTTCCACGCCGACCAGCCGCTCAGAAGCGCAGCCGCCAGCAGCAGCAAACCCAACCCCAATCGCCAGCTCATCGTGTCCATTCCTCAAGCAGCGCATCCACATGCCCCTGCGCGTCCAGGATCAGGTCGCACAGCTCGCGCGCCGCGCCGCTACCGCCGGCAGCACGGGTTTGCCAGTGCGTGCGCGGCAGGATCCACGGGTGCGCATTGGAAGGTGCTACTGCAAGGCCAACGGCGGCAAGGGCGCCCAGGTCTGGAAGATCGTCGCCCATGAAACACACCTGCCGCAGGTCGACCGAGTGCTTCTCGCACAGCAGCCGCACCTGTGCCAGCTTGTCCTTGGCGCCGGTGTACACCTCGACCCCGAGTTCGGCCGCACGCTTCTGCGCCGCCTGGCCGGTGCGCGCAGTGATCAGCACCACCGCCACGCCTGAGCGGCGCAGCAACACCAGGCCCTGTCCGTCGAGCACGTGGAAGGATTTCGACTCGCGGCCCTCGTTGTCGATATGCAGGCGCCCATCGGTGAGGGTGCCATCGACATCGAAGCACGCGAGCCTGATGCTGGCGGCGCGCTCTCGGACATCGGCGCTGACGACGCTTGCGGGAAGGTAATCCATCGGGGTTCCCTTAGACCACGCGGGCGCGCAACAGGTCATGAACATTCAATGCGCCGACCACGCGACCTGCATTATCGACCACGATCAGGCCGCTGATCTTGTGCACCTCCATCATGCGTGCCGCCTCCACCGCGAGCTGATCTGCCGCGATGGTGCGAGGTTGGCGGGTCATCACCTCGGCGATCATCGCCGTGCGCACGTCCAGTGCCTGGTTGTCGAGCGTGCGTCGAAGATCGCCGTCGGTGAAGAGTCCCTGCAGGCGGTCCTGCGCATCGACCACCGCGGTCATGCCCAGGCGCTTGCGGCTCATTTCCACCAGTGCCTCGCTGAGCGTCGCTTCCGGCCCCACGCGCGGAACATCGTTGCCGCTGTGCATCACGTCGGTGATGTGGAGCAGCAGTCGGCGTCCCAGGCTGCCGGAGGGGTGCGAGCGGGCGAAGTCGTCGGCAGTAAACCCCCGCGCCTCCAGCAGCGCCACCGCCAGCGCATCGCCCATGGCCAGGCAGGCGGTGGTGCTGGAGGTCGGCGCCAGTGCCAGCGGGCACGCTTCGGCGGGCACGCTGACGTCCAGGTGCAGGTCACTCTCGCGCGCCAGGGTCGATGCCACCTTGCCGGTCATTGCGATCACGCTGTTGCCCTGGCGCTTGAGCACCGGCAGCAGGGTCAGGATCTCCTCCGACTCGCCCGAATAGGACAGCGCCAGCACGACGTCCGCGTCGGTGATCATCCCCAGGTCACCATGCCCGGCCTCGGCCGGATGGACATAGAACGCGGGAGTGCCGGTGGAGGCGAGAGTGGCGGCGATCTTGTGCGCGATGTGCCCCGACTTGCCCATGCCCATGGCGACCACGCGGCCCTTGCAGTCCAGGATCAACTGGCAAGCGGTGGAGAAGGCACCGTCGATCCGCAGCGCCAGTGCATCCAGTGCCCTGGCTTCGATTTCAACCACGCGCCGGCCACTGGCCGCGAGGCTGGCAACGGTGAAAACAGCGGCGGGAGCAACGGGCTGGATCATTCGCGGGGCCGGTGGAAGGTAGAATGACCGGCCATTTTAGGAGGAAAGCGCCTTGGACGCAGAAACCATCCGCAAACTGATCGAATCCGGCCTTCCGGGCGCGCAGGCGCAGGTGCGCGGCGACGACGGAGTGCATTTCGAGGCAACGGTGGTGAGCGAGGCGTTCCGCGGCAAGCTTCCACTGGCACGCCACCGCATGGTCTACGCCACCCTGGGCGAGCTGATGGGCGGTGCGATCCACGCCTTGGCGCTGACCACGATCACGCCCGAACAGCAGGGCTAGCCGCCCCGGATTCCAACCCTGAGGTCGTCCCATGGACGTGCCCCGGGCCGCTCCTCGACCCAATCTCCTCGACCCCAGCAAAGAGCCAGGCCCATGCAGAAGATAGTTGTCACCGGCGGCAAACCGCTCAACGGCGAAGTCACGATCTCCGGTGCAAAGAACGCGGTGCTGCCCATCCTGTGCGCGACGCTGCTGGCCGACGAGCCGGTGGAGATCACCAACGTGCCGCACCTGCACGATGTGATCACCACGGTGAAACTGCTGGGTGAACTGGGTGCCAGCATCAGCATCGACGAGGGCACGCTGTCCAAGGGCAGCGCCATAACGGTCGACCCGCGTACCGTGAACCAGCACGTGGCGCCGTACGAGCTGGTCAGGACGATGCGCGCATCGATCCTGGTGCTGGGTCCGCTGCTGGCCAGGCACGGCGCGGCCGAAGTGTCGCTGCCTGGCGGCTGCGCCATAGGTTCGCGACCGGTCGACCAGCACATCAAGGGACTGCAGGCGCTGGGCGCGGAGATCGTCGTCGAGAACGGCTTCATCAAGGCCAGCGCGAATCGGCTGAAGGGCGCGCGCTACGTGTTCGACATGGTCAGCGTCACTGGCACCGAAAACGTCATGGCGGCCGCGTGCCTGGCCCAGGGAACCACGGTGCTCGAGAACGCCGCGATGGAGCCTGAGGTTGCCGACCTGGCGAACTGCCTGATCGCTCTGGGCGCGGACATCGAAGGCGCCGGTACCGCGCGGATCGTGGTGCGTGGGGTCGAGCGGCTGTCGGGCGGGCGCCACGCGGTGCTGCCGGACCGTATCGAGACCGGCACCTTCCTGGTTGCTGCGGCGATGACCGGCGGGCGGGTGACCGCGCGCCGCGCTCGCGGCGACACGCTCGATGCGGTGCTCGACAAGCTCATCGAAGCCGGTGCGCACATCGAGACCACCGAAGACACCATCACGCTGGACATGCGTGGCCAGCGGCCCCGCGCGGTCAGCCTGACCACAGCGCCATATCCGGCGTTTCCCACCGACATGCAGGCGCAGTTCATGGCCATGAACTGCATCGCCGAGGGGGTGGGGGTAATGAACGAAACGATCTTCGAGAACCGCTTCATGCACGTCGACGAACTGCTGCGCCTGGGCGCGGACATCCGCGTAGAGGGGCACACCGCAATCGTTCGCGGCGTGGAGAAGCTCAGCGGCGCTCCGGTGATGGCGACGGACCTGCGGGCCTCAGCCTCGCTCATCCTGGCCGGGCTGGTGGCCGATGGTGACACGACCATCGATCGCATCTACCACCTCGACCGCGGCTACGAAAACATCGAGGAAAAGCTCGGCGCCCTGGGCGCGAGCATCCGTCGCATCTCCTGACCATGGCCGGACGCAGCACCGAGAGCATCAGGCGCCGCAGGCCGGTGCGGCGCCGCGCGCTGCTGGCACTGGCGGTGCTGGTGCTGGCGCTGGCCGGATGGTTGTACTTCAACTCCGTCGCCGGCATCAGCGGCATGCCGACCAGCGACATGGACTGGGACGGCGATGGCACCGTGACCCGAACGGAAATCCTGCAGGCCTGGCACGCAGTGGCCGTCGAGCGTACCCGGGAAGGCCGGCGCGCGTGTAGCGCCTACCATTGGCGCGGAGAGGCGACCTCGATCCGAGTGGACTGCCGCACCGAGTTCGAACCGGCGGCGAAAGCGGAATAAGCAGGCTTGAATGAAAAAGCCCGGCAATGCCGGGCTTTTTCTGCAACTTGAACCGCGGTTGCCTCAGCGAAACGACTTCACCTGCAGGTCGATCGAGTCGCGTCCGTCCTCGCGCTGCAGGATACGCGCCGGGGCCGGCATGCCCGCGACGATCCAGACGATGGTTTCCTTGTTGCCCGAGGTCCGCACCACCTTGGTGGCTTCACGGGTCTGGCCAGCGATGGTGATGTTTTCCTTGCCCGCGACGCTGTACGACATCGGCCGCGCCTTGCCGTTCTCGACCAGCCTATACTTGAGCGGCTTACCTGCCGCCACGTCGCGCACGATCGCCAGGTTCACCAGCAGTGCGTCCATGTCGCCCTTGTTCAGCGCCACCGGCCCGGCACGCCCGGGCTTCACATCGCCGCTCCAGGTCACCTGCTTCTGGTCCCAGTTGTAGTCGGCGCTGACCGTCTTCTTCTTGATCAGTACCCGCGAGAGGTCCGTGCTCGAAAGCGGGCGCAGCACGCCGCCTTTTTCATCGAACACCGTCTTCTGGCTCATGTCGACGAGAGAGTTGTTGATGGTCAGGGAGTATTCCCAGCGGTCGTTGCCCTTGGAGGTGATGGACATCTGTCCATCACCCTGCATGCCCATGGCACTGGCCCGGTAGTCGGCGCTGAATGGCTCGACCGCCATGGCCTGGCTGCTGGCGGCGGCCAGCACCACGGCAACGCTGCCGAACTTGCAAAATGTATTGATGTTCATGGTGCCTGTACTCCGTTGTATTCGACCAAGCCGAGGTCAATGGTGTCGGTACCGCTTTCGCGGCGGGGGCGCCGGACTGGCGTCGGCACGCGATCGGCTAGCCCAGAAAGTCGTTTCGTTGTTTCGCCGCTGCCTCCGTTGGTACGTGGGACGCGGCGGTTGAGCAGGGTCATGCAGCAGGTTATCGGGAAGGCAGGGCAAGAGTGCCGCGCAAATCTAGGCGCATGGGTCTAAATAGGGCGTGACCATCGAGGTGGGCCTTGCCATCGTGTTCAGACAGGCGTCCTGCGGTCAAGAGCTGAGCCACCGCCATCATCAGCGTGTGTTCGAGCGGAAGCAGGCGCGCTGCAAGGCTCTGGGCTGAATCGTCCTGCAGGATCGGTATCTCCACCTGGGCGATCACGCTGCCCGCATCCAGTTCAGGAATCACGAAGTGCATGCTGGCTCCGTGCAGCGTGTCGCCTGCGGCGATGGCCCGGGCATGCGTGCGCAGGCCGCGATGGCGCGGCAGCAGGGACGGGTGGATGTTGATGAGCCGCCCGCGGAACCGCTCCACGAACGCATTGCCGAGGATGCGCATGTAGCCGGCGCAGATGATCCAGTCGGGTTGTACCCCGGTCACGGCCTCGGCGAGTGTCGAATCGAATTGTCCTCGATCCGGCTGCATCCGGGCGTCGACACTCCAGCGCAGCGCTTCCGCCACCCGCAGCAGCGCCGGTGCTGCGGGCCGGTCGGAAAATACGCCGACGATCTCCGCCGTCAGGTCGCCGCGCCCAATGGCGTCCAGCAGCGCCTGCAGGTTGCTGCCGCCGCCGGAGGCCAGCACGGCGATGCGCGGCCGCGACGTGGTCAAGCGAATGCCCGAAGTGGCTGCCTGCGGAGGCCCGTGGTGGCGCCGGGAAGCGGAGCAGCTGACGAAACGGCCACGGCAGACACCGGTGCTCCCTCAGCCGATACGGACGCGATGGTCCCCCTGTGCAGGGACCACCTCGCCGATGCGCCAGTGTGCCAGGCCTGTGCTGTCCAGATCGGCTTCCAGCGCGGGCAGCTGATCGGGCGCCAGCACCAGCACGAAGCCGATGCCGCAGTTGAACGTGCGCCACATCTCGCTGTCGGCCACGCTCCCCTCGCGCTGCAGCCAGTCGAACAAGGGCGGCAACGTCCATGAGGTCGCGTCGATCTCAAGCCCCAGCCCCTCGGGGATGACCCGGATGATGTTTTCGCTGAGCCCGCCACCGGTGATGTGCGCCATGGCGTGCAACTCGTGCGACTTCAGCAGGGTCAACATCGGCTTCACGTAGAGCGCAGTCGGCGCCATCAGCGCATCGACCAGGGGCACGCCCCCGACGTCGAGGTCGCCCGGGCGCCCGGCGCGGTCGAAGATGCGCCGGATCAGTGAGTAGCCATTGGAGTGCGCGCCACTGGAGGCAAGCCCCACCAGCACGTCGCCTGCGCGTACCTTGCGGCCATCGAGCAAGGCGGACTTCTCCACGGCGCCGACGGTGAATCCGGCCAGGTCGTATTCGCCGGGCGCGTACATGTCGGGCATCTCGGCCGTCTCGCCTCCGATCAGGGCGCACCCGGCCAGTTCGCAGCCGCGCGCGATGCCGCCGATGACCGCGGCGGCGGTGTCGATGTCGAGCTTGCCGGTGGCGAAGTAGTCGAGGAAGAACAGCGGCTCGGCCCCCTGCACCAGCACGTCGTTGACGCACATGCCTACCAGGTCGATGCCGATCGTGTCATGGCGCCCCAGTTGCTGGGCAAGCTTCAGCTTGGTGCCGACGCCGTCGGTGCCCGAAACCAGCACGGGTTCGCGATATTTGCCCGAGAGGTCGAAAAGCGCGCCGAAACCGCCCAGGCCACCCATCACTTCAGGGCGGAAGCTGCGCTTGACCAGCGGTTTGATGCGCTCGACCAGCGCATTGCCGGCGTCGATGTCGACACCTGCCTCGCGGTAGGTCATGGGAGTGGAGGCGGGCGGGGCGGGCTGGGTCACAGGAGGGCCGGTGGCGGAGCGGGACCGTGCATTTTAGGGGAATAAGCGCTGACTTCGGCCGTCCTGAACGGGTGGCGTTGGCTTGAAGCCTGCATTCGGGCAACAATTCACAGTGTTGGCCCGGCAGGTCCCGGGCAATCGCTGGACACAAGGACGCACGATGCGCCGAATACCCGCTTTCCTCCCTGCCGCCTGCCTGTACTTGTTGATGACGTCGGTGGCCTTGGCCCAATCGGTGCGCACCGAGGGCGATCGCGCCGGAGCGCAGGGTCTGTACGAGGCGGAGGTCCCGGTGAACAGCCAGGGAGAAGCCGAGCGCAGGAACGCGATTTCGCGTGCGCTGGCGTCGGTGCTTGCCAAGCTGAGCGGTGACCGCAACGTGGTCAATCGGCCCGGGGTGGGCGCCGAAGTGCGAAATGCCGAGCGCTACGTCGACAGCTACGACTACCGGCAGGACCGGGGGACGTCGCCGACCGGGGCGCCCACCTTCCGCACAACGGTGGTCGTGCGCTTCAAGGATGAGGAAGTGGATTCGCTGATGAGCGTCCTGGGCGTTCCGGTGTGGCCGCAGCCACGGCCCAAGCCGGTGGTGTGGCTGGCGATCGACGACGGCAGCGGACCGCGGCTGGTAGGCCTTGCGCAGACCAACGCGGCGCGGCCTCTGCTGGACCGGGCCGTGGAGCGTGGATTCCAACTGGGGTTACCGAGCGGAAGTGCGGCAGAGCAGGTACTGGTGGGCGCCATAGGGCGCCAGGACACGGCCGCGGTGGCGCGGGCTTCGGCTCGCTACCGGCCGCTGATGCAGCTGATCGGCAAACTCCACCGGGCCAAGGGCGCTGACGCCGGCTGGACGGCTGATTGGATTTTCGTGGACGACGGCCGGGTTCTGTCCAAGTGGAGTTCGAGCGATGTCGATGCTCGCCGCGCAATGGCGGCAGGGGCCGACGGCGCCGCCGAAGCGCTGATGAAGCGTTATGCCAAGGCGCCCAGCAGCGGCCCTCCCGGCACCTACCGGGTGGTTTTCAGCGGCATCGACAGCACCGACGATTTCCTGCGCCTGTCCGCGGCACTGCAGGGCATGACTATGGTGCGGAAGATCACGCCGGTCCGTGCGGTCGGGAACACGCTTGAAATGGACCTCGAGCTGCTGAGCGGCTTGTCGGGCTTCAGGCGCATGCTGGGCGACGACAGCCCCATTGCGGGTGGCGAAGGCGAGCCGCCGGTCTTCTTCGTCAAATGAATCCGTCCTCCAGCGATACTCCGCAGTTCGAGATTGCCCGCTTCCTGCGTCGCCTGCAGTGGGCTGCCGCGGCCCTGGGCGTACTCACGCTCATGTGGCTGCTGGCGCCGATCCTGACCCCTTTCGCCGTGGCCGCGCTGCTGGGCTGGCTTGGTGATCCGCTGGTCGACCGGCTGCAGCGCTCGCGCCTGTCGCGGCCGATGGCGGTCACGCTGGTGTTTGCGTCGATGGTGCTGGTGCTTACGCTTGCCTTGGTTCTACTGGTGCCCATGATCGAACGCCAGATCGTGACCCTGTCCGAATCGCTGCCCAAGCTGCAGGCCTGGCTCTATGGGGTAGCCGTACCGTGGGTGGAAGGACGCACGGGGATCGAGCTTGGGGGTTGGACCGATCCGCAGCGCCTGATCCTGCTGCTGCGCGAGCATTGGCAGGAGGCGGGTGGCATGGCCGCGTCCTTTTTCAGCTACGTTTCGCGCTCGGGTTTCGCGCTCGTCACGTGGGCGCTGAACCTGGTGCTGGTGCCTTTCCTCACGTTCTACTTCCTGCGCGACTGGGACAAGCTGGTCCAAAGGGTCGCGGCGCTGGTGCCGCGCGACCACATCGCCACCGTCACGCGCCTGGCCCGCGAATCGAGCGACGTGCTGGGCGCCTTCCTGCGCGGGCAGTTCCTGGTGATGGTCGCCCAGGGCGCCTTCTATGCGATCTTCATGACGGTAGTGGGGCTACGGCTGGGACTGCTGATCGGAATGATCGCGGGTCTGATCAGTTTCGTGCCGTACCTGGGCGCGACGGTAGGACTGCTGCTAGGGCTTGTCGCGGCTTTCCTGCAGCCCGACGGCGGGCTCACGCTGGCCTTGCTGGTGGTGGTCGTGTTCACCGCAGGACAGCTGCTGGAGAGCTACGTGCTGACGCCGCGGATCGTCGGCGACCGGATCGGGTTGCATCCGGTGGCGATCATCTTCGCGATCATGGCCGGTGGTCAGCTGTTTGGCTTCCTTGGCATGCTGGTCGCGCTGCCGGTGGCGGCGGTGGCCAACGTGCTGCTGCGCTACGCCAACGAGCGCTATTCGGAAAGCCACCTCTATGCCGGTGACCACAAGGCGATCCTGCTCGATCCCTACGTGGACGATGACGCGGTCATAGGGGACAACCGCCGCAATAGATCCTCCGAGTGAGCGTGCCCCAGCTTCCGCTGGCGTTGCGGCCGCCGCCCGACCAGCGCTTCGAAAGCTTCATCGACGCGCCCGAGGGTGTGCTTCCCCAGCTGCGATTGCTGGCGATGGCGCAGCAGCCTGACTGCGTCTACCTGGCCGGCGGTCCCAGTACCGGCAAGACCCATCTCTGCCTGGCGCTTTGTGCTGCGGCCGGGGAAATGGGCAGGCGTGCCGCCTACGTCCCCCTTGCATCGGCGAGTGGACGCGTGCGCGAGGCGCTTGAATCACTGGACTCCTATGAAGTGGTCGCGCTGGACGGGCTGGAGGCCGCTTCCGGCGACGCCGCAGACGAACTGGCGCTGTTCGATTTCCACAACCGCGCCAAGTCGGCACGTCAGAACCTGCTGTACACCTCGCGTGTATCTCCGGATGCCCTGGGCATCGTGCTTCCCGACCTGCGCTCGCGGCTGTCGCAATGCGCGCGAATCGTGCTGCAGACCCTGGATGACGCCGGCAGGCGCGCGCTGCTCCGGGACCGTGCGCAGCGTCGCGGGCTGGCGGTGGAGGAGGCGGCGTTCGACTGGATGCTAGCCAATGTCGAACGTGATCCGGTGAGCCTGGTCGCACTGCTGGACCGGCTGGATCGCGAGTCGCTGGCGGCGCAACGCAGGGTGACGGTGCCATTTGTCCGGCAGGTGCTGGATTCGCCAGGCACCGGCTGACCCGGTAGAACCGGCGCGATCGATTTCGATCGAGCCAGCGCGATCAGCGGCAGGGTTCCGGGACTTCCTTCCAGACCACCGGGCGCCAGTATTCGTTGTCGAGAATGTCCTGGCGGCCCATCCTGTCTGGCAGGAATTGCGCGCCCACGTGGTACTTCATGCCGGGCTCGACGTCGACGATCAGCACCTTGTAGGCCCGCGTATCCAGCTGTCGGAGCATACGCCGGCGCTGGATGAGCTGGATGGAACTGAAGCGGGTCAGCGGTATTCCTTCGGCTACCACCAGGACCTGGCGACCCGCCTCCAGGCGATGGCGATTGACTGGATACAGTGGCGTGCTGGCACCGGCGATCTTGGTGATCGCGACGGGGTGTATGTTCTCGCTCAAGCTGGGCGTCGGTCCCTGGTTGCTGACGTAACCGCATCCCTGGAACGCCACCACGGCGGCACTCTGCGTGAAGGCTCGTACGCGGTCGTCGGCGGCAAACGTGAGACCTCCCCGCGCAACTTCCAGGCGCACCGTGCTCCCGCCGGCCGCAAGTACCTGCTGCACTGTCGAAGTTGGAGTCAATGTGTCCAGCGAGATGCCGTTGATGGAGAGGATCCGGTCCCCCGCGCGCAGCTTCAGTCGTTCCGCGCCGCCGCCAGGAGTCACGGCCATGACCGTCAAGCCCCCGTCGCCCCGCTTGGCCAGGACGGCGCCGAGATCGTATGCTGCTGCGGTGGCAGCAGAGGGCGCGCGCGCGGCCGCTGCAGCGTTGCCTGCTTTTGGAGCATCCTGCGCCAGCGCCGCAAGCGGCATGCAGGCGATCAGGTTCAGGAGAAATAGTCTGGAAAGTGCCACGGTCGCTCCTCAGCTCTTGTTCGAGCTGGTGGTGATGGGGGTGGATATCGACGCTTGCCTGGGCAGCAGCGCCCGGCGCGCTTTCCAGATTGGTTCCAACTCGTCATCGCTTGCGCCCTCGTCGTAGGCGGCCTGGAGTGCGCGATCCAGGGCGCGGATCTGTTCCACCGTGTCCTGATCGAGTACCTGCAGCGGCGCGACGGCCGGCTCGGGCGCACCCGCTGCCACGGATGCGCGCGCGGGCCGGTCGACCATGTCTCCAAGCAGCGGAACCAGCGCCACGCAAAGCAACAGTGCCGCTGCCGACCCAACCGAAAGTTTCAGGCGGCGGACGCGGCGTCGGCGCGCCAGCTCCAGGCGCGGCCACAGATCCGTAGCCGGCGGTACCGGAGGCATCGACCCCAGGTGGCGCTTGAGCCGTGCGTCAAGCGTCTTCATGTTGATTCTCCTCGTGCAGTTCCCGCCGCAGTCGTTCCAGCGCGCGGGATACGATTGATTTCGACCAGCTGGCGCTCTGCCCGAACCGGGTGCCCAGTTCCGCGTGCGTCCATCCCTCCATCTCATGCAGCCACACCACCACGCGCACCGATGGCTCGAGACGGCGCAGCATGTGGGACATCTCCACTTCCTGCGCCTGCGCCGGTCCAGGTGCGATCCACTCGCTCTCGTCCTCGCTCGCCGAAAAACGTCGCTCCTTGCGCAGGCGGTCTATGGCGGCGTTTGCGGCCACTTTCTTCAACCACGGGCGAAGCGGAACGTCATCGCGGATGCCGTTGAGGAACTGGAGCATCTTCAGGAACGTCTCCTGGGTGATGTCTTCGGCAGCGGCGGTGTTGCTGGTGAGGCGATAAGCCAGCGTATGGATCGCGCTCGCGTGCAGGCGGTAGAGCTCGGCGAAGGCGGCATGGTTGCCCCAGCGCGCCTTGCGCAACAGGGTCGTCTCGTCGAGCAGGGCGTGGGCAGGAATATCCATTGTTGCTGGTACGCCTTGGGGCCTCATAGCGTCGCAGGCGGTGGTCGCTCGCGGGCGACGAGTTGCCTATCGAGCTCCTGCAGCCTCTGCGGCGTCCCCACGTCGGTCCACCGCCCCGTGTGATGCTCGCCGCTGATCCGGCCGCACTGCATCGCCGCCAACAGCAGCGGGGCCAGCTTGAAACGCGCTGGATCCCCGTCCGCTCCCGGGGCGTCACCGATGATCTCGCGCCAGCCCTCCAGGAACTGCGGCGTGTACAACCCGATGCCGCTGAAGGTGAGTCTGGTCATGCCTTCATTGCAGACCTTGCCATCTTCGCGCAGCGCGAAGTCACCGCGCGGGTGGTGAACCGGGTTGTCGACCAGCACCAGGTGGGCGTCGCCCGTGGGCGCCTCGGGAAGTCGTCCGAAGTCGTAGTCACTCCAGATGTCACCGTTGACCGCTATGAAGTTGTCGTCCTGAAGCAGCCCAAGTGCATGCAACATTCCTCCGCCCGTCTCCAGCGCCGCCGGACCCTCGTATGAATAGGAGATGCGCAGGCCCCACCGCTGCCCCATTCCCAGCGTCACTGGAAACTGCTCGGCCAGCCACGAAGTGTTGATCACGACGTCGCGGACGCCGCGCGCCGCGAGCTTTTCCAGGTGCCACTCGATCAGCGGCTTTCCGCCTGCAAGGAGCAGCGGCTTTGGGGTGACATCGGTAAGCGGGCGCATGCGCTCGCCCAGGCCGGCGGCGAAGATCAGGGCCTTCATGCAGGCAGGCCTGCTCGATCAGCGCCGCCTGCGCCGCTTGCCACGGAACAGGCTCACGATCACCAGGATGACGATGGCTCCAAGCAGGGCGCCGACGAAACCGGCCGGCCGCCCCGGCGCATACCACCCCATCTGCTGGCCCGCCCAACCCGCGAGCAGCGCTCCACCGATACCCAACATCACGGTCAGGATGATCCCCATCGAGTCGTTGCCCGGCTTCAGGAAGCGGGCCAGCAGTCCGACGATGAATCCTATGAAGATGATGTAGAGCCAAC
>JBDNHW010000171.1:0-35265 GCA_041688625.1 Pseudoxanthomonas sp.
CGACTGGCGGTGCAGGCCGGTGGAACGCCGCTGGAACGCCTGCTGCCGGACGTGCCGCGCGAAGAGTGGATGGCTTAGGGTGGGCCCCGCCCCATGTCGCCCGCAGGCCGCGGGCGCGATGATGGCGACCTCATCGGCATCCATTGGCGTGGCTGCCGCGTACTTGTCTGCAAGGGCCGGCGGCCCTATCTAGTAGAATCGAAGCAACATCGCCGGGCGACTGCCTGCGCGCCTCAACAACAGCGGAGTAGGCATGGCCTGGAACACACCTGGGAGCGGTAGCGGCGGATCTGGCGACAGCGGTGACGGTTCGCGTCGCCCCAATCCGTGGAAGCCGCGCAAGGGCGGCGGCGGCAACGATTTCAATGGCCTGATTGAACGCGCACGCCAGTTGTTCGACGGCGGAGGAGGTGGCCATCCCGTGCGCTGGGTGCTGATCGCGCTGGTGGTGATGATTCTTTTCAGCAGCTTCCAGCTCATCGGTGAGCAGCAGCGCGGCGTGGTGCTGCGCTTCGGGGACTTCGCGCGGGTAATGCAGCCAGGCCCGAACCTCAAGTGGCCGTGGCCGATCGAGAGCGTTACCAAGGTCAACGCCACCGAGATCAAGACCTTCAGCAACACCGTCCCGGTGCTGACCGCCGACGAAAACATCGTCACGGTGTCGCTCAACGTGCAGTATCGCGTCAGCGATCCGCAGCAGTATCTCTTCGGCGCGCGCAACGCCGACGAAGTGCTGCAGCAGGCCGCGCAGAGCGCGGTGCGCGAACAGGTCGGCGGCGCCGATCTGGATACCGTCCTCGGTGTGCGCGGTCCGCTGGCCGCGCAGGCCAGGTCGCGGCTGCAGGCTTCGCTGGATGCCTACCGGACCGGTCTGGTCGTGACCGAGCTCAACCTGCCCAATGCGCGTCCGCCGGAAGAAGTGCAGCCGGCCTTCGACGAGGTCAACAGCGCCCAGCAGATCCGCGAAAGCCTGGTCAACCAGGCCCAGGCCTATGCGGCGCGTGTCGTGCCCGAAGCCCGGGGTGAAGCCGCGCGGCTGCGCACCGGCGCGCAGGGTTACAGGGCCGCGGCCGTGGCCCGCGCCACCGGTGACGGGGCGCGCTTCTCGCTGCTGCAGGATGAATACGCCAATGCACCCGAAGTCACCCGCAGGCGCCTGTGGCTGGAGACGGTCGAGGGCGTGCTGGCCAACAACCGCAAGGTCGTGGGGGGCGACGGGCGCCAGTTGATCTACGTGCCGATGCCCGGCCAGGGCGGCAATGCCGCAGCGGCCGCGCAGGGGCCGGCGGTGCTGCCGCCCGAGATGCTGATGCCACAGGTTGGAAGCGAGGCTCCAGGCCGCGCGTCCGAACGTAGTCCGCGACCCACCGGCCGTGAGGAGGCCCCGCGATGAAGACTCCCCTGATAGTCGCACTGGCCATCGCCCTGCTGCTGGCCCTGATGGGCTCGGTGTTCGTGGTGCGCGAAGGCCAGACTGCCCTGGTCCTCAACCTGGGTCGCGTGGTTCGCGCCGACCTGGAGCCAGGCCTGCATTTCAAGCTGCCGCTGGTGGAAACCGCCCGCGTATTCGACCGCCGCTTCCAGATACTGGAGACCCCGCCTGAGCGCTATCTGACCCTGGAGCGCAAGGACGTCGCCGTCGACTTCTTCGCCATCGGCTATATCTCCGACGCACGCGCCTTCTATCGCGCCACCGGCGGCGAAGAGCGCGTGGCCAGCGAGCGGCTGGCACCGATCATCACCGACTCGCTGCGCAACGAGATCAACTCGCGCACCCTGCAGCAGCTGGTGTCCGGCGACCGCAACGAGATCGTCTCGCGGCAGCTCGACACCATCAACGAGGGCGCCGACACGCTGGGCATGCAGATCACCGACATCCGCCTGAAGCAGATCGACCTGCCCACCGACAGCGAAGTCATCAAGCAGGTCTACGAGCGCATGCGGGCCCAGCGCCAGCAGGTGGCCAGCAAGCTGCGCGCCGAGGGCGAGGAGCAGGCGCGCACCATCCGCGCGCAGGCCGACCGCGACCAGACGATCCTGGTGGCCGAGGCGACGCGCGATGCGCAGCAGCTGCGAGGCGAGGGCGATGCCACTGCGGCGGGAATCTACGCCAAGGCGGCGCAGGCCGATCCGGGGTTCTACAGCTTTTACCGCAGCCTCGAGGCTTACCGTCAGTCGTTCGCCGACGGCCAGAGCGTCATCGTGCTGAACGAGGACGACCCATTCCTGCAGTATCTGAAGAACGACCGCTGATCCGGTGTCTGCCTACTAGTGGGAGCGGCTTACAGCCGCGAGCTCTTAAACATCTCCAGAGCTCGCGGCTGGAAGCTGCTCCTACCAAGCCGCTCCTACCAGGTCGCTCCTACGCCGCTGGCCTCGGCCCATCAAAACCCGGATAATTCACAAAAGCCGGCTGGGGAGCTCGTCAAGAGCCATTCCCAGCCGGCTTTTTCTATGTCTGCCTGCCAGTGGGAGCGGCGTCCAGCCGCGAGCTCTTGAGCGAAGTTGAAAAGCTCGCGGCTGGAAGCCGCTCCCACCGAGCCGCTCCCACCAAGCCGCTCCCACCAGACCGCTCCCACGCCGCTCCACCAAGCTGCACCACCGCCAAGCAACAGGAGTTCAAACATCATGGGTCAGTCAGTCGTCGTTCTCGGTGCCCAGTGGGGTGATGAAGGCAAGGGCAAGATCGTCGACCTGCTGACCGAGAAGATCGGCGCCGTCGTGCGCTTCCAGGGTGGCCACAACGCCGGGCACACCCTGGTGATCAATGGCAAGAAGACCGTGCTGCACCTCATTCCCTCCGGCATCCTGCGCGAAGACGCGCTGTGCCTGATCGGCAACGGCGTGGTGATCTCACCGGCGGCTCTGGTCAAGGAGATCGGCGAGTTGGAAGAGGCCGGCGTCGAGGTGCGTTCGCGCCTGAAGATCTCGCCGGCGGCGCCGCTGATCATGCCGTACCACATCGCTCTGGACCAGGCACGCGAGATCAAGGCTGGCGGCAAGGCGATCGGAACGACCGGTCGCGGCATCGGCCCGGCCTACGAGGACAAGGTGGCGCGTCGCGGCATCCGCATCGCCGACCTGCACTATCCGCAGCAGCTGGCCGAACTGCTGCGCACCGCGCTGGATTACCACAACTTCGTGCTGACCAGGTACTTGAACACCGACGCGATCGACTTCCAGAAGACGCTGGACGAGGCGCTGGAGTTTGGTCAGTACGTGCAGCCGATGAAGTCCGACGTGGCCGGGATCCTCCACGAGCTGCGCAAGCAGGGCAAGCGCGTGTTGTTCGAAGGTGCGCAGGGCGCACTGCTGGACATCGACCACGGCACGTATCCGTATGTCACCTCCAGCAACACGACGGTCGGCGGGGCGCTGGCCGGCACGGGCGTGGGCGCCGATGCGATCGACTACGTGCTGGGCATCTGCAAGGCCTACGCCACGCGCGTCGGCGGCGGTCCGTTCCCCACCGAGTTGAACGACGAGGTGGGCGCGGAAATCCGCAAGAAGGGCCAGGAGTTCGGCGCCACCACCGGACGCCCGCGTCGCTGCGGCTGGATCGACATCGTGGCGCTCAAGCGCGCAGTGGCCATCAACGGCATCAGCGGCCTGTGCATCACCAAGCTCGACGTGCTCGACGGCATGGACAAGCTGAAGATGTGCATCGCCTACCGCTACCGCGGCAAGGAAACCGAATACGCGCCGCTCGACGCGCAGGGCTGGGAAGAGTGCGAGCCGGTGTACCTGGAGTTCCCCGGCTGGAGCGAGAACACCCACGGCATCACCGAATGGGACAAGCTTCCCCCCGCCGCGCGCGCCTACCTGCGCTCGCTGGAAGAGCTCTCCGGCTGTCCGCTGGCCATCGTCAGCACTGGACCGGACCGCGACCACACGATGGTCCTGCAGGATCCTTTTGCCTGAAATCGGCGGGCTGCCTGGGGCGCATGCAGCGCCTGCGCGCCGGCCGCTGGCGGTAAGTCGCGGGCACTGCTCAGCCGGCGACGCAGATGCATCCGCATGCGGCTCAAGCGGCGGCGCTTGCGGCATCGACCCCTGGGCTTGAGCTGCGCCCTCACGTTCATCCTAGGCGAGCTGGAGCCCCATGGCCTGTCCGGCTGCTGCATCGGGTTCGGGATCACCGAAGCCGCCGCCATCGCCAACGTCGTCAACGCGTTGCGCCTGATCAACGAGGTCCAGGGCGCCGGCTGCCGCTTTTCGCTGGACGATTCCGGCAGCGGTGTTTCGGCCTTCGCCTATCTCAAACACCTGCTTGCTCATGTTCGAACCTCGTAGGGTAAGTGCTTTGGAACCAAGATGCGGGAAGCCCTGTAGTGAAGTTGTGGAGATGCACAGGCGCTGTGGGTTCCAACCGGCGCCGCAGGTCACCGCGTCCCTGGCACGACTATGCGCAATCGTCGATGTTCAGCGATGTGCAGACGCCCGGGTGATTGAGCCTGCTCCCATGCCAACGCGTTGCAACGGGACGAGCTCGCGAGCACATCGCATTGCACCGGGTTGTGTTAAAAATACGCGGTCCACTCCGGAAACGCGCAATGCCGAAGAAAGCCAACAGCAAGAAGCCCGAGGGGATTCTGCTCGATATCGATGCCGAGCTCGACTACTGGCGCCAGACCATGCCCGAGTCCGAATTCAGGGCGATGTCCATGTCGTTCACCCGTTTCATCCCGACCATCAAGTTCGGCTACGACTGCTACCTGATGTACCACCAGCAACCGCTGGCAGAAATCCTGCCGACCCTGCGCGACCGCTATCGCGACCGGGTGCCGGTGAGCGACCAGCTGGACTGGCGCTGGGCCGACCAGATCGTGCGCCACGCATGGGGGCGGATGAGCGCCAGCTAGGCCCATTCGCGTAGCGGCTGCCTGGGTGCGCACGCCCCGCGCTGCAGCATTGAGCTCGCACGCCGGGTAGGTGCCGGCCGGCGCCGCCGTCAGTGCGCCTGGCGCGGCAGCCGTACGCGGAACGTTGTCCAGGCGCTGCTGCTTTCGACATCGATCGAACCGCCGTGGGCAGTGGCGATTTCGCGTGCGATGTGCAGCCCCAGACCCAGGCTGGGTAGCGGACGCGGTGGCGCGCCCACTTGGTCAGGCACATGGACCAGCGCCTCGAAGATGCTGCCCCGATATTCGGGTGGGATTTCCGGCCCCTCGTTGACCACGCGCAGCACCGTCTCGCGATCGTCGCCGCCGGCGTGCAGCCCGATCGCGCATTCGGGATTGCCGTGCTGCCCCGCATTGGCCAGCAGGTTCACCAGCAGCTGGCGCATGCGGTCCGGGTCCAGGCACGCGTCCAGTCGACCCTCGGTGTGCAGCTCGAACCTGCACAGCGGGTGCAGCGACTGCGCGTCGGCCATGGCATCGGCGCAGATGCCCGTGAGGTCCACCGGCTGCGTGTGCACTGGGATGGAGCTGCCATTGAGCCGGGTGCGGGAGTAGGCCAGCATGTCTTCCACCATGTTGGTCATGTAGTGCGCCGAGCGCTCGATGTTGATGCCCAGCTGCACCACCTTGTCCCCCGGCATCCCCGCCCGCGAAAGCATCTCGCCTCCCAGCGTGATCGAGGACAAGGGGCCGCGCAGATCGTGCCCGAGGATCGCCTCGAACAGGTCGCGCGATTGCTCGGCGCGCGCCGAATAGGTGACGATCGACTCGGCCAAGGCCTGGTCGATGGCCTCGTTGAAGCGGATCACATCGTCCAGGACGTCGGCAGACATCGTGTCCATGTGCCGCAGCCAACGGCGCAGCACGCTTGCCCGCAGCGCCCGGAACTCCGAGCTCAACTGCAGCAGGGTGAAGTTGGCGGCCTGGCGCAGGAGTCCGTGCCTGGACGCCGCGCTCCTGGCGCTCTCGTCGTCCTCCTCGCCAAGGGACTTGTCGATCTGCTCCCGCGCACTCTGGGGACTGTCGATATCGAGCGCCACCGCACGCAGCATGGCCCCCGCATGGTCACGCAGTTGAGTAACCGACATGCTGTCGGCCGCGGGGCTCAGCGATTCGGCGTAGTGGACCCACTCGGCCAGGATGTCTTCGAGGTGGTCGACGATGAACCGGGAAAGTTTCATGAAATGCCGCCAAAAGAATCGCGCAAGGCTACAGTACCGTGAAGGCCGCGTGACCGCTGCGTCACGCACCATTCCGAAGTCACGGGCATCAGTTCAGATCCGTTGCAGCGCATGGCTGTGGCGGGATCCGCGGCCGTGATACCCCGGATGTCCCGGAAGCGGTCTCTGATCCTGAAACAGAAGGCCGTGAACGACCTCTCTCCGTGCACGGTGGGCGCCGGGCTGGGGCACCCCCGCCGGCATTTCCCCGTCAGGCGCCCCCGTCAGGCAATCAAACCGCTAGCCGGATGTCAGCCATCCAACTCCTCTCCTGCACCGCGGGAGAGGGTGGCCGAAGGCCCCGGTGAGGGCGCTCTTCGCGGCCACCTATTGGGGCCTGTTTTCGCTGAACCTGCCGCGCGCCCCACGCCGCACGTGATGCGCCGGGATCGCCGCGACCGGAGTCCGGGGTGGGCTCACGTTGCGTTGTATCCGGTTTCCGACAACGGAGCATGACCCATGATTCTTGACCGCCGTCTGTCCTGGATGCTGCGGGCCTGCCTGTGCCTGCTGCCTGTCGGGGTGCTGGCCGCGCCGCAGCTTGCACGTGTCAATGGAGTCGACATCGCCTACACCGAATCGGGAAGCGGCGAGCCGTTGATCCTGATCCACGGCTTTGGAGACTGCGGCAGCCTCTGGAGCGGGGTCGTGCCGGCGCTGTCCACGGAATATCGGGTGATCTCGATGGAGCTGCGCGGCCACGGCAGTTCCGGCGAGTTCGAAGGACCGTTCCTGTTCGAGGATTCCGCCGGCGACTTTCTGGGTTTGCTGGACCACCTGGGTCTGAAGAACCTCAAGGCCATGGGGATCAGCGCAGGCGGCATGACCCTGCTGCATGCAGCGCTGCGCGATCCGGGACGGATCGAGGCGATGGCGGTGATCGGCGCGGCGCACTACTTCCCGGAGCAGGCGCGGCGGATCATGCGTGGAGTGCCCGGCAACGTTCCACCGCCGGTGCTGGAGTTCTTCAACGCCTGCGCCACGCGTGGGCCGGCGCAGGTCGATGGCCTGCTGCAGCGGTTCCGCGGCTTCCAGCACAACGATGAAGACATTCGCCTGACGCCGCAGGAGCTGGCCACGATCGACGCCCGCACGCTGCTCGTGCACGGCGACCGCGACGAATTCTTTCCGGTGGAAATTCCCGTCGAGGTCTACGCCTCGATCCCGGATTCGCAGCTGTGGATCGTGCCTGGCGGCGACCACGTGCCAATCTTCGACCACCACGCGCGCGCTTTCGAGGATGCGACGCTGCGCTTCCTCGTTGACCCTGCGCCAGAGAAGTGAGGTCCGCGCGGAAGGCAGTGGATGACCGCGCCATCTTTTCACATTACGGGCACTGCGGGCCGCCGATCTCCACCGCAGTGCGCCACGCGCCGGGCCGTTGGCCATGCGAACGCGGCGGCTACTTCGGCGCCGGATAGGGCGCCTGCTGCAGCAGGCGCGCCAGGTGTGCCGCATTGCTGGCCAGGGTGGCGATGGTGCTGGACACTTTCTTGGGCGTTTCATCCAGATCCTTGAAGTCGATGCTGCCCATGGCCTCGCCGACCCAGTAGGCGCCGCCTGCCGCGGGTATGGTGAAACCGACGTCGGCAAGCGCCTGGTAGGTCTCGGCGCAGACGTGGTGCGCACCGTCCTCGTTGCCGACCACGCCCACCACCGCCACCTTGCCGAAAGTGGGATAGATGCCGTCGTCGTCGATCTCGCCCAGCACCGCGTCCAGCCGCTCTAGCACGCGCTTGGCCACGCTGCCCGGCTGGCCCATCCAGATGGGCGTGGCCAGCACGAAGATCTGCGCGTCCATGATCTGCCGCAGCAACTGCGGCCACTGGTCGCCATTGCCTTCATCGGCGCTGACGCCGGGCTTGACGTCGTAGTCGACCATGCGCTCGCTCGAGGTGCTGACGTCGTGCTTGCCGAGGGAAGCGAGGATCAAGTCGAGCATCTTCTGCGTCGACGATTCGGCGGGTGATGACTTGAGGGTGCAGTTGAGGCCGAAGGCGCGGATCGACATGTGATTTCCCAGTAGCCTTGTTTTGAACGTCAAACCTGCCTTGCGGCCAGTCAACGGATGGTGACGAGCCAGTCCACGCACTCGTGGCGAGCCCTCTCCGCCGGGGTCGCGCATGCGCAGCGTTCGGGATGTGCTACAGCACCTGCCTGCGCGCGCGACCGGTGGCCAGCTCAAGCGCCAGCACCGCCAGGAAGATCACCAGCAGCATCGTGGCCACGTGCTGGAACTGGAACATCTCGAAGCGACCCTTCAGCTCCTGCCCAATGCCGCCGGCGCCGACGATCCCGATCACCGTCGCGGTGCGGATATTGCGCTCCAGGATGTACTGCATGTAGCCCATGTACGAAGGGAGGACCTGCGGCAGCACCGCGAAGCGCAGCACTTTCAGCCTGCCGGCACCGGCGGCGCGCAAGGCGTCCTGCGGGCCACGTGGGGCGTTCTCGATGTCCTCGGCGAAGAACTTGCCCAGGAACCCGGCGGTGTGCAGGCCCAGCGCGAGGATTCCGGCGATTGGCCCGAAGCCGAAGGCCAGCACGAAGAACAGCGCGCTGATCAGGTCCGGAATCGAGCGTAGAAAGCTGGCCAATCCGCGAGCGGCCAGCATCACCAGCGGGTGCGGGCTGTAGCCGCGCGCGCCCAGCAAGGCCAGCGGCGCACCGACGACGATCGCCACCAGCGTGCCCCACGCGGCAATCTCCACGGTCTGCAGCATCAGCCACAGCACGTGCAGCAGATATCCGAACGGTTCGTACAGCACTTCCCGCTGCCCGCGTACCTGGGTCACTTCCAACGTCTCTGGATCGAGCGCGCGTTCGCTGGTGGCCTCGCTGCGGATCCGCGCGCCGAAAGGGAGGTCATCGCGATCCAGGTCCGGCATCCGCGCCAGGTCGGTGGTCTCGGAAAGCTGCAGGGGCAGCAGGTTGCGAGTGATCCGGCCCAGGCCATCGGCCACCTGCGAAGGCTCGCCACTGCCCAGGCCCGCGCCGACGGCCTCGGCGCTCAGCAGCAGCATGCGATCGATCTGGGAGCGCTCGGCTGAGACACCAGCCAGCAACGTGGCGAGCAGCAGCAGGGCAACGGTGCGCGGCCGGATCCACGGACGCAGCGACCAGTTCGCCGGGGCCGCGGAGCTTGCGGCATTCATGCGGCTCTGGCCTGCAGCGCTTGCGGTTGATCGGTGCTGGCGTACAGCCTTTCCAGCGTGGGCGCGTCCAGTGGTCCAGAGACCTCGCTGTCGAACACGAGCCGCCCGGCGCGCAGGCCGACGATGCGGTCGGCGAACTCCTGCGCCAGCTCGACCTGGTGCAGGCTGCACAGCACGGTGGCGCCGTGCGCGCGCGCCGCCCGTCGCAGCAACTCCAGGACCGCGCGGCTGGAGTTGGGATCAAGGCTGGAGACCGGCTCGTCGGCCAGCACCAGGGCGGGCTCGGCCATCAGCGCGCGGGCGATGCCGACACGCTGCTGCTGTCCGCCGGAAAGCTCGCTCGCCCGGCGGTACAGCTGGCGCTCGTCGAGCCCGACTTCCTGCAGCAGCCCGCATGCGCGGCGCTGGCGCTCGCCGCCGAACGCGCCGGACAACGCGCGCCACAGCGGCACACGCGCCAGGCTGCCGGTCAGCACGTTGTCCAGCACGCTCAAGCGCGGCGCCAGGTCGATCCCCTGATGGATGGTGGCCATGCGCTGGCCGCGCGTGCGCAGGTCGCCGTCGCGCAGCGGTTGGCCGTCCAGCAGGATCCCGCCGCTGGTGGCGCGGGCCAGTCCGTTGACCAGCCGCAGCAGGGTCGATTTGCCACTTCCCGAAGCGCCCAGCGCGACGCAGAACTGGCCGCGTGCCAGGCTCAGGTTCACCCCCTGCAGGGCCTGGGTTCCATCTGGATAGCGCAGGCCCAGGTCGTGCAGCTGCAGCAGTGGCGTCCCGCTCACTGCGCGCCCGCCTTGCGCAGCATCGCTGCGCGCACCTCGTCGTCGATGCGCGAGAGGGTCCTGGCCGGGCCGTCGAAGGCCGACTCGGGAAAGTTCGCGTCATAGCGGTCGACACGTTTCCCGCCATAGCCGCGAATCAGTTCCGGGGTCGCTGCAGCGGTCTCGTGCACGCGCCCGAAGGCGTCCTTCAAGGTTTGCTTGAGGGGTGCCGGAAGACCGGTGTGCAGCGCCATGGGCGGGTTGGGAATCGGCTCGCTTCGCGCGAGCACGCGGAACGCATCCGCATCGATGATGCCGCTGTCGAGCGCGCGCAGGTACGACTCGAAACTCAGGCAGGCCGCGTCCACCTGGCCCTCGGAAAGCGCGGACAGGCTGGCGGCGTGGCTGCCGGTGAGGCGGATGGCGCCCAGGTCGCGCGCCGGGTCCAGGCCCTGCTCGAGCATCATCGCCACCTGGTAGGTGAAGCTGGAGCCGGAGTTCACGTCGCCGAACGCCACCGACTTGCCGCGCAGCTGCTCGATGCTGGTCACCGGCGAGTCCCGCGGCACGAAGATCGCCGCGTAATACACCGACTGGCCGTCGAGTACCGACACCGCCAGCAGCTCGGCCGCGCCGGACGCACGCGCCTGCACGTACGCCACTGGCCCAAGCCAGGCGATGTCGACCAGGCCGGCCTTCATGGCCTCCACCACCGCCGAATAGCTCTGGCCCACCTTGAGATCGAACTCAAGTCCGGTCTGCTCGCTCACGGCCTTGAACAGCGGCGCGAAATCGGCGAGCGTGCCGGTGGCGGTGCCGCCGTCGGCGGGGATGAGCATCACCCGCAGCGGTGGCTGCTGGGGTGTCGCCTCTTTGCCGCAGCCGACCACGGCGAAGGCGAGGGCGATCGCGGCCAGCGCCGCCAGTGCGAGGCGCAGGGCGCGGTATGTCTTGCGTAGCATGGGGATTCCTGGGGGCACCGTCAGGCGCTCAGGCTAGGGGCGGGACATTGCAGTGCAATGAAGTGGGGGGCGACGCGACGGCGCTGGATGGAATACGACAAGGAGGGGGCGGTGCTCACGGGGCCAGCAGCGGGCGCAGCGCGGCGAAATCGGCCACCGCCCGGTGTGGCGAGGCGATGCGCGGCCCGCCATAGCCGTGGCCCATGATCACCGCGGCCGCGCCACTGCGCGCCGCGCAGCGCGCGTCGACCTCGCTGTCTCCAACCAACACGCAGCCCGGAGGGGACGAGCCTGATGCGTTCATCAGCCAGCGCAGCGGATAGGGATCGGGCTTGCGCCGGGGCAGGCTGTCCCCGCCCACGATTTCCCGGAAGTATCCTAGCAGGCCGAAGCTGCTCAGCAGCCTGCGGACGATCGCCTCCTCCTGGTTGCTGCAGATCGCCAGCCAGGCGCGTCGTTCGCGTAGCGTTTCCAGCAGCGGCAGGGCCGCAGGAAAACATTGCACGTGCGACGCGGCAGCGTCCAGATAGCGCTCGCGCAGCGAGGTCTGCAGCTGGCGCAGCATCCCCGGGGGCGGCAGCGGACCGCCGGCCTGGAGGGCGGCCAGCAGCATCGCCGGCAGGCCCTGGTGGGTGGCGCGCCGTATCTGCTCCTCGCCAATGCATTCGCGGCCGAGTTCGACCAGCAGGCGGTTGATCTGACCCACCATCGCGTCGCGCGTGTCCAGCAGGGTGCCGTCCAGGTCGAACACCACACAGGGGTAGGGCAGGGAAAAGGTCGGAGTCATCGTGTGCTCGTGTGTGGGAAATCCGTTGTCCGTGACGCCGCGAGGCGGTGGCCGTCATGCGCGTGCAAGAAGGTTCTGGGTTAATCCGCCCATCTTCGAAGCAGGGGCGGGCATGCGATTCATCACCGGGCTGCGCGCGTTCCACTACACCGCGCGCTGTGGCGGCACCACCGCGGCGGCGCAGGCCATGGGCGTCGGCCAGTCCACGGTCTCCACCCACGTCAGCGCGCTGGAAAGAAAATTCGGCGTGCAGCTGTTCGTGCAGGTAGGGCGCCGGCTGGTGCTGACCGAATTCAGCGAAGGACTGCTGGCCATGACCAACCGCCTGTTCGAACTCGAGGACGAGGCGCTGTACCTGCTTACCGAGGCGCACGGGCTGCAGCGCGGACACCTTCGCGTAAGCGCGGTCGGACCCTACAACGTGATGAAGATCCTGGCGCCGTATCGCGAGCGCTATCCGGGAATCTTCGTGACCTTGTCGGTAGGGGATTCCTCGCACGTGGTCGAACGCATCCTGAATTACCACGTCGATATTGGCGTGCTGGTCCACGACGTGCAGGACGAGCGCGTGCACAGCGTTCCCTACCGGCGCCAGAAGCTGGTGATGTTCGCCCACCACGAGCATCCCCTGGTGGGTCGGCCGCTGCACCTGACCGATCTGGAAGGTCATGCAATGATCGTCCGCGAGCCCGGCTCCACCACCCAGCAGGTGGTGAACCGACGCCTGCAGGAGGCCGGCGTGCGGGTGCGCGCGGTGATGGAAATCGCCAGCCGCGAATCGGTACGCGAGGCTGTGGCTTGCGGGTTCGGCCTCGGCGTGGTCAGCGATGTCGCCTACGTGCCGGACCCGCGCCTGCGCCAGCTGGACATCGTTGATTTCGATGCATGGAGCCACGCTCACGTGATCTGCCTGCGTGAGCGGATGGAGTCGCGTCTGGTCATGTCCTTCCTGGAGATGCTGAGGCCATCGGTGGCCAGTGCGGCGACCGGCGGGATCGCCGGTGCCGCTGCAGGGACGCCGGCTATCGGCTTGGCGTGATCCGGACCGGCTGGGTCCACGCCATTTGCGTGTCGCCCGCCTTGAACGGGTTGGGATGCGGCTTTGTGGAGGTCACCCTGGCCCGCACATACAGCTCGTCGCCCCTGGCCTTGTACGTGGCCTTGGTGCCGCGCTGCGTCGCCAGGACCACGCCGATGCCATCGCCGTAGCGCATCGACGCGCGCCCCTGCATGTCGGCCGGCAGGTCCTGAACCGGACGCCCGCGCAGGTCGACGCCGCGACGCGTGCCAATGAACTCGACGGTGTATTCCACGCCGGCTTCGGCCTGGATCTCCAGCGCGATCTGGTTGTCCGACGACTCCAGCGCGGACAGGGTCACGCCGGTGGTGCCGTAGAAGTCGCCGCGCTTCATCGCCGCGACGATCGAATCCGGGGTCAGCCGGCTGGCGCGAACCATCACCCAGCCGCGCCCGGGGTTGGCGTTGGCGCCCACCTCCCAGCGGGTGTAGGAGTGGGCGTCGTCGTTGGCGATGCCATACATCAGCGCGCCGTCGCCTTCGGCGATGCGCTTGGCCAGGATCACGTCCCACATTTTCTCCAGCCCCATGCGGTGGGCGTCGCCGTAGTTCTCCACCCCATGGTGGCCGTTGTACAGCTCGAAGAAGCCTTCGCCCGTGTCGTAGCGCAGTGGAAGGATGTCCTCCACGGTGATTCCGTAGCGGAAGTTGGGGTGGTTGATGTGGGCCAGCACGTCGCGCCCGGATTTCGCGCCCTGGTCGAGCACCGCGTTGAGGTTGTTCTGGATCACCTGCGTAGCGGTGGTGCCGCTGCGGGGTTCGATGACGTCCTGGATGTTGACCGCGTTCATGTGGAACGGATTGGACTTGAAGCTATCGGTGATCTCCTCGCCGCTGATGAATGCGAATTCGCCAGGGACCTCGAAGAAATGCCGGAATTCGTCCAGTGTCTTCAGCCGGACCTCGGTGACGCCCTTGTCGCTGTTGCGCGTCTGCACCCAGTCCTCGCCGAAGTGCTTCCGGTAGATCTGCAGCGCGTCCCTGCGGCTGTCGTCCTCGATCGGATACCACTGGGTGTAGCTCAGCCCCAGCGTGCCGCGGGCGATGCTGTCCTGCTGCATGCGGTTGTGGTCGCTCAGCACCAGGAACTGGTAGCCGTGCTCGCGATACCACGCCGCGACGTTCTCGGGCGGGCTGTCGCCATCGCTCCACCAGGTGTGGGTGTGGGTGTTGCCTTTCCACCAGCGCGGCGCTGCGCTGCGGTAGTCCCCGCGCAGGCCCTTGTAGTAGGCCGACGGCGTGGAAGCCGGCGCGGCGGCAGCGCGGTCGGGGTGGTCATGCGAATGGGCGATGCCGGGCAGGGCGCCGGCGAGTGCAAGCGCAAGCAGCAGGGTCGTGGGATGCATGGGTCCGCCTAGAACTGATAGGAGTAGGAAACGAAGAAGCTGCGCTCCTTGCCCTGGAACGTGTAGGGATAGAAGTACCTCGGGTCGCGGTTGGTGTACTCGCCGCGGATGAAGGCCGAGCCGTAGAACTGGTTGCCAAAGCTGGCGCGCCCGCCGTATTCCTCATCGAGGATATTCACCAGGCGCAGCTGGAAGCGATGGTTGCGCTGTTCGCCCATCCAGTACTGCACGCTCCCATTGAGCACGAACCAGTCGCCATAGTTGTATTCGGGCAGGCCGCTGACCGCTGGGGCCTGGATCGTCTCCTTGCCCTGCCAGCGTGGCAGCAGTGTGAAATGCCAGCGCCCCGAGTCGCTGCTGTAGCGGATGTTGCCGGTGGCGAAAGATTCCGGAGTGGCGTTGATCTGCACGTTGCTGCCCTGAAGTTGCGCTTCCTGGCGCGTGTAGCTGATCGACGCGGTCAGATTGCTGCTGATCTGGTACTGCACGTCGGCCACCAGGCCGCGGATCTCGGTGACCGCCTCGTTGTTGAAGCGGGTGTTTGGAGTCAGGCCCTGGGTGGTCTGGATGCGGTTGCTGATGTCAGTACTGAAGCCGCCGAGGTCAACGGACAGGTAGCCACCGTTGATGGCGCGCTGCAGGCCAAAGCCGTAGTTGAGCGTTTCGGTTTCTTCCGGCTTCAGGTCGGGGTTGCCAACCACCGTCTCGCTGTTGAAGAACAGTTCGTTGGTCTTGGGCAGGCTGAAGGAGGTGCCGCCGTTGGCGCGAACGTAGAACCCGCTGTCGAACTCGTGGCGCAGGCCGAATTTGCCGATCGTCTGCGAGCCGAACGAGTCCTCGTAGTCCACGCGGCCGGCGATCGAGATCGAGGTGTCGGGGCTGAAGGAGGGGTTGATCAGCAGGTCGGCGATGATCGCGTTGTTGGAGACCAGGTCGTCGTCGATGTTGATACGGGAATCGGAGGTGTCGCGGTAGTTGATCGACTGCAGGCCAAGCACCAGGCTGATGGAGGGGCTGAAGGTGAAGCGGTTGAGCGCGGTTACCACGAGCTCTTCGAAGCCGCCGGGGATCGATTCATCGCCGACGCCACGGCCTGCCAGCGGGTCGAAGCCTCCAGTCCAGTCGCCCAGCGGCGTGACCACCCTCGGGTTGCTGGGATTGGGGCAGCCTGCGGCAATGCGACATACCTGCGGAACGAACTTGGTGTTGTAGAGCGTCGGGTTGCGGTAGGACGCGGTGATGTCGGTGGTCAGCAGGCTGGACCAGACCTTGTCGTACTGGACGATTGCGGCGGGCATCTCCACGCGTGTGGGTCCGTAGATGGTGGTGTTGGGGAAGGTGTCCTGGAACCTGGACTCCACGTACATCAGGTCGGCGTTGAGCGAACTGCTGTCGTCGATCTTCCACAGGTACTTGATGCCGGTGGTGTCGCGCGAGGTGCTGTAGTCGGTGATGCCGCCGGCGGCCAAGTGGTTGTCGGTCTGCGCATCGCGAGTGAAGAGCGTGGGGCCGCTCGAGGCCTGTCGGCTACCGTAGAGCATCAGGCTGTGGCGGCCGGCCTCATCCAGCGGAAAGGAGTAGTTGGCCCACAGGTCGCGCGTGTCGAAGCTGCCGTAGCTGACACCAAACTCCCCCTTGCGCGTGCCGTCGGGCTTCTTGGTGATTACATTGACCAGACCGATGCCGGCGTTGGAGCCGAAGTACAGGCTCTGCCCGCCGCGGAACACCTCCACCGTCTCGATCATGTGCGGATCGATCAGGGTGGCACCCCAGATTTCCTCGATGCCCGGGCCGCGGTCGTACAGGGGCATCCCATCCAGCGCGACCAGGGTGTCGCGGTCGCCGCCGCCGTCCAGCCGGATGGTGAACTCGCCTTCGTCGGGCGAGTAGCCGATGTTGGCGCCGCGGATCAGCCCTTGCGCGATCTCCGCCATGTTGGTGTAGCCGCCGGCGGAAATGTCCTCGGCGGTGACCACCTGGACCTGGTTGCCGTACTGCTCCAGCTCGGTCGCAAGCTCGGTGGCGACCTTTTCGCCTTTGACCTGGACCGCATCCAGTTGGGTGGCGGCAACGGCGCCGGCGCCGGCGCCGGAATCGATCACTGCTTCGGCGGATGATTCCCCGATGCCGGCCGGTGCCTGCTGGGCGGCCACGGGTCCGGCCGACAGTATTGCGAGGGCACTGGTGATCGCCAGCCAGCAGCGACAGCGAGAGTGGGTCGAGAGACGTGATTGCATGGTGTAACCCCGGGGAGTGGAGAGGTCCCTGACGCGGCAGTCACCGCACGGCGTGGGCCGGGAGGCGAGACGCGCCAGGTAGGGGTGCCAAGCTAGGCAGGCGATCTGTCTGGTCGACGACACTCCGATGAAGGTTCAAATACCATCGGCCAGATTCGTCAAAGCATCGAATTGATCGATACCTTGCATTAGCCGCGGGCCCACAGCCGGAGTCCCGCCCGGGGATGGCTCGGAGCGCCGGGGGCCGGCCACCGCGTGCTCCGACTGGGCGTTGCGCTGCCGGTAAGCCCCAAGGGCACGATCGCCTGGGCGCGCTCTCCTGAACGGCTGCCTCGGGCATCAGCCGACTTTCACGCTTAACCGCTCGGTGTATCGAGACACTGCGTCAAGTTCGATCCACGGGGACGCCATGTCCATGATTTCCAAGAAATTTGTAGCCCAGGCCTTGCTGGTCGCTCTGCTTCCAGCCGCGCTTTCCGCCTGTGTCCGCGCAGCGCCCACTGCGGAACTGAGCCCGGGCGACCCAGCCCCGGACGCGACCGCAGCAGCGGCGCCCAAAACGCTGGCCATGGCCCACGACCCGGGCGACTCATCGACGCAGGGGCCGCAGGATTCCGCAAAAGGCGCCGACAGCGCCGAGTCCGCCAACGAGCCACCATCAGAAGCGCAGGTCCAGGCAGCGCCGGCCAATGCCGAACTTGCCCAAGACAGCACGCTGCGTGCGCAGGTGCTGCTGGAGCGGGCCTACTTCTCCCCGGGCCAGATCGACGGAGTCGACGGCGGCAACACCTCCAAGGCGATCGTGGGCTACCAGCGCGCACACGACATGGAAGCCACCGGCGACATGAACGAGGCCATGTGGAAGGCGCTCGCCAGTGACGGTGCGCCGATCCTGATCGAGCACACACTGACCGCAGAAGACGTGGCCGGGCCCTTTCGCGACATTCCCGACTCGATCGAGGCGAAGGCCAAGATGGAGTCACTGCCCTACAGCTCGGCAGAGGAGAAGCTGGGCGAGTTGTTCCATGCCAGTCCTGGCCTGCTGAAGAAGCTCAACCCGGATGCGGACCTGTCGAAGGCGGGCACGGTGATCACCGTACCCAACGTCGAGTCGGCCAAGACCTTGCCGACGCCTGCGCGCGTCATTGTCGACAAGTCCGACTCCGCGCTGCTGATCGAGGATGCGTCGGGCAAGGTGGTGGGGCAGTTCACCGTGACCACCGGCAGCGCTCAGTTTCCGCTGCCGATCGGCGAGTGGAAGATCAACGGCGTGGCCATGAATCCGGTCTGGCACTTCGACCCGGAGCTCATCGCCGGCACCTCGAAGAACGCCGAGAAAGCCGAGATTCCGCCGGGCCCCAACAACCCGGTCGGCGTGGTCTGGATCGACCTGACCAAGGAGCACTACGGCATCCACGGCACGCCGGACCCCGCCAGGGTCGGCAAGAACGCATCCAACGGCTGCATCCGCATGACCAACTGGAGTGCCGAGGCCCTGGCCAAGGTGGTCAAGCCCGGCATGCAGGTCACGATGCGCGAGTAGCAGGTCCGGGATACATAGGCAAAGGGGCCGCATGCGGGCCCTTTTGTTGCCAGTGTCGGGTGCGGGTGACTTCGGGTTTCGTCATTCGCTGGTTGCGCCGCCGGGCGACCGTTGCCTGTCGACGCGCGGAACCTTGGGGGTGTGCGGTAAATGGTGGGTCGTGAAAGACGCAAGCAAGACGGGGAGGCGCATGCCGCAACGCTGCGTGCCGGGCTCGGCCAGGAACAGCTTGCGGCGCTGCGCACGCTGGAGGAGTTCAAGTGGACGTTGCGCTTCGTGCGCCGACCGATGTTCCTGACCCCCATGCCCGTGGTGTTCTCGCCTGACGGCGCGCGCTTCATCGTCCTCGAGGCCGATGGCGGTATCAACGAAAACCCGGGCTTCCAGCTGCGTCCGCAGTAGTTGGCGGCGTCGTGCCTGTCTTCCACTCCTGCATGACTCGCCCCAGTGGGCCACGCCTGCCCTCGCCGTGCCAGCAGCGCGACCGACGACACTTCTGGTCAAGTCTCCGCTCCTGCGCCGTGCCCGCGCCGCCGGAACGGGCCGACTCATGGCCGGGTACGGGCACTCCCCAGCGCTTGTCTAACATTTTGTCCCGCATAATTGCGGCGCATCCCCCACAAGAAACGGAATCGCGATGTCTCACTGGACTCAGGAACAACTGCTTGAATGCCTGGCTGACTCGTTCGGCGCCGCGAACGTGGCCGCGCTGGAGGACGCCGAGCGTGCCTACCAGGTGGTGCTGCCTGAATCGGGCGACCTGGAGGTCACCTTGGTGGCAGGCGAGGACCAGATCTACTGCTCCACGCCGCTTGTCACGGCCGAAAACGTGCGCGACCGCGCCGCTTTCAACGACGCCTGCATGCGCCTGAACCCCATCAACCCGCTGTCCAACCTGGGTCTGTCGACCATCGACGGGCAGGACGTGTACGTGGTGTTTGGGGAACTGTCCGGCGACTCGACCCAGGCCCAGATCATCCACGAGATCCGCATGCTGGCCGTCAACGCCATCGACGCCATCGAAACCCTGCAGCCCTACCTGGTGAACGAATGAGCATCCTGAGCAAGATCCTGACCCTCTTCCGCGGCACCGCCAACGAGGCCGGCCAGGCCGTGGTCGACAAGAACGCCATCCGCATCCTCGACCAGGAGTTGCGCGACAGCACCGCCGAGCTGGCGCGCTCCAAGGACGAGCTGACCAAGGTGATGGCGCAGCGCCAGCTCTCGGCCAATCGCGGCAGCGCGCTGCTGGCCAAGCGTAGGGAATACGAAGGCTACGTGCAGGGCGCGCTGGGCAAGGGCGACGAAGCGCTGGCGCGCGAGGTCGCGCTGAAGCTGTCGGATGTCGAACGCGACCTGCAGGCCGAAGCCAGCAGCGTGCAGCAGATGGATGCGTCAATCGCCTCGCTGAAGGGCGCCATCCGCGACACCGAGACCCAGCTGGCCCGGCTCAAGCAGCAGATCAACACGGTCAAGGCGACTGAAGCCGTGCAGCGTGCGCAGTCGGCAGTGTCCGCGCGGCACTCGGGCGCCAACAGCAAGATCGGCACCGCGCTGGACTCGCTGGAGCGCATCAAGCAGCGCCAGGAAGAGCAGGGCGCACGCTTCGATGCCGCGCGCCAACTGGAGCAGGAGACTGGTGAGGGCGACCTGCAGTCGCGCCTGGCCAGTGCCGGTCTGGTCAACGATCCGTCCAACGTCGACGGCATCCTCGAGCGCTTCCGCCCGCAGCGTGCCGAGGTGCTGGAAGACCAGTCGCCCACGCCCGAGCAGCAAAAGCTGCTCGCGGCCGAGTCGCTGTTCGGCGAGCGCAAGTAGGTCCTGTCAATGCGCATGCTCGACAGGCTGCTGGGACGCGCGCCCGCTGAGGGTGCGGGCAAGCTGACCGCGCCCTGCGCCTTGCCACACGACCTGCCACTGGGCCTGCGCATCGGTGCGCGCGTCCAATTCGACCGCACCCTCTACGGCGTGGCGCCCGGGGCGATGACCGAAGAGCTGCCGGCCGGCTACCAGGGCGTGCCGTGCTACGGCCATGTCGACCTGGGTGACGGCTACGCCCTGCATCGCTTCTACCTGGACGACGACGCGTTCCTGCAGGTGAGCACGGTGGGCGGCGACGTCGACGGCATCCAGGGCTTCGTGTTCCACGAAACCGTCAACCCGCCGACCAAGGCCGCGTTCCAGGAGTTCGTGATGAAGCACGAGCATCTGGGCTCCGCGACGATCGACTACGCCGGCCTGTGCTGGGACCGCGCCACGCCTTCGACTGCGGGTGAGGAACGCATCCCGGCGATGGTCTACGACGAAGTGCTGTACCGCCACCAGCCGCCGCGCCGCGACGACGACCTTACCCACTACGCAATGCTCTACAGACGTGAAGTGCCGGGCCTGGAGCGCCAAGAGTTGTTGCTGGTTTCGGCGGAGGATTCGGGCCCGCACGAGTTTTCCATCACCTATTCGATCGGCATGGACCTGAGTACCGCCGACATCGACATCACCTGACCGCGCGCTGCGCGTCGCCCCCCCCCCACAAGGACCCACCATGCAACAGGCAATCACCCTGGACAGCTTCCTCGCCTTCCTCACCTATTTCGGTGTGGGGGTGGGAGTGCTGTTCGTGGCAGTCACCATCGTGCTGCTGATCACCCCGCACAGCGAGATCAAGCTGATCCGCGCCGGCAACAGCGCTGCGGCCGTGGCCTTCGGCGGCAGCCTGATCGGCCTGGCGCTGCCCATCCAGGCGGCGATCAGCCATTCAGTGAGCCTTTTCGACGCGATGATCTGGGGCGCGGTGGCCGCGGTGGTGCAGGTGCTGGCCTTCTTCATCGCGCGCGTGGCCAGCGGTAGGCTTTCCGCAGAAATCGACGAGAACGTGCTGTCGGCGGGTATCTTCAGCGCGGCCATCTCGATCAGCGTGGGCCTGATCAACGCCGCCGCGATCACGCCATAGGAGCTGCCTGAAATGAAACGTTCCACCAACCTTCGCCTCACGCTGATGGCGGTCGTGGTGCCCGCCTCGCTGGTGGGCTGCGACCCCGCGGCGCCGACCGGCGTGGTGCTCGATTCGATCGAAGACTGCAGCGGGCAGCAGCTCGAGCTAGCCCAGTGCCAGGCTGCCTACAACGACGCCCGGGCCAAGCATGCGGCGGTCGCGCCGCGCTTCGACGACCGCGTGCAGTGCTCGGAAGAGTTCGGCAACTGCGAAGTGGTGCAGGAAGAAGGCCGCACCGCCTATGTCCCGCCAATGGGCGGCTTCCTGCTGGGCTACGCGCTGGCCGGCGGATTCAACAACGCCGGCAACCGAGGTGTGGCGGGCGGGGCGCCGCTGTACCGCGACGCGCGCGGCGGCTATCTCAACGCCTATGGCGACACGGTCAGCCGCCAGCGCGGCATGGTCACCGGCCCGCGCGGCAATATCGCCACCCCGGCGCGCGCGGTCACCGTGTCGCGTTCGGGCTTTGGTTCACGCGCCGCGGCGCGTGGGTCGTTCGGCTCGCGGGGCGGCTGATCGATGCAGCGCATCGCGATCGAACCGCGCCCGGACTGGAAGGCGCAGGCGGAAAACCTCGGCTTCCAGTTCCACACCATCGACGGCGAAACCTATTGGGACGAGTCGGCCTACTACGCCTTCACCCTTGAGCAGGTCGAGAACGACCTGGAGGAACCGAGCCAGCAGCTCCATGACATGGCCATGGCCTTGGTGGACGAGGTCGTCGGCAACGAGGAACTGCTGACCCGACTGCACATCCCCGAGCTCTACTGGGACTGGATCGCGACCTCGTGGCGCGGCGGCGACGCGCACCTGTACGGTCGCATTGACCTGGCCTACGACGGCCGCGGCCCGGCCAAGCTGTACGAACTCAACTACGACACGCCGACATCGCTGTATGAGTCGGCGTATTTCCAGTGGCTGTGGCTGGAGCAGCAGATCGCCGCGGGCCGGCTACCGGCCGGTACCGACCAGTACAACAGCATCCAGGAAAACCTGTGCGAGACCTTCGCCACGCTGGCGCGCGACAAGCGCATCGGCGCGCGCGTGCACTTCGCTGCGGTGCGCGATTCGGCCGAGGAGCAGGCCACGGTGCTGTACCTCCAGGACTGCGCGCACCAGGTGGGCGTGGACACATCATTGGTCGCGGTGGAGGACATCGGCCTGAGCGCCGAGGGCTGGTTCACCGATACCGACGACAGCGTGATCCAGACCCTGTTCAAGCTGTATCCGCTCGAGTTCATGATGGAAGAGGAGTTCGGCCCCAGCCTGGTGGCCGACAGGATGCAGCTGCTGGAGCCGCCTTGGAAGGCGATCCTCAGCAACAAGGGCGCGCTGCCGCTGCTGTGGGAGCGCCACCGCGGTCATCCGAACCTGCTGGAAGCGCGCTTCGACGACGCAGTGGGCCAGCCGCCGCCGCGCGGCTTCGTACGCAAGCCGCTGTTCTCGCGCGAAGGCGCCAACGTGGACGTGATGACCGGGCAGGACGAGCGCTTTTCCACCCCGGGCCCGTATGGCGACGGCCCCGCAATCCTGCAGGCCTACCACCCGCTGCCGAACTTCGATGGCAACTACCCGCTGGTGGGCAGTTGGATAGTGGCCGACCGCGCCAGCGGCATCGGCGTGCGCGAGGACGCGACCCTGATCACCCAGGACACCTCGCGCTTCGTGCCGCATGCGATCGTTGAGGATGAGAGGGTTTGGAAGTCGGTCTAGCCGTGTGACGGTTGGAGCGGTGAAGCGTGTTGGTGGCGGGATGCGCAGGTTAAGGCCGGTAGCCATGCATGCAAGTTCGCTGTGTCGATGAATCGACGCTCAATCGGCATCTGCCGGGCCTGGGGCGGCCTTCAAATCACCACCAGGTTCGGCGCGACGGATTTCGCTCCTGCACTTCTTCCGTGACTTGCTCAGACCTTCCCTCGATGCAGAAGGCGCTTGACCGCCCATCGTGGACAGACGGGCGGCCAAAATCGAAGTTCACTCCACTGCATCCATCCCCTTCGCGTTGCTTTTTCCTCTTCGCAAGGGGGTCAGTCTTGCGGCAACGCTGCCGGTTGCCAGTCAAACTTCGTGCCTTTGCGCCGAATCACACCGTATGCATTTGCACAGACAACGCCGCTATCGTCGCCCCAGGCGACTGTCCGAAGCAGGCGCGGACTACCCCTTGCCACCTTGAACACGCGCAGGCCTTCGCCGTTGATAACTATCCAAGCGTCGTTCGCCGCCCGGACGTCCCGAGTGAACGCTTCTGGCGATTCCACCATGGTTATCTTCTTACCTGGAAAATCTAGGACACCCCAACCTTCCATGCCGATAACCGCAGCTTGCCTTTGATCACTCGAGTAACGTAAGCGCTCCACCCTACCAAGTGCCGCTGGCAGTTCCAGGGCTTCGAAACCTGATTCATCCAAGGTGAAGACGCCTTCCAATGCGGCTACAAGTCCGGAGCGGGATGTGGGGAACACGGCATCGTAGATCGGAAGCTTCAAAGATCTGCCGTCGTCCATCTTCAGCGGAAAGCGGCTCTCGCGCCGACTCGCAATATCAACGAAGGTAATACTGGCGCCGTTCTCCTTCCACCAACGAACCTGGTAGAAAGCACGGCCGTCGGAGGTCAGTCGAAAGTGCCAATCTCGCTCCAGCGTGCGCACTCCTTCCGGCTCGTCGGTTTTTGTCTGGTCAATCAAGAGATCTCCGCTACGAATGTCGTAGACGCGGATTCTTCTGCTCGAAGTTACCCTTCCGTCCACCATCGCGCCACTAACGACCAGAGCACGGTTGCCCTGGAAATCGACCTCGTGAATGAAACCGGAATCAATGAAAGTCTTCTCGCCCCTGTTCGACACCAGAAACGCCTCACCGTCACTCACTGAAGTGATGATGACAGCAGCATCTCCATTCGCAGAAAGACGAAAACGCGCTCGTTTATCCCGCACCATGGGCAACTGGGCTTGCCAGATCTTGCCGTCTGGTCCGATCTGGGATACCTCAGTGGAGTTCTCAGATTGACTTATCTGAAGAATCCTCTCTGCGTTGGTACAGCCCATCGCCACGCCACCTTGCTTCCCCAGCTCCGCATAAGGCTCGACACCCGCATTAACGTTGCCCAGGAAAAGCGATAAAGCCACGAAAACTGTTGAACGCTCTAGTACACGCATACGTTTGCTCCAGTAGATTTCAGGGTTCATCCGTGCAGATGGTTGCAGTGCACCCACCTGTGCTTCCGCCAGGCCCACTCCCGCCCGTACTCCCGTCTGATTCCGAGGTCGTGCTGCACGTGGGTCCTCCATGTAAAGCCGTTGGGTCCAAGAGCTCCCCGTCTGCAATCCTCTTTGCTTGTATATGCACATGAGTGCTTGAGGGCTGCTGATAGTTTGGACTGCCAGAAGGGCCCCCACAGTCCCCTGTGCAGTTCATCCTACCCAACATAGATCCAACTGGAACTTTGCTCTGCACTGCGAGACCGGGCGCGACGTCCAGCAGATGTATGTAGGTCATCTCCACGCCATTCTCCTGCTTCACTCGCAAAAAAATTCCATTCCGTGAGTCCTTGTCGCTCCCGATTTCAGAAACTACCCCTATTCCCATGTTACGGATAGGCGCACCGCGACCCTCGCTGGAGATCACATCAATGCCATTGTGCGCGTCCACTCCGTTATTCCTCAAGGGAAATCCGGAGCTCTGAGATGCGCCATTCGTGACGCTCTTCCAGCAATCCATCTGGCCATCATTGAGTCGGTCGAACGGCTGTCCGGGAGCGAACGCGCCAGCACCGGACGCACCCTCGGGCTTCAGGTAGATTCCTGTTGTTGAGATACCTGAGGCCTGCCACCAGCAGTGCTGCTCCTTACGGCAATACCGGACTCCCTCATGAGTGCTACACACCTCTGATGCCCTACACGTCTGGCTCCAACTTTGCGCCGTGGCAGACTCGGTAGATAAGCCTGCGAGGAGCACGAAGAGCCAGATCTTTCCAATGCTTATTGATTCCATTCTTGTGCATCTCCTGAATCGTGAGTTTTCTTTCACTCCGCCCTCACTGCAACCAGCACCCTGCGTCAGTCAAGCAGGATGCTCAACCATCCAGCGCAATCAATCTATCAGGGTTGTCTCACGTGAGAAGCCATATAGCGCAAGTGCATCTCTACGAACTGGCGATAATATCGGTGGCACGGTGACCAGTGATGCACAACACGGCTACTGCAGTTGGCACATGACAACTGCGAAGAATTCCGCTGACTACTGCGGCAGAACGTGTAGTAAAGTGGTAGCGAAAAAGAGTAACTGGAGTACGAACGGATGCGTAGTGAAAATATCAGTGAGCCTGAGGTTCTGTTGCTTCACATTAAAATTCGGATCGCGAGGCGGCATGCCCGAATGTCGCAGAATGACTTAGCGCAAGCAGTGGGAGTAAGTAGGGGCGCAGTTGCAAACTGGGAGCGCGTTAAAGGTGGTTCGCCTGCAACGCATAATTTAGCCAGGATTGCGCGGCTCACCCACGTTAACCACGAGTGGCTTTCAACTGGGCGCGGGGCGATGCTCTATTCGACAATAGAGGTTGATGTACCTGCCTTAGATGTCGATTTTGTTTTTGAGCTAGATGAGAGAGAGCTTCTAAGTTTCTATCGCGCGATGAAGGCGCCGTTTCGCAGAGAGCTTGTTGCTATCGCTGCGTCCTATTCTTCTAAGTGAGCGTTCTAAGTTCCCACAATCGTCCGGGGAATCGACGGGCCGCGCCACTGATGAATTGAGCTGATCGAGTAACGCGAGTTAGCGCAGTAGCGGGCTCTATCGCGTTTGTGCGGACAGGTGGGTTAAGGCTTTGAACTTCTGATCTCGGCTGTCCAGACGACGCTGGACCCCGGGGTTATGGAAGCTCTCGATTTAGTAGAGTTCGTCGATTCGTACCTGGGCTTATGTGGTGGTGGCGCGCGGTTGATTCGTTCGCCCTTGAGCATCCCGAAGAAGTCATCTGTTAATGGGGTGGAACACAGTTAGCAGATTCTACGCAGCGACATGTGGCGGCCGCGCGGCGGCCAGCATTCCATGTGGTGTGCTTGAACTCACCCTATGACTGCCTTTCTTCTCCCTCAAGGAGAAGCTACCCGGAAGACGGACGTTCGAAGGTTGTGTCCGAGGCATGAAGGCTATGAACCCGCGTGTGCTGTGTCATGAGTGGATCGTCTCAACGTAGCGACATAGGGCAGGCTTTTCTGTACCTTGGGGAGAGCCAGTGGTGGAAGGTGACGATTGGCTCCAACCCACGCTGTGGCTAAGGGCGGACTGCCCCGCTCACTCGCATGCTTCTGGCACTTTCCACCCGCATTCTCACTGCATGCAACCGCTGGTAATGGATATCACACTCTTCAGCCACCGCTGCCGCCTCCCCTGACAGATCGATCTCCTTCTCCACGCGCGGCTCGAACCCGGTCGACTCCCGCACGTGCGCGTACCAGTGCGGTGCCCAGAGGCCGTCGCTGTCGCGTGGTCCCTTGGGCCAAAGCAGCATTCGGTCGGTGAAGTCGATACCCAGCCAATCACACAGACCGCGCAGGTATGCCTCGGGCGCGCTCAGGAAATCACCGGCATCGATCACCGGTGGTGGCGCGCCCGAATCACAAAGGTCGTCATAGAGCGCTACCTGCTGCGGCAGGCCGATGTCATCGGCGGTGACCGTGGCGCGCGACTTCACGTAGGACGCCACCACCTCGCGCGGGTCGCGGATCAGCAGCACGTTGCGAAGCTTTTCGATCCAGCCGTGGTCGATATGCGACAGCAGGTGGTGGGTCATGTGCTTCTGGTACCAGACCGCCGCATTGCCGGGTGCTGGCCCCGTCAGCGACCGCACCACGCTGCGCCAGTCGCTTTCGCCGTCGGCAATCACCTCCTCGCGCGCCGGGTGGTCCGAACCCGTGTGGGCCAGGTAGTGCGCGTAGAGTGGCTCGTCGCTGACCACGCAGTCGCCGCGGTTCTCCCACGCGCGCATCATCGCGGTGGAAATGTTGCGCGGCCCAGACCACATCGCCACGCGCACCGGACCGGTGCTCATGCCGGACGCACGCGACTGGCGACGTCGCGTGCCACCAGGTCCTGGTACAGCACCTGCAGGCGCCGTACCATCGGCCCGCGTGCATCGTCCGCCGCCTCGCGCTTCAGCGCATCGCCGCCGACGCTGCGGCCGTCGACGGTGTGCACCGGTACCACGCCGGCAAAGGTGCCGGTGATGAAGGCCTCGTCTGCACCGTAGACGTCGGTCAGGCTGAAGGACTTCTCGAACACCGGGATGCCGCTGTCGCGGCACAGCCCGATGACGTTGGCCCTGGTGATGCCTCCCAGGCAGTACTGGCCGGTGGACGTCCACACTTCCCCCTTGCGCACGATGAAGAAATGCGTGGAGTTGCAGGTGGCGACGAAGCCGTGGGGATCCAGCATCAGCGCCTCGTCGGCGCCGGCGCCGTAGGCCTGGATGCAGGCGGTGATGCAGTTGAGCTTGCTGTGCGAATTGAGCTTGGGGTCCTGCACGTCGGGCGCGCCGCGGCGCACGTGGACGGTGTACAGCGACACGCCGCGCATCGTGATCGCGGGCGAGGCGGACTTGTACTCGGGGATGATCACCACCGTGGCCGGGCCCACGGTCACGCGCGGGTCCTGGTAGGGCGTGCTCTTGACCCCGCGGGTGACCATCAGCCGCACGTGCACGCCGTCGCCGTGCATGGCGTTGGCCTCGAGCGCGGCGTAGAGCTGGCGGATGAGCTGATCGCGCGACAGGCCGATGTCCAGCATCAGCGCTTTGGCACCCTCATAGAGCCGGTCCAGGTGCGCATCGAGGAACGCGGGGTGCCCGCCTACCACGCGGAAGCCCTCCCACACGCCGTCACCGAGGACGAACCCGCTGTCGAATACCGACACCATCGCCTCGCCGCGGTGCTTGAGCACGCCGTTGATCGATATGCGGATATCGGCGTTGCGCGGGTCTTCGGAGGAATGCTGGGTGCCCTGGGTCATGCGGTTCTCCTGTGGAAGGCCGATGGTACCGAGCAGGGTAGAGAGGTTCCACCGCCGCCGGGGCAGTCTGCGGCCATCACGGAATCTGCGGCCGATCCTGAAAAATCGGGCGGCGCGCCCGTATGCTGGCGCATCTGAAGCCGCCGACCCAGGACGCCCGATGTCGATCATTCCCTTGTACGCGTCGCTGCTGGCGCTGCTGTTCGTGGCGCTCAGCGTGCAGGTGATCCGGCTGCGGCGAAGCCGCCGGATCGCCATTGGTGATGCAGGTGATGCCTCAGTGTTACGTGCGATGCGGGTGCACTCCAACTTCGCCGAGTACGCGCCGCTAAGCCTGTTCATGATTTACCTGGTGGAAACCCAGATGGGCTGGGCGCTGCTGGTGCATGGACTGGGCCTGGTCCTGCTGCTCGCACGGCTGTCCCACGCCTACGGAGTGAGCCAGACAAGGGAGAACTTCAGGTTTCGGGTCTTCGGCATGGTGGGCACCTTTGCGGTGCTGGTGGTGTCGGCGTTGGGCTTGCTCACCACCACCGTGGGACGCCTGTTTTGAGCGTGCAACGTCCATGCGCGACGCTACTGCAGCGGCTTGGCACCCCACGCCTGGGCGCCTGGTGTTGTCGCCTGCTTTTCACGCCCGCACCACTACGCTCCAGGGGCGCTGCATGTGCAGCAGGAGACTGAAATGGCCAACAGGCAGAACGAATCCACGCAGTCGCAGGGCGGGCAGCAGCAACAGCAGGTCCAGCTGCCCGAGCACCAGGGCGTGATGACCGATTACGTACCCCCCAGGGGCGGCATGCGCACCGAGGTGGGTGACCTCGATCTCGACGACGAGGACGCCGGGATCGAATCGCCCGAAGCGGGTGACGAACCCCTGCCGGGGCACATGGGCGGCGGACTGGCGGGAGGCTGAACGTTGTGACCCCGGTCCCGGGCCATCCGCCGCGGGGTCGTCCGTCCAGCAGAGGTGCCGCGCAATGGATGGACCAGGGCGTTGTTGAGCAAGGTCGTAAATTCCGTACGGCTGTGGGCGCGGGCGCTGAAGAGCAACGTTCTGCTGGTGTACTTCGCGGCTCGTGACCCCCGGGTTCCGCTCGCAGTCCGGGCGCTGGCGGTGGCCGTCGCGGCCTATGCGCTGAGTCCAATCGACCTGATTCCTGATTCCTGATTTCATTCCCGTATTGGGGTACCTGGACGACCTGTTGCTCGTCCCACTGGGCCTGTACGTGGTGATCCGGTTGCTCCCGACCCAGGTGCTGGAGTCGGCTCGGCTGCAGGCGGCCCAGGTAATGGAGCGGCCGCGAAGTACGGCGGCAGCGTTGGTGATCGTGTGTCTGTGGATCTCCGTCGCCGTGTTTGCCGGCGTAGCGCTCATGGCCGTGTATCCCGCAGCGTAGGACGCAAGCGCTCGCCAGTCCGAAGCCGTTTCCGCCCAATACACGGGCAGTTGACTGAAGCGCACGCATAGTCGGCGCTCTTTCTCGCGAGTTGCCGTGAATGGGCCAGTGGATCATCGATTTCGTTTCGCGAACGGGCGCGTTCGCCGTGTTCCTGCTGACCCTGCTGGAGACTGTGTTCCCGCCCATCCCGTCCGAGCTGATCATGCCGCTGGCAGGCTACCTGGCATCGCGCGGCGACATGAACCTCACCGCGGCGATCGTCGGCGGAACGCTGGGGTCCGTAGTGGGCGCGCTGGCGCTGTACTGGCTCGGGCTCAGGTACGGCCAGCGTCGCCTGCTGGAATTCGCCGACCGCCACGGCCGCTGGCTGACCCTCTCGCGCGGCGACCTGGAGCGTGCATCCGAGTGGTTTTCAAGACACGGATCGTGGGCCGTGTTCGTATGCCGACTGATCCCCGGCCTGCGTTCATTGATCTCGATACCTGCCGGGATCCAGCGCATGCCGCTGCTGGTTTTCGTGCTGGTGACCGCATTGGGCAGCGCGATCTGGACCGCGCTGCTGGTATACATGGGCTACGTGCTGGGACGCAACTTCGAACAGGTGGGCGAGTACGTGGGGGTGATCTCGGAGGTGGTGATCGGCCTGATCGTGGTGATGTACCTGTGGCGCGTGGTGAGGCGGAAGGGCGGCGCGCCCACGGTGCCTTAGGTTCGGCCTTGCCTCGCCGTGATTCGCAGGTGCCGAGCGAATTCTCGCGTTTGTCTTCACTGTCGCCCGATTGGGAATGCCGGCGACTTTCCGGTATACCAGTGGTCCCTCCATCGCTGGTGCCGCTTGATGTCCTTGAACTTCAGTCGCTTCGCCACCCTGGCCATCGTGCTGATCACGGCGCTGTTGCTGGGGGCCTGCGAGCGCGAGCCGGTGGGGCGCAACGACCCCCCGCCTCCGCGCGAACTGCGCATGGTGTTTCCGAACTTTTCGCTCAGGGCGCTGCCGTGGGGCGAATGGAAGATCGAGCAGGGCAACCGCGACCGGATGGTGGTCAGCAAGGCCCAGGGCAAGAGCCTGATGCGCCTGCGCGCCGAAGAGTTCCGGCTCGAGGCGATGCCCGATGGAGGTTCATTTACCGAAGTGGCGGAGGCGCGCGAGGAACAGGCGATGTCCGACCTGCAGATGCTCAGCGCGCACTATGAAAGGGCCGTGCTCAGCGGCGCCGATTGCATGCGCTACGACGGTATCTATCGTGATCCGCGCAAGGCGGGCACCGCCGACGAGTTCCTCAACCGCAAGGGTTATGTGTGCCAGCATCCGACACGCCCCGGAATCGCGGCGCAGGTCGATTTCAGCGTGCGCTCGCCGACACGTTCGCCGCCTGATATCGAGCAGATGCTGAGGCAGGCGGACGCGGTGATGGAGACGGTGGAGTTCGTGCCCGTCAGATAGGCCGCTCCCCGGCGCATGCACGAAACCTGCATGTTGTTTTTGCACGTGTTGGATTACACCGAGCGATCGAGCGATCGAAGCATGCCCATGGCTCGCAACGAGCGATTGGAACAACGGGCGCAGGACGGCGAACGTCGACCGCAAAGCACCCGTGGGTGCCTTGAGGGCGCGATGGATGATCGACTTGGCCCTTGATCCACCCAGTGACGATCCACCAATGCTGGCAACCAATTCCCTCAGTTGGCTCGTGTAGACAATCTGGCTACTCAAGACCGCAATGAGTCGCGCTTGGGAACCGGCGTGTATGACGACCGGATGGTGGTGTTGTGGAGGAGGTCAGATGGTGTTCGGGGTTTGGAGTCGTCAAATCTTGCAAATACCGAACCGACTGCGCAGTAACGACGCGCACGCGAGGCCGGGCAGAGCCCAGCCTGGAGGAATTTTCTCTGATGTCGCGTGGCGCAGGGAGGAAGATATGGATAGCAACGGAGATGGCGTTGCTGATTTGGGTCGTATGGCAGAGGGCACCTTCTAGATGCAGCTTGCTACTCATCCCACGCCAGGCGCTTCGAGAGGAACCCACCGCGCGCTGAGACCCACTGCCGAAGCGGTTCGCGATGGTCAAGGGCAGGTGCAACGAGACAGCAATGGCGATGGCTGGTTCGACGGAGACGATGTGGCCGGAAGACAGCCTCTCAACAATACTTTCAAGATCCACATGGGTTCCCGACTGAATTCAGACTCAGCCGGCTGCCAGACTCTTCACCCTTCGGATTACCCAGAATTTATCAACGCAGTCACCGCAGACCCCCACCAAACCCGCTAGCAGTACGTGCTGACTTCGACGACGCCAAGTGAAGGCCAAGAGTTGCAGCTAGGTGGTGAGCGTGTTCGTGACGACGTGCCGGCGCAAATTCGTGCCCGGACCTGCGGGTGCGCCGCGGATGCCGCTGGCGCAGCCGCATGGTCCGCCGCAACCGGGCCTGCACCGGGCGATGGCCAGCGGGCCGAGCCCGGACTCCGGCATGAGCTGCGTGACCAGAATCCTGGGCCCGCTCCAACCCCGTATCCACCGGACGATCCCCGCCATCCCGACCACACGTTGCTGCTGCAGATTCGCGGGATCGTGCGCACGCGAACCGAACGGGCCCAGCAGCAGGGGGCGCACCAGAGTCAGGTGCAGTCAAACGAGGCGCTCTCCTTGCGCGTCTAAACCGATGGGTTGCGGCACGGGGCGCGCCATGGCTTGCACCTCAGCCGGGCAAGCTCGTTTGTCCTGTTCAGATTCAAGGCGCTGCCCGCCAGCACTCGCCCGCTCGCCACCCGTCCAAACATTTCCTTGCCGGTCGCGCCTGCCAATCTCGCCTAATGCGACCGGAAGGTGTACAAATGTACACCCATGGACACCCTCCCTCCCCAACGCGCCGCCGTGCTGGCTTTCCTCCGCCAGCAGCTGGAAAGCGGCCAGTCGCCCAGCCTGGCCGAGATCGCTCACGCCCTGGGTTTTGCCTCGCGCAACTCGGCCCAGAAGCACGTGCAGGCGCTGGCCGAGGCCGGCCTGATCGAGATCGCCAGCGGGCAGAAGCGCGGCATCCGCCTGCCCGGCGGCCAGTCCCGCGCCGACCTGCTGGTCCTGCCGGTGCTGGGCCGGGTGGCGGCCGGCTTGCCCATCGGCGCGGATATCGGCCTGGACCAGCAGCTGTGGCTGGACCGGCACCTGTTTTCGCTGCGCCCGGACTACCTGCTCAAGGTGCAGGGCGACTCGATGATCGACGACGGCATCCTCGACGGCGACCTGGTCGGCGTGCATCGCACCAGCGAGGCGCGCAACGGCCAGGTGGTGGTGGCGCGGGTCGACGGCGAGATCACCATCAAGCGTTTCGAACAGGGCCGCCAGCGCATCCGCCTGCTGCCGCGCAATCCCGACCACGCCCCGATCGTGGTCCGCCCCGACCAGGACTTCGCCATCGAAGGCGTGTATTGCGGCCTGGTGAGGCAGGGCTGATGGGCGCGGCGGTCGCCCTTGAAACACTGCTGGCCGCACGCACGGTGTGGCATGCCGGACGCAGCGCGGTCATCGGCGCCGACGGCGAGGCCACCGGCCATCCCGCACTGGATGAACTGCTGCCGCAGGGCGGCTGGCCGCGGCGCGCACTGACCGAACTGCTGCTGCCGGCCGACGGCGTGGGCGAGCTGTCGCTGCTGATGCCCACCCTGGCGCGCATGACCCGGGCCGGCGGCACCGTGGCGCTGGTGGCGCCGCCCTACATTCCCTATGCGCCGGCGTGGCAGGCCGCGGGCGTGGACCTGGCCCATCTGGAAATCGTGGAGGCCGACCCGCGCAACGCGCTTTGGGCGTTCGAACAGTGCCTGCGCAGTGGTGCGTGCGCGGCGGTTCTGGGCTGGCCGCAGAACGCTGATGCGCAATCCCTAAGGCGCCTGCAGGTGGCGGCCGACAGCGGCGACTGCCTGGGCTTCGCGCTGCGCGACCGCAAGCACGCGGCCAATCCGTCGCCGGCGGCGCTGCGGCTGGAGTATGTTCCGCAGAAGCAGGTTCCGCAGAAGCAGGTTCCGCAGCATCAGGTTCCGCAGCAGCAGGCGCCCGCGTCGCCGCTTGCTCATGCACGATTCGCGCCCCATCGGATATCCGAACTGCATCCACCGACGGCGCAATGGTCGCGGCCGCAAACCGTGCGCGATGCAGTGCCGCTGCAGATGCACCAGGCCATGCAGGCAGCAACGGCCCACCGCGCTTCAACCGGAGCCTGGCACGTACGCAAGTGTCGCGGCGGGCAGCTGCCCTCGCGTCCGCTCGTGCTGGCCAATCATTGATCCTGCGCCATGCTCTGGGCCTGCATCGTGCTGCCGCAACTGGCGCTGGATTCGGTCCTCCGCCGTTTGCCCGAACCTGAAAAACCGCTGGCCCTGGTCAGCGGTCCGGCGCACCTGCGCAGCCTGCATGCGGTCAACGCCGCCGCCGCGCACGCCGGGCTCAAGCCGGGCATGCGCCTGTCCGCCGCGCACGCCATGTTCAGCGAGGTGGTCACGGTCGAGCACGACCCCAAGGCCGAAGCGCACTGGCACCGTTTCCTGGCCGCGTGGGCCTACCGGCACAGCTCGCTGGTCAGCGCGCAGTGGCCCGGCTGTCTGGTGCTGGAGGCGCGCGCCAGCTTCCGCCTGCTGGGGCCGTGGCCGCAGTTCGAGGCGCGGCTGCGCGATGAGCTGACCGCGCTCGGCTTCAGCCACCGCATCGCGCTCGCGCCCACGCCACGCGCCGCGCGCGTGCTGGCCGGACTGCGCGACGGCCTGGCGGTGACCAGCGCTGATGCGATGCACGAGATGCTGGACAGGGTGCCGGTGCGCCGCGCGGTGCTGCCCGACGGTGCGGGCGAGCGCCTGCAGCGCATGGGCATCCGCACCCTGGGCGCGCTGCGGGTGATGCCGCGCGATGCGCTGCGCCGACGTTTCGGCGTCGAGTTGCTGGCCCACATCGACCGATTGCACGGCCACGCCGACGACCCGCTGCACTACTACGCGCCGCCGGACCATTTCGACAGCCGCATCGAGCTGGGCTACGAAGTCGAACACCACACCGCGCTGCTGTTCCCGCTGCGCCGGCTGGTCAACGACCTGTGCACCTACCTGTCGATCCGCGACGGCGGCGTGCAGCGTTTCGTGCTGCGCCTGGAACACGAGGAAGGGCACAGCGACGTGGACGTGGGGCTGCTGGCGCCCGAGCGCGATCCGCGCATGCTGTTCGACCTGACCCGCAATCGCCTGGAGCGCGTGGCCCTGTCGAAGGCGGTGGTGGCGGTGCGCCTGCTGGCGCGTGAACTCCCCCCATTCGTGCCGGCCTCGCGCGACCTGTTCGACACCCGCCCGCAGCAGTCGCTGCCGTGGCCGCAGCTGCGCGAACGCCTGCGCGCGCGTCTGGGCGATGCTTCGGTGTACCGGGTGGCGCCCTCGGGTGATCCGCGACCGGAGCGCGCGTGGCGCCGCGCCGGCAGTGCCGAAGACGCCGCCTGCCGCGCCGATGCACCGCCGCGTCCGCCGCGACCGGCCTGGCTGCTGCAGCGCCCGCAGGCGCTGCGCGGCCACGGCCTGCGCATCGTCTCCGGTCCAGAGCGCCTGGAAAGCGGCTGGTGGGACGGCGCCGACGCACGTCGCGACTACTACGTCATCGAGACCGCGCAGGGCCAGCGCGCCTGGGCGTTCGCGCCGGTGGGCGAGCAGGGCGGGTGGATGGTGCACGGGTGGTTCGCGTGAGCCTGCTTGCATGAGCGTGCTTGCATGAGCCTGCTTGCATGAGCGTGGAAGAGCCCGACCGCAGCATGCCCGGCGGCGGCCGGCCGCGCGCCCTGGTGGTGGGCGAGCGCCTGCGCGGGCTGGCCAGCAACGACGCGTCCGACGACGTGTTCCCCGCCTATGCCGAACTCCA
>JBDNHW010000042.1:0-22867 GCA_041688625.1 Pseudoxanthomonas sp.
CCGCCCTTCGGGCACCTACTCCCGCAGGCGGGAGAAGGGCTGGAGAACCCCTCGCCCGCTTGCGGGAGAGGGGCAGGGGTGAGGGCGCTTCACTGTAGGAGCGGGCCCTGCCCGCGAGCTTTTGCCTCTGGGTTTGCCTGCCAAAAGCCCCCTCATGCCACGGGCACTTCCGTTGGTCGTCCGCCCTTCGGGCACCTACTCCCGCAAGCGGGAGAAGGGTTGGAGAACCCCTCATGCCACGGGCACTTCCGTTGGTCGTCCGCCCTTCGGGCACCTACTCCCGCAGGCGGGAGAAGGGCTGGAGAACCCCTCGCCCGCTTGCGGGAGAGGGGCAGGGGTGAGGGCGCTCTGGATGCCGCTCAGCGGCCGCGCTTGCGCCGCACGTGGAGCTGCTTGCGCACGCGGGCGACGACGTCGCCCTGCGCATCGACTACGTCCACCGGAAACCAGCGCAGGTATTTCTCATTGCCTGCAGTGGCCGCGCGGATCTCATCCAGCGCCTGCTCGTCCACTTCGAAACGCGCATGCACGGTGCCGCGTCCGGGTTTGACGAACTCGATGTCCGCGGCCTTGTCCCACACGATGTAGTCGCTGCCCAGGCACTCCATCACCATGACCATCCAGAACGGGTCGGTCATGGAAAACAGGCTGCCGCCGAAGTGGGTGCCGACGTAGTTGCGGTTCCATGGGCGCAGTCGCAGTTCGACATGCGCGTGGCGCCAGTCGCTGGAGATCGAGTTGACGTGGACGCCGGAAAAGACGAACGGGGGCCAGATGTTGAAGAAGCGGCGCAGGGTCGAGGCTTTCATGCAGCGGCGTCAGGCGGGGAAGGGCGCGCACCGTACCACGGCAATGCGGGCACGACTCCTAGAACAGCAGTGCCGCCATTTTCCGGCGGTACTGCCCCACCAGCGCGTCGTCGACAATCACGCGGAACGCGTCGATCAGCAGCTTGCGCGGCAACCCTTCCTGGTAAGTACGATCGCGGCGCAGCATGTCCAGGAAGTGTTCCAGCGCCTGCTGCTCGTCGCCCGAAACCAGGCGCTGTATGCCCAGAAGATGGCGCGCGCGCAGGTCGTCCGGATCGGTGGCAAGCGCGGCTTCCAGCTCGTCCACCGGCGGCGCGTCCTTGGCCGCGGCGGCGAACGCCAGGCGCGTGCGTGCGCGAAGCGTCTTGTCATCGGCGCCCAAGTTGGCCGGCAGCGCGTCGAGAAGGGCCTGCGCCTCGGCGTGCGCTCCGGTGTCGAGCAGTGCCAGGGCCAGGTCCAGCTTGAGTTCGGATTTGTCCGGCGTCGCCTCGACCGCTTCGCGGGCTGCCAGCAGCACCGCGTGCGGATCCAGCGGGGCCAAATCTTCGACGGCGGGCTCCTCGTTGGCCACGGCAAGCGGCTCCACGCCGTGCTGCTTCAGGAACTCGCGCAGCTGGCTTTCCGGCACCGCACCGGGGAATCCGCCCACGACCTCCCCGCCCTTGACCAGGAACACGGTGGGCACCGAGCGGATCTGGAAGGCCGCGGCGATCTCCTGCTCCTGGTCCACGTCCACCTTGGCCAGCTCGAAGGCGCCGTTGTATTCGCCCGCCAGCTTTTCCAGGATTGGGCCCAGCGTCTTGCACGGCCCGCACCACGGCGCCCAGAAGTCGACCAGCACGGGGGTCTGCATCGATTTCATCAGGACCTCGGCCTCGAAGGTTTCGGTGGCGGCGTCGAACACGTGGGGCTTGGTGGACATGGCAATGCTCACTTCATTCGGATAGGTAGGAAGGTGGAGCCCGATCGACAAGGATGCAAGCCGCGGTCGAGCCGGCTTGACACCAGACCCCGCCCACGTAAGGTCTCCAGCCTTGCCCTAGCCCACACGGATCGAAATCAATGCCGTCTGCAATCCACCTGCGCCGGGTCCGATGAGAACGCTGCTGCCGTACGCGGCGATCACGGTTTCGATCCTGTTCGTGGCCAGCGTATGGGGCTTTGGCGCCGCTATGCCGGGCTATTCGCAGACGCAGTACCCGGTGTCGCTGCTCGGGGCCACTGGCGTGCCGCGCGCACTGGCCTTCAACCTGCTGGCGTTCGTGCTGCCGGGCCTGGTGGCGGGGCTGCTCGCCGTGGAGCTGCGGGCGCGACTGCCGTCAGGGGCGGGCTGGTGGTCGAGGTTGGGCACTCAGATGCTGCTGCTGTCGGCGCTCGGTTTGGCCGCGATGGGCCTGATGCCCCTGGACCCGCAGGACCTGGAGAGCGAACCCAGCCGACTGCACGGGACCGCGTGGATGGGCTGGGTGATCGCGTTTGTGCTGGGCTCGGCTGCCGTTGCCATCGGACTGGGACGCAAACGCCTGGCCGTCCGTCTTGCCTGGGTCAGCGGCGCTGCTTCACTGGCGCTGCCGCTTGCCGCGTTCCTGCTGCCGGAACTGGTGGGCGCCGGTGTCGCGCAGCGCCTTGCATTCGCGGTGTGGTTCGGCTGGTTCGCCTACGCCGCCAGGCGCACATCGCTGGCGGCGCGGCCGTAGCGGCTCAGTCCTGCGGGGTGCGATACACCATGCCGTCCTTCATCACGAAGTCCACCTTCATCACGTTCTGGATGTCGGCCACCGGATCACCGGGCAGGGCGATGATGTCGGCGCGCTTGCCGGCCTCGATCACGCCCTGGTCTTCCACGCCCAGCACTTCGGCCGCGCGGATGGTGGCGGCCTGCAGCGCGTAGGCGGCCGGCATGCCGGCTTCGACCATGTAGAGGAACTCACGCGCGTTGTCGCCGTGCGGGCCCACGCCCATGTCGGTGCCGAATCCGATCTTGACGCCGGCCTTGTACGCCCTGGCCGCGGTGTTCTGGATTTCGGCGCCGATCCGCGCGGCCTTGGGACGCACCACGTCCGGGAAGTAGCCGTCGATCTTGGCCTTGTCGGCCACGAAGCGTCCCGCGTAGATCGTCGGCACGTACCAGGTCCCCTTCTGCTTCATCAGCGACATGACCTCATCGGTCATGTAGGTGCCGTGCTCGATGCTGGTGACGCCGCCCATCACCGCGCGCTTCATGCCTTCGGTGCCGTGGGCGTGAGCAGCCACGCGGTAGCCGTAATCCTTTGCGGTGTCGACGATGGCTTTCACCTCCTCGACCGTGAACTGCGGCGCATCGCCGGACCTGGCGTAGCTCAGCACGCCGCCGGTGGCGGTGATCTTGATCACGTCGCTGCCTTCCTTGTAGCGCTGGCGCACGGCCTGGCGGGCATCATCAATCGAGTTGATAACGCCCTCGGTCGGGCCGGGCGGACCGAGCAGGTGTGAGAGCACGTTGTTGAAGCCGTTGGTCGGATCGGCGTGGCCCCCGGTGGTGGCGATGGACTTGCCGGCGGCGAAGATCCGGGGGCCTTTCACCCGGCCCTGGGTAATCGCGTCGCGCAGGTGCGGCCCGACTTCGCCGCCCAGGTCGCGCACGCTGGTGAAGCCGGCCATCAGGGTCTTCTCAGCGTAGCCGACGGCGCGAAACGCATAGTCCACGTCGTCCAGGCGAAAGCCCTCCGAATAGCTCTGGGGGCTGGATTCGGAGGTCATGTGCACATGCAGGTCGGTCCATCCGGGCAGGCAGGTCCTGCCCGCCAGGTCGACCGCCTGTGCACCGGCCACGGGGACGATCCCCGGCAGCACCTCGGCCACCTTGCCTTCGCGCACCACCACCGTGTGGGCGCCCAGCACCTTGCCGCTGCGGGCGTCGAACAGGCGCTCGCACTGGAGGGCCCGCGCTTCAAGGGCCCGCGTTTCGCGAGGCTGCGGCTCGGCGGCCAGCGCCAGCGGGCTGATCAATGCGGTGATGAGGGCGATGTACAGGCGCATGGACGTCTCCTTGATCGGGCCAGCAGTTTACCTGTCGGCATGGCGGTGCATGGTGCGCTGCGGTAGGCTTCACGGCTTCGATTCGCGCCCAAGCACATCCAATGTCCGTTCCTGCCGAACCCGCTTTCTACGATCCCCGGTCCGTCGAATCCGCCGCCCAGGCTTTCTGGGACGGCAGGCGTGCGTTCGAGGTCGACGAAAAATCGGAGAAGCCGAAGTTCTACTGCCTGTCGATGCTGCCCTACCCCTCCGGGGCGTTGCACATGGGTCATGTGCGCAACTACACCATCGGCGATGTCATCAGCCGGTACCAGCGCATGATGGGCAAGAACGTGCTGCAGCCGATGGGCTGGGACGGCTTCGGGCTGCCTGCGGAAAATGCCGCGATCAAGAACAACACCGCACCGGCCAAGTGGACCTACGCCAACATCGAGCACATGCGCGGGCAGCTGAAGTCGCTGGGTTACGCGATCGACTGGACTCGCGAATTCGCCACCTGCAATCCCGATTACTACGTGCACGAACAGCGCATGTTCACCCGCCTGCTGCGCAAGGGCCTGGCCTACCGCAAGAATTCGGTGGTGAACTGGGACCCTGTGGACCAGACCGTGCTGGCCAACGAGCAGGTCATCGACGGCCGCGGCTGGCGCTCCGGCGCGCTGGTGGAAAAGCGCGAGATCCCGCAGTGGTTCCTGCGCATCACCGACTACGCGCAGGAGTTGCTCGACGGCCTGGACGAACTGCCGGGCTGGCCCGAGTCCGTCAAGACGCTGCAGCGCAACTGGATCGGTCGCTCCGAAGGGCTGGAGATCAACTTCACCGTGCCCGGACACGAGCCGCTGTCGGTGTTCACCACCCGGCCCGACACGTTAATGGGAGTCACCTTCCTGTCGGTCGCCGCCGAGCATCCGCTGGCGCTGAAGACCGCAGCGGGCGATGCGGCGCTGGCGGCGTTCCTGGAAGAGCTCAAGCACGGTGGCGTGTCCGAAGCGGAGCTGGAGACCCAGGAAAAGCGCGGCATGGACACCGGCCTGCGGGCCGTGCACCCGATCACCGGCGAGCAGGTGCCGGTGTGGGTGGCGAACTTCGTGCTGATGAACTACGGCACCGGCGCGGTGATGGCGGTGCCGGGCCATGACGAGCGCGACTTCGAGTTCGCGCACAAGTACGCACTGCCGATCCGCCAGGTCATTGCCCTGACCTCGCCGAAGAACGAGATCGAAGCCAATTACGACGCCGACACCTGGCACGACTGGTACTCGGACAAGACCCGGGCCGACATCGAGCTGGTGAACTCCGGTGAATTCGACGGCCTGGGTTTCCGCGACGCGTTCGAGTCGCTGGCCGAACGCTTCGAGCGCCAGGGCCGCGGGCAGCGCCGCATCAACTACCGCCTGCGTGACTGGGGCGTGTCGCGCCAGCGCTACTGGGGCTGCCCGATCCCGGTGATCTACTGCGCCAGGTGCGGCGCAGTGCCGGTACCCGATGCACAGCTGCCCGTGGTGCTGCCGGAGAACGTGACCCTGGACGGCGTGAAGTCGCCGATCAAGGCGGACCCGGAATGGCGCAAGACCACCTGCCCCGAGTGCAGCGGCCCGGCCGAACGTGAAACCGACACCTTCGACACGTTCATGGAGTCCAGCTGGTACTACGCGCGCTACACGTCACCGGGCGCGAAGGACATGGTCGACAAGCGCGGCAACCATTGGCTTCCGGTGGACCAGTACATCGGCGGCATCGAGCACGCCATCCTGCACCTGATGTACTTCCGCTTCTTCCACAAGCTGCTGCGTGATGCGCGACTGGTGGACAGCGACGAGCCCGCCACCAACCTGCTGTGCCAGGGCATGGTGATCGCCGATACCTACTATCGCGACAACGCCGACGGCTCGAAGGAGTGGATCAATCCGGCCGACGTGGCGGTCGAGCGCGACGAGCGTGGCCGGGTGATCGGCGCGCGCCTGCTGGCCGATGGCCAGCCGGTGCACGTGGGCGCCACGGAAAAGATGTCCAAGTCGAAGAACAACGGCGTGGACCCGCGGGAGATGGTGGACAAATATGGCGCCGACACCGTGCGCCTGTTCTCGATGTTCGCCGCGCCGCCCGAGCAGTCGCTGGAGTGGAACGAGTCCGGCGTCGAAGGCATGGCGCGATTCCTGCGCCGGCTGTGGGTGCAGGTCCAGCGCCACTCGGCCGTGACGTCGTCCACCGTGCCCGACCTGTCCGCGCTCACGTCAGACCAGAAAGCGATGCGCCGCAAGACCCACGAGACCATCGACAAGGTCGGCGGCGACTACGGCAAGCGCCACGGTTTCAACACCGCCATCGCGGCGGTGATGGAGTTGTCGAACGCCATCGGGAAGTTCGAGGACGACAGCGACACGGGCCGTGCCTTGCGCCAGGAAGCGCTGGAGGCCTGCGTGCTCCTGCTCAATCCGATCACGCCGCACAGCAGCCATGCGCTGTGGCAGCTGCTGGGGCATGAGGAGACCCTGATCGAGGATCTGGCGTTCCCCAAGGCCGACCCGGCGGCGCTGGTGCGCGACCAGGTGACGCTTGCGATCCAGGTCAACGGCAAGCTGCGTGGCACCATCGAGGTCCCCGCGGATCTGCCGCGCGACCAGATCGAAGCGCTGGCACGCGCGGAACCCAACACGGCGAAGTTCATGCACGGACTGGAGATCCGCAAGGTGATCGTGGTGCCCGGCAAGATCGTCAACATCGTGGCGGGCTGAGCGCCCTCTGCCGCGGCGCAAGCTGAGTTCATGCGCACTGGCCAATGCTGGCGCTTCCGCCTATTGCCGCCGGTGCCGGGCTCGTCCAGACTTCAGCCCATGAATCCAATCCCTCTGCTGCGCGTTTGCATCCTCCTGGCCGGCGCCCTTGCCGCGTCGTCCTGCGGGTTCCACCTGCGCAACCAGATCGCGCTGCCGGCCGACCTGGGGCCGGTGAAGGTCACCTCCACCACGCCGTACAGCCCACTGGCGCAGGCGGTGGCGGACGGGCTCGAGGCCTCCGGTGCCGTGACGGCCGGCGCCGGCGCCGAGGGCGTGGCGACCCTCCTGATCCTTTCCGAGCGATGGGGCGACCTGCCGATCAGCATCGATGAGTTCGGCCGCGCCCAGGAGTTCAGCCTGCGCTACGCCACCGTGTTCTCGTTCCGCCGTGCCGATGGCAGCGAGCTGGTGCCGCAGCAGGTGGTGGAACTGTCCCGCGACTACGTCTCGCCGCCACAGGATGCGACGGGCACCACCACCGAGCGCGAAACCCTGGCCACCGAGCTGCGGCGGGAAATGGCGGCCTCCATCCTGCGCCGTGTGGACGGCGTGGTGCGCAGTGCGGCAGATCGGCCGGCGCCCGCGCCCTGAGTGGAAAAGAAACCGGAAATCCTTGCCGGCCAGCCAGCCGATAGCCCGCTGCATCCGGTCTACCTGATTGCCGGCGCCGAAACCCTGCTGGTGCAGGAAGCCGCCGATGCGGTGCGCGCGCAGGCCAAGGCGCAGGGCATCGGCGAGCGCGAGGTGTTCGACGCAGATGGCCGTGATTTCGACTGGGACACGCTCGAGTCCTCTTTCAACGCACCGAGCCTGTTCAGTCCACGCCGCCTGATCGAGGTTCGGCTGCCCAGCGGCAAGCCGGGCAAGCAGGGTGGCGAGGCGATCACCGCGTTCTGCGCCAACCCGCCGCCGGACGTGATCCTGCTGATCACCGCCGACCAATGGAGCAAGGCGCACCAGGGCAAGTGGTTCGACGCGGTCAACCGATGCGGTGTGGTGTCGATCGCCTGGCCGGTCAAGCCGCACGAGCTCACCGGATGGCTCGGCAATCGTCTGCGTACGCGCGGTGTCCGCGCCGATGCCGATGCGGTGCGGATCCTGGCTGACCGGGTGGAGGGCAACCTGCTCGCCGCCGCGCAGGAAGTCGACAAGCTCGTGCTGCTGGCCGAGGGCGCCAGCCTGGATGCGGCGAAAATGCAGTCGCTGGTGGCCAACGCGGCCCGCTATGACGTCTTCCGACTTGCAGAAGCGGCGCTCTCGGGACAGACGCAGCACGTGTCGCGGATGATCGCCGGGCTGCGCGCCGAGGGCGACGCGGTGGCCGGCCTGATGCCGATGCTGGTCAAGGACCTGCTGCGCACCGCCGCCCTGGCGCGGGTGCAGGCCGCCGGCGGCAACATCGGCGCCGAGATGAAGTCCCAGGGCATCTGGGAGGCCAAGCAGGCTCCGTACAAGCGTGCGATCCAGCGCCACGGCGAGTCCGCGTGCTGGGAGCGGTTCGTGGCAGAGGCCTCCCGCGTCGACCGCATGGCCAAGGGCAGGGCGGCCGGCGACGCATGGGTGGCGATGGAGCGTTTGCTGCTGGCCGTCGCCGAACCCCGCGCGCTGCGCCTGCTGAGCGCCTGAGCCGCTGCCGGTGGCGCTGCACTGTTTCTACGGCGGCACCTTCGATCCCGTACACCTGGGACACCTGGCCATCGCCCGCGCCGCGCGCGACCAGCTGCAGGCAACGATTCGCCTGATGCCCGCGTCGGATCCGCCGCATCGTCCGGCCCCCGGCGCCACTGCCGAGCAGCGCCTGCAGATGCTGGCGCTCGCAGTGCACGGAGAGCCGGGGCTGGTCGTGGACCGGCGCGAGCTGGATCGAAGCGGTCCTTCGTACAGCGTGGAAACGCTGCGCGAACTTCGACAGACGCTGGGTCCCCTGCAGCCGCTGGCACTGCTGGTCGGGGCGGACAGCTTCGTCGGGCTTCCCACGTGGCACCAATGGAGGCGGCTGTTCGATCTGGCGCATTTCGTGGTGGCCGAGCGCCCGGGAGTGTCGCTGGACCAACAGCTGCCGGCCGAACTGCAGCAGGTGGTCAGCAGGAGGTGGGCGTCGGCGTCGTCACAGCTGCACGAGCAGCCGGCGGGGCTGGTGTTCCGCCTGCGGCACCCGCTGCAGCCCGAATCGGCATCCCAGCTGCGGGCGCTGGTCGCCTCGGGTGGCCAGTGGAAGCCGCTGGTACCGGCTCCGGTGGCCGATTTCATCGAGGCGCATGCGCTGTACACGGCCCGCGAATAGCCGTCCGCTATAATCGAGGCCACTTCCACAGCCCCGAAAACCTCTTGTCCAGCCCAGCCCAAGTCATCAAGACCCGCCTTCCCAATCCGCCGCCCACCGTGCCGGTCCTGCTGGCCAACGTGCACGCGGCACTCGCGGAACTGAAAGCCAAGGACATCGTCGAGATCGACGTGCGCGGCAAGTCCAGCGTCGCCGACTACATGGTCATTGCCTCGGGCACCTCGACCCGGCACGTGAAGTCCAGCGCCGACGAGGTGGTGAAGTTCGCCAAGCAGCTCGACGTCATGCCGCTGGGCGTGGAGGGCGCACGCGAGGCCGAGTGGGTGCTGGTGGACCTGGGCGATGTGATCGTCCACGTGATGCTGCCGCGGGTGCGCGAGTTCTATGCGCTGGAGCGCCTGTGGACGGTGGGTGACAATCCGCCGCACGACATCGAAGCTGGCGAAACCCCGGATGACGACCGCTACTGAAGCCGCGTCGTCGAACCTGGTGGATGCTTGAAGGCCAGGCTCATCGCCACCGGCGAGCGGGCGCCGTCATGGGTAGCGCAGGGTTTTGCCGAATACCAGAAACGCCTGTCGCACTGGCTGCCACTGGAGCTGGTGGAAGTGGAGCCCGGGCTGCGCGGCAAGGGTCGCGATGCGCAGCGAGCGATCGAGGATGAAGGCCGTCGCGTGCTGGCCGCGCTGCCAAAGAATGCGCACGTGGTCGCGCTCGAAGTCAGCGGCCGCGCCCACTCATCGGAGCAGCTGGCGCAGCGCATGGAGCACTGGCGCGGGCAGGGGCTAGACCTGGTGTTCCTGATTGGCGGGCCCGAAGGCCATGCCCCCGAGGTCCTGGCCGCGGCGGACGAGACCTGGACGCTTGGTCCGCTGACGCTTCCGCACATGCTGGCGCGACTGCTGGTGGCCGAACAGCTGTACCGGGCCTGCGCGATGCTGGCCAACCATCCCTACCATCGCGGCTGACTCCAGCTGCGAAAAGCCCCGCCTTTCGGCGGGGCCCGTTCCCGTCACTGCAGGCTGAAGTGGATGGGTACCAACCCATAGGCCTGCACCGGCCGTCCATTGCGCATCGCCGGCTCGAAGCGCCAATGCCTCAGTACCTGGTTGCGTGCCTGCGTATCCAGCGAGCGGTTGCCGCTGCTTCGCTCCAGGCTCACCTCCAGCGGCGAACCATCCACGTCCACCAGCACTTTCAGCAGCACCGTGCCTTCGATGCCTGCGCGTGCCTCGGCCCGGGGATAGGCCGGCGCAGGAGCCCGCGCATAGCGCAGCTGCGCCCCGGCAAGCGGGGCAGCATCCATGCTCACTTCGGACTGGCTGGAATCGACAGCGACAGGTTCGATCGCGGTGGCCTGCAGCGTTCCCTGGTCGACCGCGATGGGTGGCGCAACCTGCGGTCGGATATCGATCCGCTGCGGCGTTGCCTGCGGTGGCTGGACCTGCGGCATCTCCACCGGCTCCGGAGGCAGGGGAGGAGTGGGGATGATTTCAGGAATCTCCCATCGCAGCTGCATTGGCGTCGTCGGGGATGCCTGTGGCGGCGTGCTGGCCAAGGGAAGCAACAGCAGCAGGATGGCCAGAAGGTGTACCGCGATCGCGGCGGTGATGGCCGCGATGCGGGCCGGCTCGGGACGAACGTGTTCTTGGGTGTGCAGTGTACGAACCATGATCCACCTCCATAGCGGGTATGCGAGAGGAACAACGCGCCGGTACGGCCTGCGGGGTTGAATGGCTCGCGTCCCGCAACTCGACCATGCGCCGGCACTGGCGCCGGCGCAATCGCGTGCCGACGACCGGCGTGCTGCCGGTGTGCCAAGGGCGAAGGGCGACCGCCATCTGTATCCAGAAAGCAGACGGCGCCTTGCGGCGCCGTCTGCGGTTTTTTGCTGGCTCGGTCCTAGCGACCCAGTTCGAACACCACGTCCAGAGCAACCGACACCGTGGTTTCGCCCGGCTGGACCGGGGTGGATTCCATCTGGTCCATGCTCTTGGACATGGCCATCATCGGCCGCGGATTGAAGTCGCTACGGCCGCCTTCGCTGATGGTCACGATCCGGCGCACGCGCATGCCCAGCGCCTTGGCATAGGTTTCGGCACGGGCCTGGGCCTTCTTCAGTGCGTCCAGGCGGGCCTCGTCGTAGACCGGCTCCGGTTCGTCGATCCCGAAGGCGGGCCCGCTGATCTGGTTGCTGCCCTGCGCGGCCAGCGCATCCAGCACATCGCCCAGGCGGATGATGTCACGCACCTTGACGTTGACCGTATTGCTGGCCTGGTAGCCGGTGATGGTCGGTGCCTGGTTCTCGACGTAACGGTACTGGGGGCTGAGGTTGATGCCGCTGGTCTGCACGTCCTTGTCTGCGATTCCCGCCTTCTGAATGGCCGCCAGGACCTTGTTCATCTGCTCCGCGTTCTGGGCCATGGCGGCCTTGCCGTCTGCGGCCTGGGTCACCACGCCAGCGGAGATGGTGGCCACGTCGGGAACGCGCGAAGCCTCGGCACTGGCCGAGACCGAAAGCAGGGTGCCGTCGGCGCTCACTGGCTGTGGTTGGGTACTTTGCGCGTTGGCAGTCATGACGGTGGCTCCAGCGAGCAGTGTGAGTCCCAGAAGCAGGCGGCGTAGGCGTTGGTTGCGCATGGTGGTGTCCTTTTGATGCGGCGGTTCGAACCCGATGGAGACTGTTGGCCAGTGCATGAACGCCCTGTGAGCCATCGCGGGGTCGAGAGGCTGCTGCCGAAACCGGGAGTCCAGTCAGGCAGCGCAAGGTATCCTCTCCGGCTATGCTTTATCTCGCTTCCCAATCCCCCCGGCGTGCCGAACTGCTGACCCGCCTGGGCGTGCGATTTTCCGTGCTCGAGCTGGACATCGCCGAGCAGCGCGGGTCTTCGGAACAGCCGCAGGCCTACGTGCGGCGCGTGGCACGTGAGAAAGCCGGCGGTGGACTGCTGCAGGTGATGTCGTCACCGGGCGCGGTCGTGCTGGGCGCCGACACCGAAGTGGTGCTGGACGACGAGGTGTTCGGGAAGCCGGTCGACGCCGCCGACGCCAGTGCGATGCTGCGCCGGCTGTCGGGACGGACCCACCAGGTGGTGAGCGCGGTATCGCTGGTCAGTGCCGATCGTGAGGCACAGGCGGTCTCGGTATCGGACGTGGAGTTCGCCCGGCTTGACGAAGAGGACATCGCGTCCTACGTCGCCTCAGGCGAGTGCATGGGCAAGGCCGGTGCCTACGCGATACAGGGCTCGGCCGAGCGTTTCGTCAAGCACCTCTCAGGCAGTTTCTCCGGAGTGATGGGCCTGCCGCTGCATGAAACCTCGCAGCTGTTGAAGACCTTCGGAGTGCGCTGATGTCCGAAGAGATACTGGTCAACGTCACGCCGCGTGAAACCCGCGTGGCTGTGGTCGAGAACGGCATGCTGCAGGAGCTTCACATCGAGCGCGGCTGGCGCCGGGGCGTGGTCGGCAATATCTACAAGGGCAGGGTGCAACGGGTCATGCCGGGGATGCAGGCCGCGTTCGTTGACGTCGGGCTGGATCGTGCGGCGTTCCTGCACGCCAGTGACGTGGTTCGGCCTGCGCCGATGGCCACCGGCGAGGACGTGGAGCTGCCGGTGCCGCCGGCCAGTCCGGTGCCGATCGTGGAGCTGCTGCGCGATGGCCAGGAGATCGTGGTGCAGGTGGTCAAGGATCCGATCGGCGGCAAGGGTGCGCGCTTGACCACGCAGATCAGCATTCCTTCGCGCTACATGGTGCTCCTGCCGCAGTCGCGCGTGATCGGCGTGTCGGCACGCATCGAGGACGAAGGCGAGCGCCTTCGGCTCAAGACGCTGGTCGCCGATCTTGCGGCCTCCCATGGCGGTCACGGCTACATCGTGCGTACCAATGCGGAAGGGCAGCCTGCCGAAGCGCTGGCCGATGACATCGCCTACCTTTCGCGCGTGTGGACGCTGGTCGAACAGCGCAGCGGCGAGTCTGCAGTGGGCGCGTGCATTTACGAGGACCTGACCCTGCCAATGCGCGCGGTGCGCGATCTGATGCGGCGGGACGTCGAGAAGGTGAAGGTGGATTCGCGCGAGACCTGCGATCGGCTGCAGGCCTTCGCCGCAAAGTACATGCCGGTGCTCGGCGAGCGCATCGAGCATTACTCGGGTGAGCGCCCGATCTTCGATCTGTACGGCGTCGAGGACGAGATCGGCCGAGCGCTGGAGAAGCAGGTGCCGCTCAAGTCCGGCGGCTACCTGGTGATCGACCAGACCGAGGCCATGACCACGATCGACGTCAACACCGGATCGTTCCTCGGCCAGCGCAACCTCGAGGAAACCGTATACCGCACCAATCTGGAGGCGGCCCAATCGGTGGCGCGCCAGCTGCGCCTGCGCAACCTGGGCGGCATCATCATCATCGACTTCATCGACATGGACGATCCGGAGCATCGGCGCCAGGTGCTGCGCACCCTGGAAAAAGCCCTGGCCCGCGACCATGCCAAGACCACCGTGTATGAGTTCTCGCCGCTGGGGCTGGTGGAGATGACCCGCAAGCGCACCGTCGAAAGCCTCGAGCGGCAGCTCTCGGAGTCGTGCCACGAGTGCGGCGGCCGCGGCACGGTCAGAACCACCGAGACCGTGACCTACGAGATTTTCCGCGAGATCACCCGCGCCGTGCGTCAGTTCGACGCGGCGCGCCTGCTGGTGATCGCCTCGCCGAAGGTGGTTGCGCGCATCACCGATGAAGAGTCGCCGGCGGTGGCCGAACTGGAGGAGTTCCTGGGCAAGACCATCCGCTTCCAGGCGGACGAGCAATACATGCAGGAGCAGTTCGATGTCGTGCTGCTTTGAGCGGGGAACAGGCGACGGCGAACAGGGAATGGGGAATCCAGCCCGCTGTGATCGGCGACCGCCCGCCCAGGCAACGCGATTGAAGCGTGCCGCCTCGTTGCCTGTCGGCACCATCATCGCGAGACGTAATGCCAAGGTCGCCGCTGACGCATCATTCCCCGTTTCCCGTTCCCCGTTCCCGGCCTCAAGCTGATGCCGACTCCGCTGAAGCGCCGGCTGCGGCTGGCCCGGCGTGGCGCCTGGTACGGCTTCGCCGTGCTGCTGGTGTTGGTGGCGGTGGTGACCGGCGCAGCGGGTCAGCTGCTGCCCGTGGCCGAGCGCCATCCCGAACGGATAGCGGCCTGGCTGAGCGAGCGGGCGGGGCGTCCGGTGGCCTTCGACGGCGTGCAGACACAGTGGACGCGTCGGGGACCCTTGTTGCGCCTGGATGGCCTGCGCGTGGGCGACGGAGACTCGGCCGTGCGCGTGGGCGAGGCCGAGGTGCTGGTGTCGATGTACGCAGGCCTGTTGCCCGGCCGCTCATTCACCGAGCTGCGCCTGCGCAATCTTTCGCTGGGCCTGCAGCGCGCCGAGGACGGCACCTGGTCGATGCTGGGGCTGCCGGGGCAGGCAAGCGGCGGGGATCCACTGGCGACCCTGGAGGGACTGGGCGAGCTGCAGGTCATCGATGCCGATCTGTCGGTGCAGGCACCGTCCCTGGGCTGGGACCTGAAGGTGTCCGAGATCGACCTGCGCCTGAGGGTCGACGGCGATCGTGTGCGGGCGGGCGCGAATGCACGGGCGCGCCCGGGTGCTGCGCCAGTGCGTGTTTCGTTCGATTTCGACAGAAGCAGTGGCGACGGTCGTGGCTATCTCGAAGCGGCCCAGGCCGATTTGTCGCAGTGGACGCCGATCCTTCGATTCGCCGGCGTCGCAGTCGCCGCCGGCCAAGGGCAGGTCCGCGCCTGGGTGGACCTGAGCCGTCGTCGCGTGGTGGCGCTGACCTCCGAGCTGGAGCTGCGGCAGGTGGTGCTGGATGGGCAGCCGCTGACCAAGGGCACGGCGTCCACGACGGCCGAGTTCGAAGTGGTCGAAGGCGCGGCCCGCTGGCGCGCCCTGGACGAAGGCTGGCGGCTGGACGTGCCGTCGCTGCGCATGGGTGGCGAGCAGGCCCCGCACCGCCTGGATGGACTGGTCCTGGCCGGTGGCAGCCAATGGGCCCTGCTGGCCGAGAAAGTGGAGGCGCAGCCGCTGCTGCGGGTGTTGGCCCTCAGCGACCGGGTACCGGTGGGCACCCGACGTTGGCTTGCGCAGGCGCGCCCCGTCGGCGAACTGGCGCAGGTTGTGCTGACAGGCGACCGCAGCGGGCTGCTGCGAGCGCAGGGCACGGTGGAATCGTTCGGTTTCGGCGCTGCAGGTGATTCGCTCGGACTGGCGGGGCTGGCCGGCCGCTTCATCGGCGACGCCGACGGATTCTCCTTCGAGGCCGATCCTGCGGCTGCGGTGCGCGTCGACTGGCCGGCCGCGTTCGATGCCCGGCACGCGTTCCAGGCGCGCGGCACGGTGAGTGGATGGCGCGAGGGGAGCGGCTGGAGGATCGCCACGCCTGCGCTCGACGTGCTTGGAGACGAGGTGAAGGCCCACGTGCGCGGGGGAGTGTGGTTCCAGGGCGACGGCACCCGGCCGCGCCTGGACCTGGCCGCGCAGGTCGAGCAGGTCCCGCTGGTGGAGGCCAAGCATTTCCTCGTGCGCCATCGCATGCCCAAGGCGGTGTTGGATTGGCTGGACGGGGCGCTGCTGGCAGGCAAACTCCAGGACACGCGCGTGCTGGTTTCCGGCGACCTGGACCAGTGGCCGTTCCGCGACGACCGCGGGCGGTTCGAGGCCAGTGCGACGATCAGCCAGGCCCGCTTGAAGTTCCATCCCCAGTGGCCGGCGCTGGAGCAGGCCGAGGTCGACTTTCGCTGGCTTGGCAACGGGCTGGCGGTCACCGGTCGGGGCGCCATCGCGGGGGTAGGCGTGGAGCGAGTGGAGGCGGTGATCGCCGACTTCGACCAGGCCGATCTGTCGATCAGCGCAGAAGGTGCGGCCGATGCGGGCAAGCTGCTTGCGCTGGTGCGTCAGAGCCCGTTGAACGATACGCATGGCGAAACGCTGCGCAACCTCACCGCAAGCGGCCCCGCCCGCGCCACCTTCGAGCTGCTGCAGCCGCTGCGCAGGGAACGCGCCGCGCGCAAGAAGATGTCCGGAACCATCGAATTCCTCGATGCGCAGCTTTCGGAGCAGCGCTGGAATCTAGATTTCGATCGCGTGCGCGGCACCGTGGAGTATGGGATGCGCGGGCTTCGCGCCGAACAGCTGGCGGTGCGCATGCAGGCGCAACCCGGACTGCTGTCCCTGCGCGCCGGCGACATGACCAACGATCGCTTGCAGGCTTTCGAGGCGGGGCTGTCGACCTCCCTGAGCGCTGCCGAACTGCTCGATCGGGCACCGGTGATGGCGTGGCTCAAGCCCTATATCGAAGGTCGTTCGCAGTGGTCGGTGGGCGTCTCGGTGCCGAAGGGGCAATCCGGTGCTGGTGCGAGCCGCCTGCACCTGCGGTCGAATCTGGTGGGTACGACCCTGAAGCTGCCTGCGCCGTTGAACAAGCCGGCGGGCCGGGCGCTGCTGGCTTCGGTGCAGACCGCGCTGCCGATGGATCGGGATCAGATCGAGGTGTCGCTGGGACAGCTGCTTTCTCTGCGGGCCGGCAGCAGCAGCGGGAGCAAAACAGGCGTGCGCGTGATGCTCGGCGGCCCGGTGCAGCAGCCGGTGCCCGATTCCGGACTGGTGGTGGAAGGCAACGCGGAGGCGCTCGATGCGCTGGGGTGGATCGCGGTGACCGGCGGAATTGCCGGTGAGAGCGGCAGCACTTCTACCGGTGCCGGCACATCCGCGGCCCTGCCGCTGCGAAGCGTCGATGTCACCAGCCGAAGCCTGTTGCTGCTCGGCGCGCGCTTCCCCGATACCCGCTTGCGGGCGGCACCGGTCGAGGGGGCGCTGGCGGTGACCGTGGACGGAAAAGCGCTGTCCGGCAGCCTGCGGGTTCCGCAGACCAGCGGCGCGGCGATCACTGGAAGCTTCCAGCGCGTGCACTGGCAGGGAGAGGACGGCGCCGGGTCGGCGTCACCAGCAGCGGGCTCACCGGTACAGGCGGCGGATCCTTCGGCCGTGCCGCCGTTGGCCCTGGACATCGACGACCTGCGCTTTGGCGAAGCGAAGCTGGGCAGTGCGACCTTGCGCACCCAGCCGCTGCCGGCGGGGCTGCGCGTCCAGAAACTGGCGCTGCGATCGCCGGGGCAGGAAATCGACGTCACTGGCGACTGGGTCGGTCGTGGCGCCGCAGCCCGGACCAGCATGTCCACCCGCATCGCCAGCGAGGATCTGGGAGAGCTGCTGGACCAGCTTGGCTTCGAGGACCACCTGCGCGGTGGCAAGGGCACGGTGCAGTTCGACGCCCAGTGGGCCGGCGGACCGTCCGCATTCGCGCTGGGCGCCATCGACGGTCGGCTCAGCATCGATGCGCGCGATGGCCAGTTGCTGGAGCTCGAGCCTGGCGCAGGACGTGTCCTTGGGCTGCTCAGCATCACCCAGCTGCCAAGGCGGGTGCTGCTCGACTTCCGCGATTTCTTCTCCAAGGGGTTTGCCTTCAATCGCATCGGTGGCGGCATCGAAATCGCTGATGGAAAGGCCACGACCGATGACATGGCCATCGAGGGCCCCGCGGCCAGGATCAGGATCCGCGGCAGCACCGACCTGGCCGCGCAGCGGTTCGACCAGACCATCGAGGTGCTGCCGAGTTCCGGCAACCTGCTGACGGTGGTCGGCGCCGTGGCCGGTGGGCCGCTGGGCGCCGCGGTGGGCGCCGCAGCCAATGCGATGCTGCGCAAGCCTCTCGGAGAGCTGGGAGCGAAGACCTATCGCGTCACCGGACCCTGGAAGGATCCGGACGTGGAGCTGGTCCGCGATGCTCCACGCGCCCAGGCACCGGCCCAGCTTCCGGCGGACGGTTCCGGCTGATGCACTGCCACGCCGGCTTGCCTTTCCGATCCCACGCCCCAAACTGGAACCCATGACTTCAGCCCTCGCATTGGCAGAAACCCGTCTGCTGCTTCCCGCTGGCCTCGATCAGCAGGGCCTCCACCGCACCTTCGGAACGCTGCTCGGGCCAGGCATCGACTTCGGCGACCTGTATTTCCAGCACTCGCGTCGCGAGAGCTGGACGGTAGAGGACGGCATCGTCAAGGACGGTGCCCACTCCATCGAACAGGGCGTGGGCGTGCGCGCGATATCGGGCGAAAAAACCGGTTTTGCGTATTCCGACGACATCAACAGCAATGCGCTGCTGGCGGCCGCCGGCTCGGCGAGGGCCATCGCCCGCGACGGCGCCGCCCACTCGCCCCATGCACTGGTCCGCGGCGGCGGTCATTCGCTCTACAGCAGCGACGACCCGATCGACGCGCTCGACAACGACACCAAGGTGCGGGCGCTGCGCAGCGTCGATGCCATGGTGCGCGCGGCCGATCCACGCGTGCAGCAGGTGACGGTGAGCCTGTCTGGCGGCGTCGACACGGTGCTGGTGGCCAACAGCAACGGCGTACTGGCCGCCGACGTCCGCCCGCTGGTGCGCATGAACATCCAGGTCATCGTCGAACAGGACGGCCGCCGTGAATCCGGCTATGCGGGTTTTGGCGGTCGCTATTCCTATGCCGAACTGCTGGACGGCGGCAAGCCGGAGGAGTTCGGTCGCGAAGCGCTCCGCCAGGCCCTGGTGAACCTGGAAGCGGTGGACGCACCGGCCGGCGTGATGCAGGTGGTGCTGGGGCCGGGCTGGCCCGGCGTATTGCTGCATGAGGCGGTGGGCCACGGGCTGGAAGGCGACTTCAACCGCAAGGGCACGTCGACCTACGCCGGGCGCATGGGCCAGCGCGTGGCATCAAAGGGCGTCACCATCGTCGATGACGGCACGCTCGAAGGACGCCGCGGCTCGCTCAACGTCGATGACGAAGGCACGGTCACCAGCTGCACCACGCTGATTGAGGACGGCGTGCTGGTCGGGTACATGCAGGACACGCTCAATGCGCGGCTGATGGGCATGGCGCCCACGGGCAACGGTCGCCGCGAATCGTTCGCGCACCTGCCGATGCCGCGCATGACCAATACCTACATGCTCGCTGGGCAGCACGACCCGGAGGAAATGATCCGCTCGGTCAAGAAGGGCCTGTACGCGGTCAACTTCGGCGGCGGCCAGGTCGATATCACCAGCGGCAAGTACGTGTTCTCGGCCACCGAGGCGTACCTGATCGAGGACGGCAGGGTCACCGCGCCGGTGAAGGGCGCCACGATCATCGGCAACGGCCCGGAGACGATGCAGAAGGTGCGCATGATCGGCCACGACATGGCCCTGGATGCGGGCGTGGGCGTGTGCGGCAAGGATGGCCAGAGCGTGCCGGTGGGTGTTGGGCAGCCCTCGCTGCTGATCGACGGTCTCACCGTGGGCGGGACGCGGGCGGGGTGATCTTGTTCGGCGTGATCTTGTTCGGTGTGACCCCAGTCGGAGTGACCCCAGCCGGAGTGACCCCAGCCGGAGTGATTTCAGTCCGGCGCCTGCTCGTCGTCGTCCTGCACCAGCAGCTCGCGCAGCTCGCGGAACAGCTCGCGGTAGGCGTGCGGCGGCTTGTTCCTGGCTCGCTCCTCGCCCGCGTTGCGCAGCAGTTGGCGCAGGTGCTGGCGGTCGGCGGCGGGGTGTTCGGCAAGCAGTTCGGCCAGCGCAGCGTCACCGTCCTCGAGCAGGCGCACGCGCCACGTCTCCACCCGATGCAGGATCGCGGTCTCGCGCCTCGCCGATTCGCCGCCTGCGTCCATGGCATCGCGGATGGCTTCCAGCGTCTCATCGCTTTCCCGGCGCATCTGCTTGGCCAGGAACTGCAGCTGGCGCTTGCGCGCGATGTGCGAGGTAATACGCTGGGTGTCGTGGATGTGTCCCAGCAGGTCCTCGGGGATCGGCAGCTTGGACAGCTGCGCCGGCGCAAGCGCTACCAGCTTCTCGCTCATGCTGCGGACTTCCAGCGCCTCGCGCCGCTGCTGGGTCCGGCTGGGGCCCAGGAATTCACCGGTTTCCGGGTCGTTTCCACGCATTCTCGTTCTCCAGATCTCCGTCACAGGATAAGCCATTGAACGCAATCACCGTGTTTCCAGCCGACGACAGCCTGCAGCGTCTGGAGTCGATGGCGGGCATCTCCCAACGCCTGCTCGATCGCGCCAGGGCGCTGGGCGCGACCCAGGCCGAGGTCAGCTGCAGCGAGGAGCGCGGGCTCAGCGTCAATGTGCGGATGGGCGCCGTGGAGACCGTGGAATCCACCCGCGACCGCGGCATTGGCGTGACCGTGTATTTCGGCCAGCGCAAGGGCAGTGCAAGCACCGCCGACCTGCATGAATCGAGCCTCGATGCGACCGTCGAACAAGCCTGTGCCATCGCCCGCTACACCGAGGACGATGTTGCCGCGGGACTGGCCGATCCGACGCTGATGGCGCGTGAATTCCCTGAGCTCGACAGCTGGCATCCGTGGGACGTGGACGCCGACCATGCGGTGGATCTCGCACTGGCCTGCGAGGCGGCGGGCCGTGACGCGGACAGCCGCATCGCCAATTCCGACGGTGCATCGCTGGGGAGTGGCCAGAGCCTGTCGGTGTACGCCAATTCGCATGGATTCGTCGGCCGTGACCGCGGTACCCAGCATTCGATCGGCTGCGCGTTGATCGTGGGCGAGGGCGACGGCATGCAGCGGGACGGCTGGTACAGCATCGCGCTCGCCCGCGAAGAGCTGGAAGACGCTGCGGCCATCGGGCGCCACGCCGCCGCGCGCACCGTGGCGCGCCTGGCGCCGCGCTCCCTGGCCACCGGCCAGTATCCGGTGCTGTTTGCAGCCGAGTCGGCGCGTTCCCTGATCGGGCACCTGCTTGGTGCGGTGTCCGGAGGCGCGCTGTACCGCCGCGCCAGCTTCCTGCTCGATCACGCCGGCAAGCAGATCTTCCCCGACTGGTTCTCGATCAACGAGCAGCCGCTGCTGCGCCGCGGCCTGCGTTCGGCCGCGTTCGATGCCGAGGGCGTGGCCACGCGCGAGTCGCCGCTGGTGCTGGACGGGGTCCTGCAGCGCTACGTGCTGGGCAGCTACTCCGCGCGCAAGCTGGGCCTGCAGACGACCGCCAACGCCGGTGGTGTGCACAACCTGGCTGTGGCGGCCAACGCCGGCGCTCTCGACGATATCGTGCGCGACATGCCGCGCGGGCTGCTGGTCACCGAGCTCATGGGCCAGGGCGTCAACAACGTCACCGGGGACTACTCGCGCGGGGCCGCCGGTTTCTGGATCGAGAACGGTGCGATCGCCTATCCCGTCGACGGCATCACCATCGCCGGGAATCTGAAGGATGTGTTCGCGAGCATCGAGGCGGTGGGTAGCGACGTGGACCTGCGCTCGCACATCCGGACCGGGTCGATCCTGGTCGGTCGGATGACCGTTGCTGGCGGGGAATGACGTCAGTATTGATTGATAGCCTTGATCGCCTGCGGCGGGAGTGGCACCGTACCGAAGCCGACACCCGCAACCCACCAACCCTTGGGGACTTCCAACATGTCCGAATACGACAACGCTACCAGCGCACCGCTTCCTCCACCTTCTTCCTCACCGAGCGCCGAGGAGCGCCAGTGGGCGCTGTTCGGCCATCTTTCCTCGCTGGCTGGCCTGTTCACCGGCGGTGTGGGCAACATCGTCGGCCCTCTGGTGATCTGGCTGGTAAAGAAGGACACCATGCCGTTTGCCGGCGACCAGGCCAAGGAGGCGCTGAACTTCAATATCACCCTGCTCATCGCCGGGCTGGTGCTGGTGGCGTTGACGATGGTGACGCTGGGCATTGGCGTCGTGCTGACCCTGCCGCTCGGCATAGCGCTGGGCGTGGCGTGGCTGGTGCTGACCATCATGGCCGCGATCAAGTCCAATGAGGGGGTCGCCTACCGCTATCCCTTTACCCTGCGCCTGGTCAAGTAAAACGGTCGCGCCTGATTGCCTGAAAGCCCGGCAGTGCCGGGCTTTTTCGTGGAGAGCGGGGTCGGTTGCAAAAGCTGCGGTGGATGAGCGCTGGGCAGCAGGCAGGCGGGAGGAGGGCCCTTCGTGACCATCAGCTGGAGCGGTGGATCGCCAGCTTGCCCAGCGCCCAGAGCTCCATTGCCTGGTCCCGGAACGGCGCCAGCGCATCGTGCATGACCAGGTCCAGCTCCGTGAGCTTCTGCTTGGCGCCGTGCATGCCGAGCAGGGCCGGGTAGGTGGACTTGGCCTGGGCAATGTCCTTGCCCGCGGTCTTGCCCAGCGTCTCCGAACTCGACTCGATGTCCAGGATGTCGTCACGCACCTGGAAGGCGAGCCCCAGCGCGCTGGCGAACACATCCAGGTGCTGCAGGGTGGCGGTGTCCATGGTCCCGGCGCAGGCACCCATGCGTACCGAAGCACGAATCAGCGCGCCCGTCTTCAAACCGTGCATGGTCTGCAGGTCGGCCAGCGACTGTTCGATTCCGGTCGAATCAATGTCCAACGCCTGTCCGCCGCACATCCCCGCGGGACCGGCCGCGGCAGCAAGGATGCGCATCCACTCCACGCGCAGCTCGGCGTCGGCGGGCGCCATTGCCAGCACGCTGAAGGCCGCCGAGTGCAAGGCATCGCCGGCCAGCACGGCGGTGGCCTCGTCGAAGGCCACATGGACGGTCGGTCGCCCGCGGCGTAGCGCGTCGTCGTCCATGGCAGGCAGGTCGTCGTGCACCAGCGAGTAGCCATGGATCAATTCGACTGCCGCAGCCGGCGCGTCGAGGTGTTGTTCGTCCACGCCGAAAGCCGCGCCTGCGGCGTAAACCAGCAGCGGACGGATGCGCTTGCCACCACCGAGCACCGCATGGCGCATGGCCGCGTGCAGCCGCTGCGGGTTCTGGTTGGCGGGCGGGAGCTCCCGCTCCAGCGTGGCCTGGCAGCGGCGCGCCCAGCGCAGGAACGGTGCCTCAGTTGCCATCGGGAAGCGGTGCAAAAGGCTCCGAATCCTGGGGCTGCTCGGGATCGCTGAGCAGGCGCACGCGCAGCTC
>JBDNHW010000172.1:0-27616 GCA_041688625.1 Pseudoxanthomonas sp.
CAGCAGCGCCAGCACCCCCGGCAGCATGCCCAGGCCGGCGCGCAGGATCGGCACCAGGGTGATCTTCGCGCCGGCGATCTTCTGCACCTCCACCGGCCCGGCCCAGCCGGCCATGGTCTGGCCGGTGGTTTCCAGGTCAGACGTTGCTTCGTAGGCCAGCAACGTCCCCAGTTCGGTGACCAGCTCGCGGAAGTCGCGGGTGTTGAGCTTGGCATCGCGCAGCAATCCGATCTTGTGCTGCACCAGCGGGTGGCGGACTTCGACGACCTTCATGTGGGCAACCTGTGACGGACCGATGGCAAGCGTGCCACAACTACGGCCACGGCCACCCACATTCGCAGGAGCGCCCCATGGGCGCGATGCCCTGGCTGTTGGTCCGCGTGGCTGTCTGCCTTGTCGCGAAAAGCATCGCGCCCATGGGGCGCTCCTACGCAGCGAGCCCTATGCCGCGGCAGCCTGCTGCACGCGCGGACCTTCGCGTAGTGCCTTGCCTACCAGGCCGACCAGGATGTCCAGCTCCTGCGAATCCATCGCGAAGTGCGGGGTGAAGCGCAGCGAGTTGGCGCCGCCGTGGATCACGTTGAGTCCGCGCTCGCGCAGCCACTCTTCGGTGGAGCCCGCGCCGTAGCACTTGAATTGCGGCGCCAGTTCGCACGAGAACAGCAGGCCGGTGCCCTGCACGTTGGTGATCAGTCCACCCAGCTCGTTCTTCAGCGTCTTGAGTTTCTCAAGCGCCTCGGCTCCGCGCTCGCGGATGTTCTGGCGGATTTCCGGGGTCAGCATCGCCAGCACCGCGCAGCCGATGTCCAGCGCGCGCGGGTTGCTGGTCATGGTGTTGCCGTAGATGCCCTTGCGGTACATGCCCGCAGCACGCTCGTTCACCGCCAGCACCGACAGCGGGTACTGCGCGGCATTGAGCGCCTTGGAGTAGGTCTCCATGTCCGGCGCGTCCATGCCTTCGAAGCCGGGATAGTCGACGATCGACAGCACGCCGTGGGCGCGCAGGCCGGCCTGGATGGAGTCGACCAGGAGCAGCGTGCCGTGGGCGAGGGTGAGTTCGCGCGCTGCGGCGTAGAACGCCGGCGGAACCGCACGCCCGGGGTCGCCTTCGCCCATCACCGGCTCGAGGAACATGGCTTCGATATGCCAGCCGTTGGTCTCGGCGTCGGCGAAGACCTGGCGCAGCTGCTCGATGTCGTAAGGCTCGATGGTCAGCAGCTGGTCGGCGTGGTGCCGGTAGCTGCCCAGGTGCTGCTGGTAGGTCTTGCTGGACGAATCCGAGTACAGCGCCGGCAACTCGGTGCGCCCATGGAAACTGCCCTTTACTGCGATCCGCTTGACCTTGCGTCCCGCATGCGCGCCGCCATCGTCGATCATCAGCTTGGTGTTGACGTCCGCGATCCGGCCGGCGAGCGACACTGATTCGGACCCGGAATTCAGGCACATGAATTTCGCGAACGGACAACCGCCGCGCGAGTGGCCGATTTCAGCCCGCAGCGCACGATCAAAGCGCAGCTGCGACAGGCTCGGCGTCATCACGTTGGCCATGGCCTGCGGCTTCGCCATCGCCTCCATCACCGGCGCCGGCGCATGGCCGAACCCGACCATGCCGTAGCCGCCGGCGTCGTACAGCACCGCACCGTTCAAGGTCACCAGCCACGGTCCGCGCGCGGCCAGTGCGACGTACGGGTTGATGGCGTCATCGGGATAGAAGTTGACGTAGCCGGCCTGCACGGTTGCGACCTGGTCCGCTTCGTCCATGTCCAGAACCTCGCCAAATTCGGCGGCGATGCGCGCGTGCTCCTCGACTGCGGCATCGATCGCCGCCAGCAGGTCCGGGTGCCCGGCGGCAAGGCGCTCGATCGTGGCATCGTCGAGGCCGGTGGTGTTGCGGCGGCCCGAATGGGCGCGCAACGGCGCGAGTCTGGTGGTTGCGGTCATGTCGGTCTGCTCCTGTGCGGCGGCTCCCGGATGGGGCGGGACGCCTTATCGCTACCATTATCGGGATATGCTCGGCGGATGGTAGGTGCGATATGTACGAAATTCATGTAGATTTCGGCGTATCGACGAAAGGATTGGACATGAAGCTGACCGCTGCCGACGAGGCCCTGCTGTCGCTGTTGCGCGAGGACGCCCGCGCGCCCACGGCGAAGATCGCCCGCAGGCTGCAGCTGTCCCGCACCACGGTGCAAAGCCGCATCGAGCGACTGGAGCGCGTCGGCGTGATCGCCGGCTACACGGTGCGGGTCAGCGACGAGTTCGAGAGCGAGCGCATCCGGGCGCTGATTATGATCACCGTGTTTCCCAAGCAGATGCCGGCCGTGGTCGAGGCGCTCGGGCAGATGCCTGAAGTGCGCACGCTGCAGTCGGTCAGCGGCGGGTCGGACCTGGTCGCCATGGCCGCAGTGCCCAGCATCGGCGACATGGACGCCCTGACCGACCGTATCGGCGCCGTCGACGGAGTGGAGCGCACGGACTCCTCGCTGGTGCTGTCCACCAAGTTCGAACGATGAGAAACAGTCCGTGAAGAAATCCGACTTCAACTACGAGCTGCCGGAATCCCTGATTGCGCAGGCGCCGCTGGCCGAACGCTCCGCCAGCCGGATGCTGGTGGTGCCGCCGCAGGGCGAACCGCTGGTGGACCAGCACGTGCGCGACCTGTCGCAGTGGCTGCGGCAAGGCGACCTGCTGGTCTTCAACGACACCCGGGTGATGCCGGCGCGCCTGTTCGGAAACAAGCAGAGCGGCGGCCGCGTCGAGATCCTGGTCGAACGCCTGCTTCCTGACAGCATGGCGCGCGTGCAGCTGGGCGCCAGCAAGCCCTCTCGCGTCGGCACCGTGATCGAACTGGAGGCCGGCGGTCGCGCCGAGGTGCTGGGGCGTGAGGGTGAGTTCTACACGCTGCGCTTCGATGTGGACGATGCGCTGGAGTCGTGGCTGCTGCACGCTGGACGGCTGCCTTTGCCGCCCTACATCAAGCGCGAGGCGGGCAGCGACGACGATGCCCGCTACCAGACCGTGTTTGCGCGCGAACTGGGCGCCGTCGCGGCACCCACCGCTGGCCTGCACTTCGACCAGGCGCTGCTCGACCAGCTTGGAGGTCATGGCATCGAGTTCGGGCACGTGACCCTGCATGTGGGCGCCGGGACCTTCCAGCCGGTCCGGGTCGACGACGTGCGTGAGCACCGGATGCACAGCGAATGGCTCAACGTGGGCCCGGCGCTGGTCGAACAGGTGCGGCGCACGCGTGCGGCCGGCGGGCGCGTGGTGGCGGTGGGCACTACCGTGGTGCGGGCGCTCGAATCTGCAATGCGCGACGGCGAGCTCCAGCCTTTGGCGGGCGAGACGCAAATCTTCATTTTCCCCGGCTACAGGATCCGCAGCGTCGATGCCCTGCTGACCAACTTCCACCTGCCCGAGAGCACGCTGCTGATGATGGTGTCGGCATTCGCAGGCAAGGATCGCGTGTTCGAGGCCTATCGGCATGCCATTGAGCACCGCTACCGGTTCTTCAGCTACGGCGATGCGATGCTGCTGTTTCCGGCCTCAACCTAGGCCACGCCCAGGCCGGCTACGCGGCGGGTGCTGGTGAAGCCCTGAATGGCTGTTTGTGCTCCAGATGAGTATGATTCTCATCTTTGCGGTCGGGTCTCGACACCGGCCGCTCCCTTCAGGAGCTCGCATGCACGTTCGATCAGCCCGTTTCAACGCCTCTTCCCTGGGGGCGCTCCCGATGTTGCTGGCCGCGCTGGTGCTGTCGGCGTGCGGTCCATCCGGGCCGGTCGAACAGAAAACCGCGGTCGACCAGGCGCCTGCTGCAGGCGGCGAGGTGAACCTCTACACCACGCGCGAACCCGGGCTGATCCAGCCCCTGCTGGAGGCCTTCACCCGCGACACCGGCACCACCGTGAACACGGTGTTCCTGCGCGACGGACTGCCCGAGAAGTTGCGTGCCGAGGGCGAGCGCTCGCCGGCCGACGTGCTGATGACCGTGGACACCGGCAACCTTCAGGACCTGGTCAACGCCGGGCTGACCCAAGCGGTTGATTCGCAGGCGCTGGAAGCAGCGATTCCTGCGCACCTGCGCGGGGCTGACGGACACTGGTTCGCCCTGTCGCTGCGTGATCGCGTGCTGTACGCGGACAAGGACCTGGAGCTTGACGGCTTCGCCTACGAAGACCTGGCCAAGCCGGAATGGAAAGGCCGCGTCTGCATCCGTTCCGGGCAGCATCCCTACAACATCAGCCTGATCGCGGCGATGATCGCGCACCGCGGCGTGCCGGCTACTGAGGAGTGGCTGCGCGGCGTCAAGCAGAACCTGGCACGTCCCGCCGCGGGCGGCGATCGCGAAGTGGCCCGCGACATCCTCGGCGGCATCTGCGATATCGGCATCGCCAATGCCTATTACGTGGGTCGCATGAAGAACGAGCCCGAAGGCTCCGAGCAGCGCCAGTGGGGCGAGGCCATCAAGGTGGTGCGCCCGGTGTTCTTCAGTGCTGAAGGCGGCGGCACGCACGTCAACATCAGCGGCGCCGCAGTGGCCCGTCATGCGCCGAACCGCGACCGGGCCGTGGCGCTGCTCGAGTACCTGGTGTCGGACCAGGCGCAGAGCCTGTACGCGAAGGCCAATTACGAATATCCGGTGAAGGCGGGCGTTGAACTCGACCCGGTGGTGGAGAGCTTCGGTCCGCTGCGGGTCGACCCGCTGCCGCTGATCGAGGTGGCCGCCAACCGCAAGGCCGCCAGCGAGCTGGTGGACCGGGTCGGTTTCGACAACTGATCCCCTGGCGATGAGCGCCGACGCCGGCAGGAGTGGCGGCTGGCAGCATGGCGCGACGCTGATTGCGCTGGCCATGCTGGCGCCGCTGCTGGCGTTGGCCTGGTCGGCAGCGCAGGGCAGCGCAGGACTCTGGTCGCACATCGTCCAGTACGTGCTGCCCACTGCCACGGCGAATACGCTGCTCCTGCTGCTGGGGGTAGGCCTGTGGGTCACGGCCCTTGGCACGGGCAGCGCCTGGCTGGTGACCGCCTACGAGTTCCGCGGCAGGCGCTGGCTGTCGTGGGCACTGCTGCTGCCGCTGGCCGTGCCCACCTACATCATTGCCTACGCGTACCTGGACTTGCTGCATCCGCTGGGGCCTGTGCAAGGGGCGCTGCGTGCGCTTCTGGATATCGACAACCCTCGCGACCTGCGCCTTCCCGACGTGCGCTCCCTTGGCGGGGCCACCGTGCTGCTGGGGTTCGTGCTGTATCCCTACGTGTACCTGAGCACGCGCGCGATGTTCCTCACCCAGGCTGCCGGAATGCTGGACGCGGCCCGCGTGCTCGGTGTCAGCCGCGCATCGCTGTTCCATCGCGTGGCGCTGCCGCTGGCGCGGCCGGCGATCGCGATCGGCGTGGCCCTGGCGCTGCTGGAGACCTTGAACGACATCGGCGCATCGGAGTTCCTCGGCGTGCAGACGCTGACCGTGGCCGTCTACACCACGTGGGTCAGCCGCAGCGACCTGCCGGGCGCGGCCCAGATCGCACTGGCGATGCTGCTGATCGTGATCGCGCTGATCGCGCTGGAACGCCACGGCCGGCGTCGCCAGCGCTACGCGACCCCACAGCAGCCGCGTCCGATCCAGCCGCAGCGTTTGCATGGCCTGGCGGCGCTGGTGGCGCTGCTGCTGGGCCTGGTCCCGGTGCTGGTCGGGTTCCTGGTACCTGCCGCGTTCCTGCTGTGGCAGTCCATCTCGCGGCTGCGGCTCGAGGGCGGGCTATCGCCGCAGCTGATCGCCAGTGCGGGCAACACCGTGTCGGTCGCACTGGTCGCCACCGTGACCACGGTGCTGGCCGGGCTGGTGGTGGCCTGGGCGCTGCGCCTGGCGCAGGCACGGCGCAGGCCGCGCGTGGCGGCCTTGAGCATGCGCGTTGCCAGCCTCGGCTACGCGGTGCCCGGCACCGTGCTGGCCATCGGACTGCTCACGCCATTGGCGCTGTTCGACATGGGCGCCGGCGAACTCCTGAAGTGGGTGGGCGAGGAGCCGCGGATGCTGATGATGGGCTCCACGTCGGCCCTGGTCATTGCCTACACGCTGCGCTTCCTGGCGATCACCGCCGGCAGCACCGAGGCCGGGCTGGCGCGCATCCCGCGCTCGCTCGACCACGCCGCGCGCAGCCTCGGCGAAAGCCCGGGCGGCGCACTGCGGCGGGTGCACCTGCCGCTGCTGCGTCCGGCGCTTGCAGCAGGGGCCTTGCTGGTATTCGTCGATACCATGAAGGAACTGCCCGCCACCTTGATGCTCCGACCGATGAACTTCGAGACCCTCGCCACCTGGCTGTACGCCGACGCCGCCCGTGGCTCGTATGAGGATGGGGCCATCGCCGCACTGCTGATCGTGCTGGCCGGCCTGCTGCCGGTGATCCTGCTGGCGCGCAGCGGCTCGCCTTTCGGCCGGGCGCGGCCCGGCGCATGAGCCACGTGCTGCTGCAGCTTGACTGCATACGCGCCGGCTATCCCGCCGACGGCGGGTTCCATACCGTGGTCGATGCGCTGTCGCTGTCGCTGGCTGGCGGCGAGATCGGCTGCCTGCTTGGCGCATCCGGTTGTGGGAAAAGCACGGTGTTGCGCGCAGTGGCGGGCTTCGAGCCGATTCGCGCAGGCGCAATCACGCTCGACGGGGTGGTGGTGGCCTCGCCAGCGGCAATGCTTGCGCCGGAACGGCGGGGCATCGGCATGATGTTCCAGGATTACGCGCTGTTCCCGCACCTGAGCATCGCCGACAACGTGGGCTTCGGCCTGGCCGGCAGGGAGCGGGCGCTGCGCCGACGGCGCGTGGCCGAGATGCTGGCGCTGGTGGGTCTGTCCGAGCGCGGTGACGACTATCCGCATGAACTTTCCGGCGGCCAGCAGCAGCGCGTGGCGCTGGCGCGGGCGCTCGCACCGCAGCCGGCGCTGCTGCTGCTGGACGAGCCGTTTTCCAACCTGGACATCCATACCCGCGAGCAGCTGGCGTCCGAGTTGCGCGCCCTGCTCAAGGCCAGCGGCACCACCGCGCTGCTGGTCACCCACGACCAGGCCGAAGCGTTCGCGCTGGCCGATTCCATCGGCGTCATGGAGGGCGGTCGCATCCTGCAGTGGGCCGACGCGGCAACGCTGTACCGGCAACCGGCTGATCGCTACGTGGCCGGTTTCATCGGCCGTGGCGCCGTGGTGCCGGCCCGGGCGTTGGGGCTGCCGCAGGAAGGAGACGTGCTGCTGCGTCCGGAGCTGTTGCGATACGACCCGCTGGGCCCGATCCACGCCCGCTTGATCGAGCGTGCCTTCCGTGGGCCAGGTTCGGTATGCACCCTCGAACTGGCCAGCGGCGAGCGCGTCGAAGCCGACCTGCCCGACTGGATGGAGTGTGAGCGCGGCAGCGCCCTGCGCTTCGGCCTCGTGTCGAGCGACCTGCCGCCGATATCCTCCTGAAGATCGGCGCCCAGGTTCTGAAGCTCTGCTTCCAGGCTTCGCCGGCCATCCGTGCCGTCCCATGAGGGACAATGGCGGGCTAGCCGAATCGAATGCCGCAGCCATGTCGCGAATGCAGTTCCAGCTCCAGGCCACCGATGGCGCCGCGCGCCGCGGACGCCTCACCTTTCCGCGCGGCACCATAGAAACGCCGGCGTTCATGCCGGTCGGGACCTACGGCTCGGTCAAAGGCATCCTGCCCGAGCACGTCGAAGCGCTGGGCGCCGAAATCATCCTCGGCAACACGTTCCACCTGTACCTGCGTCCTGGCCTGGAGGTCATCGAGGCACACGGCGGACTGCATGGATTCGCGCGCTGGAACAAGCCCATCCTCACCGACTCCGGCGGCTTCCAGGTGTTCTCGCTGGCGCACCGCCGCAAGATCACCGAGCAGGGCGTGACCTTCGATTCGCCGGTCAACGGCAGCAAGGTGTTCCTGGGCCCGGAAGAAAGCATGCGCATCCAGAAGGTGCTCGATTCGGACATCGTGATGATCTTCGACGAGTGCACGCCGTATCCGGCCACGGAGGAAGTCGCGCGCACCTCGATGGAGCTGAGCCTGCGCTGGGCCAGGCGCAGCCGCGACGCGCACGAGGGCAACGATGCGGCCTTGTTCGGGATTGTGCAGGGCGGCGTACATCCGGACCTGCGAACCCGCTCTTCCGATGGGCTGCAGCAGATCGGCTTCGACGGCTACGCCATCGGTGGGCTGGCGGTAGGCGAGCCAGAGCACGAGCGCAACGCCATGCTCGAACACATGCATCCCCTGCTGCCTGCGGACCGCCCGCGCTACCTGATGGGGGTAGGCAAGCCCGAGGACCTGGTGGAGGCCGTGGCGCGCGGCGTGGACATGTTCGACTGCGTCATGCCCACCCGCAACGCGCGCAACGGCCACTATTTCACTTCGACCGGCACGGTGCGCATCCGCAATTCCCGCTATGAGCGCGATACCGACCCGATCGAGCCGGGCTGCGGCTGCCACGCCTGCCGTAACGGATTCACCCGCGCCTACCTGCGCCATCTGGACAAGTGCAACGAAATGCTGGCGCCGATGCTGGGGACCTTGCACAACCTCTGGTACTACCAGGCGCTGATGGCCGGCATGCGGGCCGCGATCGAGGCGGGAACCTTCGAAGCGTTCCGGCGGTCCTTCCATGCGGCACGGGCCACCGAGTGAGGCTGGGCCAGCCTTCGCGGGTGCCGCAGGGACGCCAAGCCCGCCGCCATGGCATAATTCATGGCTGATTTCAGCCTCCCACGGACAAACCGATGAACCTTCTTGAATTCCTGATCCCCTCCGCACACGCCCAGGCTGCAGCCCCCGCCGGTGGTGGGTTGGGAATGTCCGGACTGCTGTTCCCGGTCGTCCTGATCGCAGTCATGTACTTCCTGATGATCCGTCCGCAGATGAAGCGCGCCAAGGAACACAAAGGGATGCTCGAGAAGCTGGCCAAGGGCGACGAAGTCATCACCAACGGCGGCATCGCCGGCACCGTGATCGAGATTGGCGACAACTTCGTCACGGTGGAAGTGGCCGACAACGTGCGCGTTCGCGTGCAGAAGGCCGCAGTCGGCAACGTGCTGCCCAAGGGCACGCTGAAAGCCGCCTGATCCAGCGCCCCGGCGCCGCAGTGAGCCGTAAAATCCGATCCACCGTTGAGCGCGGGCCTGCAGGGCAGGCCGGCGCAGGTACTTTCGATGCTTGAATTCCCGCGCTGGAAATATTTCCTCATCCTGGTCGTGGTGGTGGTGAGCGTGATGTACGCGCTGCCCAACATCTATCCGCAGGATCCGTCGGTACAGATCACCGCCAACCGCGGCGCTGACATCGACCAGGCGCTGGAGTCGCGCGTGCAGACCGCGCTGCAGCAGGCCGGCATCGAATCCAAATCACTGGACCGCGAGGCCGACAGCCTGCTGGTCCGTCTGCCTGACCTGGACGCGCAGACCAAGGCGAACGATGCGCTGCGTGCCGAGCTCGGCGAGGCCTACACCGTTGCCCTCAACCTGGCCTCCACGGTCCCGGACTGGATCAGCGACTACGGCGCGAAGCCCATCGTGCGAGGCCTCGACCTGCAGGGTGGGGTGCACTTCGTGATGCAGGTCGATCAGGCAGCCGCGCTGGAGAAGCGCCTGGACGCCTACGCCGAGGACATGCGCGTGGCACTGCGCGACAAGCGCGTGCGCTACCAGTCAGTGGAGCGCCGATCGGACAGCACGATCGAAGTCACACTGGTGGAGGCGGCGGACGCGAAACAGGCGCGCATCGCGCTCGCTGGCCTGGCCAACAACGCCGCCGCCGGCGCCACGGCTGCCTTCACGTTCAGGACCGACGGCAACCGGATCCTGGTGTCCCTGCCCGAGAGTGAACTGGCGGCGATTTCCGGCGACGCGATCGAGCAGAACATCACCACGCTGCGCAACCGCGTCAATGAGATCGGCGTTGCCGATCCGATCATCCAGCGCCAGGGCGACGACCGTGTCGTGGTGCAGCTGCCCGGCGTGCAGGACACGGCCGCGGCCAAACGCCTGATCGGCGCGACTGCCACCCTGGAGTTCCGCGCCGTGGTGGAAGGCAACGCGAACGACGCGCTGGCCAGCGGCAACGTGCCGCCTTCGGCGCGCATCTACTACCTGCGCGACAGTGGCGTCGATGGACGACCGGAGCCGGTGCTGCTCAACAAGCGCGTGCTGGCCTCGGGCGACGAGATGGTGATGGCGCGCACCGGCACCGATTCCAACGGCTTGCCTGCGGTGGACATCACCTTGAACAACGCCGCGGGCCAGCGCATGTTCGACTTCACCAGCGCCAACGTCGGCAAGCTGATGTCGGTGGTGTACATCGAGCGAATCCCGCAGGTGAACATCGTGGACGGCAAGGAAGTGCGTACGGTGCGGGTCAGCGAGGAAGCCCTGGCGCCGACCCGGATCGCCGGCGTGTTCGGCAAGAACTTCCAGACCACCGGCCTGGAGAAGACCGAGGCGGAGAACCTGGCCCGCCTGCTGCGCGCCGGCTCGCTGGCGGCGCCGATGGACTTCGTGGAGGAACGCGTGGTCGGCCCCAGCCTGGGCAAGGAGAACGTGGCGCGCGGCGTGAGAGCGGTGACCTACGCATTCCTGTTCACCCTGGTGTTCTTCCTCGTCTACTACCGCATGTTCGGCGTCATCACCAGCATCGCGCTGGTGCTCAACCTGGTGATCGTGGCTGCGGTCCTGTCGCTGTTCGGCGCCACCATGACCCTGCCGGGCTTCGCCGGCCTGGCGCTGTCGATAGGCCTGTCGGTGGACGACAATGTGCTGATCAACGAGCGCATACGCGAGGAACTGCGTGCGGGGGTTCCGCCCAAGACGGCGATCGTGGAGGGCTACGAGAAGGCCTCCGGGACGATCCTCGACTCCAACGTGACCGCGATCGTCGCGGGCGTTGCGCTGTACGCCTTCGGTACCGGCCCGCTGAAGGGTTTCGCGGTGACCCTGGTGGTCGGCATCCTGGCGTCGATGTTCACCGCCATCACGGTTTCGCGCGCAATCGCGGTGCTGGTCTACGGCCGGCGCAAGAAACTCAAGACCATCGCGATCTGACGGAAGCACACGAGCCATGAGTATTTTCCCGTTCAAGCTGATTCCGTACGATACCCGCATCGATTTCATGCGCATGCGCTGGATCGCCCTCACCGTGGCGGCAGTCGTGTTCATCGCGTTCGCCGGGTTGATCGCGGTCAAGGGCTTCAACTTCGCCCTGGATTTCACCGGCGGAACCGTGGTGGAGCTGCGCTTCACCAAGCCGGCCGATGTCGAGCAGGTGCGCGAGCGGCTCGCCGAGGCCGGTTTCGGCACCGCGCAGGTGCAGAGTTTCGGCTCCGGCAGCGAGCTGCTGGTCCGCCTGCAGCCGCGCGAGGGCGTAGCGAGCGTGGGCACCAACGACGAGGCCGCGCGCCAGGTCGTGGCCGCCACCACCACGCCGGATAATCCAGCTGAAGTCCTGCGCAGTGAATTCGTCGGCCCGCAAGTGGGCAGCGAGCTGGCCCTCAACGGCCTCTACGCGGCGATCTTCGTGGTGGTTGGATTCCTGATCTACATCGGCTTCCGTTTCGAATGGAAGTTCGCGGTGGTGGCAAGCCTGACCACGTTGTTCGACGTGCTGGTAACAGCGGGCTGGATCGCGATGACCGGGCGCGAGTTCGACCTCACTGTGCTCGCCGGCCTGCTGGCGGTGATGGGCTTTTCGATCAACGACACCATCGTGGTATTCGACCGGGTGCGTGAAAACTTCCGCAGCCTGCGGGTCGAGCCGCTTGAAGTGATGAACCGCTCGATCAACCAGACCCTGTCGCGCACCATCATCACCTCGCTGGTGTTCTTCCTGTCGGTGCTGGCGCTGTACCTCTATGGCGGCGGTTCGCTCGAAGGCCTGGCAGTGACGCAGATGGTGGGCGCGGTGATCGGCACGCTGTCTTCGATCTTCATCGCCTGCCCGCTGTTGACCATCGGCTTTCTCAAGGTCACCAAGCAGGACCTGCTGCCCAAGGCCAAGGATGTCGAGGCGCTGGCACGCAGGCCCTGACCGGCACCGCATCGAATACAAAAAGGCCGCACACCATGCGGCCTTTTCTGTATCCGCGTTCTTTTGTCCGCAGGAGCGCCCCATGGGCGCGAGCCTTTGATTGACGCTCACCGAGGCAGGCGGCCGCTAGCTCTTTTTCCGCAGGAGCGCCCCATGGGCGCGAGCTTTTGATTCTGGTTCAACGAGGGAAACTCGCGCCCATGGGGCGCCCCTGCGGACAGCCTCCCTGAGGAATACGGCTACTTGTAAACCGCGGCGTAGCCCGACGTGGCAATGGTCTTCTGCAGCGCGTCGCAGACCTTGATGTTGCCGGCCACGATCTGCCGGGTCTGCGGGCCACGATCGTCCATCCGCGGGGAGTTGGCGCCGCGGTAGTCGCATACACGGCCACCCGCCTCGCGCACCAGCAGCACGCCCGCCGCGATGTCCCACGGCTTCATCCCGGCTTCGAAATAACCGTCGGTGCGGCCACAGGCGACATAGGCCAGGTCGAGCGCGGCCGAGCCGGTGCGGCGGACGTCTTCGGCATGGACCAGCAGCTCGCGCACGCATTCCAGCTGCGCGCCCGCCTGCGCACGCTCGCGTGGCGCGAAGCCGGTGCTGATCATGGCGCCGACCAGGTCGGTACGGTCGGCCACGCGGATGCGCCGTTCGTTGAGCTGTGCCCCGCTGCCGCGGCTGGCGGTGAACAGCTCGTTGCGCAGCGGGTCGAAGATGACCGCGTCGGTGGGCTCGCCGTTGTCGACCAGGGCCAGCGAGACGCAGTAGTGGGGAAAGCCGCGAAGGTAGTTGCTGGTGCCGTCCAAGGGGTCGATCACCCACGTGTAGCGGCCGTTGCGACCGCCCTGCACACCGCCTTCCTCGCCAAGGATCTGGTAGTCGGGGTAGGCGCGCTTGAGCTCCTTGATCACCGCCTTTTCGGCGTCGGCATCGACGTCGCTGGCATAGTCCATCCGCCCCTTCTCGACCACGTTCAGGCTTTCCAGCTTGTTGATGTTGCGCAGCAGGACGTTGCCTCCCTGGCGCGCGGCCTTGACCATGATGGAAACGACGGGATTGAGCATGGCAAACGGACCTTGGGCAGCGCGGCGGGATCGAGTTGGAAAGAGCGGCACGGCGCGAAGACCGGCCAATGCAGTTTAACATTCGCATCCATGAATACTCCTTCCAGTGTTTCTCCCGCCGCCGCAGACCAGATCCGCATCATCCTGGTCGGCACTCAGCACCCCGGCAACATCGGCGCCGCGGCGCGAGCGCTCAAGACGATGGGGCTGTCGCGCCTGGTCCTGGTGGACCCGCAGGACTTCCCCTCCGACGAGGCCTTCCGGCGCGCGGCGGGCGCCGACGATGTGCTTTCCGCGGCGGTCGTGCTGCCGACCCTGGCCGAAGCGGTGGCCGACTGCCGCTTCGTGCTGGGCTGCACGGCGCGCACCCGCCGGGTGGCCCTGGAGGAGAACTCCCCCCGTGAGGCCGCGGCCAAGGCGATCGAGCGCAGCGCCGCTGGCCAGGTGGCGCTGGTCTTCGGACGCGAGCGCACCGGCCTGACCAACGAAGAGCTGCAGCTGTGCCACGCGGCGGTGCACATTCCCGCCAGCCCCGACTACAGCTCGCTCAACCTGGCGGCGGCCGTGCAGGTGCTGACCTATGAACTGCGCGTGGCGCTGCTGCAGGACCAGGAACCGATCGCCCCCGCCGACACCGAAGCCGGATTCGGCGGCGCGCCGGCCCCGCATGCACAGCTGGAGGGCATGTTCACCCAGTTGGCGCAAACCCTGGACGAAATCGACTTCCACAAGGGACGCGCACCCGAGTCGGCGATGCGCAAGCTGCGGCGCTTGTTCATGCGCGCGCAGCTGAGTGAGCAGGAGGTGCGCCTGCTGCGCGGGATCATGGCCGATGCCCAGAGGATGGCGCGTCTGGCCGGCGAAAAAGACACGTGATCCACTACCGGCGCGACGCGATTCGGGGCTAGGCTCGCATCTGTTGCTCAGGTGGGACCCGATGTTGCGCAGTTTCCTGGTTGGCCGGCTCCTGGCGGCAATCGCCGTGGCCGCAATCGCCGTGTTCGCAGTCCCGGCATGGGCCGCATCCGCCATTGCCGGAGATCACGGCAACGTGCTGGTCCTCGGGCGCATCAGCGACGATCCAAAGGCGCACTACGAGCAGCTCAGGCCGCTGCTGGACTACGTTGTGCCGCGGATGCGCGGCGTCGGGATCACCGAAGGCCGCATCCTCATGGCGCGCGACGCGCAGCAGATGACCAGCTACCTGCGTCGTGGCCGTGTCGACTGGGTGACTGAAACCTCCGGCACCGGGATGCAACTGCAGATCCGGGCGGGCGCCAAGCCGCTGCTGCTGACCGAGCGCAGTGGCGTGAGCGCGTACCACTCGGTGTTCTTCGCACGCCGCGACAGCGGGATCAGGGACCTGGCCGACCTGCACGGGCGCAGCATTGCTTTCCAGACCACCGGCTCGACCAGTGCCTACTTCGTTCCTGCCGCGCTCCTGCTGGAGCGGGAGCTACCGCTGGAGATCCTGCTGTCTCCCTCGGACCGTCCTTCGCGCGATTCAATTGGCTATGTCTTCGCGCGCTCGGAGCTCAACATCGCGGCATGGGTGCACAAGCGGCTGGTCGATGCGGGAGTCGTCAGCAGCCTGGACTGGATCGATGAACAGCGTGTTCCGCGCTCGTTCCGGGATGACCTGGTCGTGATCCACGCCACCGGCGACTATCCGCGTGCGCTGGAGATGGTGCGGGGCGATATCGACCCGAGGGTGAAAGCGCGGCTGACGCATTGACCCGTCGTGGGGAAGCGATTGCCGTGCGGCTGGCGGACAGTCTTGCCAACCCCATGTATTTCTTCGATCTCGATGCCATTGGCGGCATGGTCCGCGCGGTAACCCGCCAGCCGGACGTTGCCTACGTTCTGGTATACGACGCCAACGGAACCATACTGCACGACGGCTCGCAGGACATGGCGGCCTATGGACTGCCGATGACCGATCCGCTGGCCGCGGCCGCCATCGAGTCGGAGCAGTTGCTCACGCAGTCCTCTGCCGAGGTGATGGATTTCTCCGATGTCATCCGCATAGGACAGCGCCGCATCGGCGGGGTCCGCGTAGGCCTTTCGCTTGCCGAGTCCAAGGCGCGCGAAGACATCGCCGCCGCCGGGCTGCAGAGCCGCCTCGTGGAACTGGGCAACCGGCACATGGACTGGATCATGCTGCTGCTGGGGGCACTGGTGGTCGTGGGCGCGATCATTGCGCTGTACGTGCAGCGCACGCTGGTCAGGCCGATACGCCAGCTTGCCGAAGCCGCCCACGCGATCGGAGTGGGCAACTACGATCCGAAGCAGCTGGCCAGCTCGCGGCAGGACGAGGTCGGTGAGCTGGTTCGCGCCTTCGGCAGCATGAACGACAGCATCGCCCGACATGACCGCGACGTGCGCCACATGGCCTACACCGATGCGCTCACCGGGCTTACCAACAGGCTCGCGTTCCGCGAGAACCTCGACCACCGGCTGGTGTTGATGCACGGCACCGGTCGCAAGCTCGCGCTGCTGTTCGCCGACATCGACGACTTCAAGCGGGTCAACGACACGCTCGGACACGAAGCCGGCGATGAAGTGGTGGTGCATTTCGCCGCGCGCATCAGCCGGACCGTGGAGGCGCTCGGCGGCGACGATTCGCTGCTCGCGCGCTTCGGTGGCGATGAATTCGTGATCCTGATCCAGCACGGCGACGTCCGCGATTGCGCCACGAAGCTGGCCGAGGCGCTGGTCAAGGAGCTGGTCAAGGAGCTGGGAGAGCCTCTGGTGGTGCAGGGCCGGCAGGTCTTCCTTGGTACTTCGATCGGCATCACCCTCTATCCCGAAGACGCATCGACGGCCAGCGCGCTGATGAAGAATGGCGATATCGCCATGTACCAGGCCAAGGTCGCCGGCAAGAACTGCTACCGCTTCTACAGCCGCGCGATGGACCAGGCGGTGGAGCGTCGCGTGCACTTGGAGCAGGAGCTGCGCGGGGCATGTGAAAGGGGCGAACTGAGCCTGGTCTACCAGCCGGTCCTTCGACTCATGGACCAGCGCATCGCCGGGGCCGAGGCGCTGCTGCGCTGGCAGCATCCGGAGATGGGCGCCATCGGCCCCGTACGTGTTCATCGACGTGGCCGAGCAGAGCGGCCTGATCGAGACCATCGGCCCGCTCGTGCTGCGTGCCGCCTGCGCCACCGCTGCCGGATGGCGCGCAGGCGAGGACGCCACGGACCAGCTGTTTGTTTCGGTGAACGTCTCGCCGCGACAGCTGCGCAGCGGTGACCTGCCCGAACTGGTCGCCAGTTGCCTGCGCGATACCGGGCTACCGGCTTCCCGCCTGCACATCGAACTGACCGAAACCGCCGTGATCGGCGACGAGGCCCACGCCAGCGCGCTGCTGGCGAAACTGCAGCGCACGGGGGTCAAGGTGTGGCTGGACGACTTCGGCACCGGATTCTCGGGACTCAGCCACCTGCGCCGGGTGCCGGTGGACGGGGTCAAGATCGATCGCAGCTTCGTGACCGACATGCAGCATGACCCCGACGACCTGGCGCTGACCACGGCGATCATCGCCATGGCGCACTCGCTGGGGATCACGGTGGTGGCCGAAGGGGTGGAGAAGGAGGTCCAGTTCGACATCCTGCGCGCCCGCGGTTGCGACCTGGCGCAGGGCTATTGGCTGGGGCACCCGATGAGTGCGGACCAGTTCTCCCGGTTGCTGCGTGCAGACCAGGCCGCAGCCTTGCCCGCAGCCGGAAACTAGAACCAGCTGTCCACCGCCGTCACCAGCATCTGCACCAGGTTGCCCGACAGGAAACCGAACACCACCACCGCCACTCCCCCGCTGAGCCACGCGACCAGCATCAGCGCACCGTCGCGTTCCAGCAGTGCGAACGCGAACAGCAGCAGGAGTACGCCGAACAGGTAGTTGGTGAAGGGCACGGGCAGCGCCAGCAGCAGGCCAAGCAGGATCAGCAACAGCCCCGAGAACGCGCTCGCCAGCGGATGGTCGAGCACCCACGGCATGCGTGGGCGGACCAGTCGCTCCAGGCGCCGAAGCCAGGGCGCAAGACGGTTGCGAAAGCGGGACATGGTGCGCCGATAAGGCCCCCTGCGGGCGGCGAACTTCGGCAGCCATGGTTCGCGCATCCCCACCAGCAGCTGTGCACCCACCAGCATCACCAATGGGCCGCTGATCAGTCCCGCAGCTCCCGGAAGCGGGAGGAAAGCCGGCAGCACGGCAATGAAAAGCAGCACCCCGAACACGCTCTGGCTCAGTCCCGAAACCAGGTCGCCCAGCCGTAGGCGGTCGTCAGGATCGCCCTGCGCGAAACCATCCAGCACGGCTCGGGTGCTGGCTGGCGGCGTGGTGTCATCGGCTGCGCCCGGCGGTGTGTTCTCAGCCGCTGGTTTCATCGTCTTCCTGCTCCGGCAAGCGCTGCAGCAGGAGCTTGTCGATGCGGGCACCGTCAAGGTCGACGATCTCGATACGCCAGCCGGCCCACTCCATGTGCTCGCCCACGTGCGGGATGCGACCGAAGTTCTCGATGACCATGCCGGCGATCGTGTTGTAGTCGCCTTCGTCGCCATCGGGCAGCGCGGCGCCGCCGAGCAGTTCGCGCAGGTCTTCGTTGGGCAGTGAGCCGTCCACCAGCATCGAGCCGTCGTCGCGGACCACCACCAGCGCATCCTCGTCGGTGTTCTCGGCGGCCTGCAGTCGGCCCACCACCGCACCCATCAGGTCGCTCAGGGTGACCAGACCCTGGATCTCGCCGTACTCGTCCACTACCAGCGCCAGCGACTGCTGCTCCTCTCTCAGGATCTCCAGCAGCTTCATCGAGTGGGTCGATTCGGAAACGAACAGCGGCTCGCGCAGGTTGCGGAAGATCTCCGGTTCCTTGTCCGCGAAGCGGTCTATGAGCGACTTGACTTCAAGTACGCCCACCACGTCCTGGTCGTTGCCGCGGAACACCGGGAAGCGCGAGAACTGCGACTCGCGCATGACCTCGATGTTGTCGTCGTAACTGGCGGACAGGTCCAGCCAGACCACCTTCTTGCGCGGCGTCATCAGGCTGTCGGCGGTGCGGTCGCCCAGGCGCAGCACGCGGTTCATCATGTTGAGTTCGTCGACGTCGATCACGCCCTGCGCGTGGCCCTCGGCCACCAGCATGCGGATCTCGTCTTCGGTGATGTTCCCCACCTGGTCCTTGCCGAGCCCCAGCAGGCGCAGCACCAGGCGCGTGGTCATCGCCAGCAGGGCGACGAGCGGTGCCGCCGCAGTGGAAAGCCAGCTCATCGGCAGCGCCACCAGGCCGGCGATGGATTCAGAACGGGAAATGGCCAAGCGTTTGGGCACCAACTCGCCGAAGATCAGGGTCATGAATGTGATCAGGACCACCGCGATGCCGATGCCGATCTTCTCGGCGTAGTCGCCGGTTATCGGCAGGCTCTGCCGCAGCCAGGTGGCGATCCCCTCGCCGATGGCTTCGCCGCCGAAAAAGCCGGTCAGGATGCCGATCAGGGTGATCCCGATCTGGACGGTGGAGAGGAAGTTGTCGGGCCGCTCTGACAGCTCGAGCGCGCGCCTGGCGCGCACGCTGGTCTGCGCCATCTGCCGCAGCCGGCTCTTCCGGGAGGTCATGACCGACATCTCCGACATCGCGAAGAAGCCGTTCAGCAGGATCAGGGCCAGTACCAGTAACAGCTCAAGCATCGGCAGAGCCTCGCGCACGCGAAAGGGTCATGCGGTTGGGCCGCAGGTGGCTGGGCGGAGCGGGGTGGGGGTCGTCTTCCATAGGGTGCGCCCTGAGGCGCGGCCGAAGTCTAGCAAAAGTGTCGCCACCGCGGCCGTGAGAAGCGGGTGAATACCGCTCTGGCAGGAGCCCGGAGGACGGACCTGCGCCGCTACAGCAGGTCCCCGTCCGCAGACAGGGCGCGCTCCATGTTGTCACCCAGGCCGCCGATTTCCAGAACCAGCCTGTCCACCTCGGACGCAGTGAGGCCGTCGTAGGGGCGGTTCTCGCACAGCTGCAGGTAGGGCACGCCGTCAAGGTCGCCCACGGCCAGGTAGCCCACGCTGCTCTGCCAGTTGAAGGCCAGCGCGCGACGCGCGTCCACTCCTGTGATCGGCGCGATGACCGTGCTGACGCGCAGGTAGCCGCGCTCGTCGTCGTCGCCGAGCTCGGACAGGAAGATGGCCTGGTGGCGGCTGCCCTTGTCCAGCGACAGCTCGACGCAGGCGACGTCGGGCTCCTGCATGGTCAGGCGGTAGCCGGCCTTGTTCAGATGACTGCGAACCTGCTCGAAATTCTGCATTTCTTGCTCCTGCTGGAGGGCGTTATGCTAAACGCTGATGGTCGACAAGTCTTCCGCCCAGCGCATCCTTTCGGCAGTCCGCGCAATCCCTCGGGGGCAGATCGCCGGCTATGGCGAAATAGCGGCACGCGCGGGACTGCCCGGGCGCGCACGGCTGGCGGCGCGCCTGCTCAGCGAGAACACCGACCCCTCATTGCCGTGGCACCGCGTGTTGCGCGCCGACGGCCGCATCGCCTTTCCCAGCGATTCATCGCATTACGACCAACAATGCCAGCGCCTGCGTTGCGAGGGCGTCACGGTGGTCGATGGACGGGTGCGCGGAGTCAGCGCGGTGACCTCGATCGACGAGCAGTTGTGGGGCCCCGGGAAGCGGCGCTAGCCTGCAATTGAATCAACCGTGGCGGGTTCGCATCCACGCGGCGATGCTCAGTCGCTGGCGTTGCGCCGGAAGTACCTCACGCTCGATCTCGCTGCGGAAGCAGACGCCGGTGCCGAGCTGCGGCAGGATATCCACAGGCCCGGACGGAAGGTGCAGGCGCAGCGCGCCGCCCTGTTCGGGGTGCCAATCCGGGTTGAGGTAGCTCACCAGCGACAGCACGCGCGACTGTGACCCAGTGAAGCGATCGCGGTGTCGCAGGTACCTGGCCTCGGGCTGGAAGCACGCGTAATGGGCTTCGACTTCATCCACACCCAGCATCAGCAAGCGGTTCAAGCGGATGCGCAGGGTGTCGAGCATCTGCAGGTAGGTCAGCGCCGGCTCGCCGCAGCGCGGATCGTCCAGCCAGATGATCGCATCGCCCCGGATATCCTCCCGAGGCTGTCGCGCCTGCCCCTGTCCCACCTGTGCGCTGCGCATGGCGCCGCTTGCCTGCAGTCGCTGCAGATCGGCCATCAGTTCGAGGCTGCGCTGATCATCGGGGAAACCGGCGAGCCTGCACGCGCCCTGCTCGTGCAGCGCATCGGCCACGGCATCCGGGTCGTTCGCTGTGACCTCGGCTATACAGGGCATGTCGGTATCATAGGGGCGCAATCACCCCAGGGCTGCCCATGTTTTCGAAGATTCCGCCGGTCACCAGGGCGCTGCTCATCGCCAATGTCGCCATTTTCCTGCTGCAGCAGGCCCTTGGCCAGTTCGCCCTGGCAGAGTTCATGCTTTGGCCGATGGACAGCGGCGTCTACAACCCGGCCTCCGCTGCGCCCAGCTTCATGCCGTGGCAGCTGCTGACCTATGGCTTCATGCACGGCAGTTTCACCCATCTGCTGTTCAACATGTTCGCGCTTTTCATGTTCGGGGCGCCGCTCGAGCACACCTGGGGCAACCGCCGCTTCCTGACCTATTTCCTGGTCTGCGTTGCCGGCGCGGGCGTCCTGCAGTTGATCGTCGGTTGGTGGGTGACATCCGGCGGTGGCGCCGCGTATCCCACCCTTGGCGCGTCAGGCGGCGTGTTCGGGATATTGCTGGCCTACGGGATGCTGTTTCCGAACGAGCGGGTGATGCTGCTGTTCCCGCCCATCCCGATGAAGGCGCGCACGCTGGTGATTCTCTACGGCGTTGCCGAGCTTTTCCTTGGCGTCGGCGGACTGCAGCCTGGCGCAGCCCACTTCGCCCACCTGGGCGGCATGCTGTTCGGCTGGCTGTTGATCCGCTACTGGCGCGGGCAGCCGCCCTTCGGCAAGCCCAAGCCACCGAAGCGGCCGAACCTGCGCAGCGTCTAGCGGCCTGCGCAGCCTCAGGTAGCGGGTGCCCGCGTCTTTCTCCGGGTCGCCGCCTGCTGGCCGCCGCAAGCGTGCGAAGACGCGGGCTGCCCGCTAGCCGAACTCAGCGCCAGATCCGGATCTCGTCGGTCTCGGCACGGCGCATCGGCGTGCCGGGCTTGCAGTCGAACGCTTCGCCAAAGGCGGGATTGTTGGCCAGCGGGCCATTGGACCGCCACTGTCCCGGCGCGTGGACGCCGGTCACTGCGCGCTGCGCCGCTTCGGCGGGCGACAGGTGCTGTGCCCAAAGCCCGGTCCAGGCGCGGAACAGCGCCTGCTTCGCGCCCGGGTTGGGCTCGGGGTTGGCCGCGCTGAAGGCATCCCATGCCAGCTCCACGCCGGCCAGGTCAGCCATGTTTTCGTTGCGGGTCAGCGCCCCGTCGAGGTTGGTCCCGGTCAGGCCGGGGTAGGGGTAGCTTCCATACTGCAGCGCCATGCCCGACCCGATCTGGTTCCAGCCAGCCGCGTCGGCCGGGGTCCACCAGTCGCGCACCTCGCCCTTGGCATCCACGTTGCGACCGATGCTGTCGAAGCCGCGGCTCAGCTCATGGCCGACCAGCGCGCCGTATGAGCCGAACATCGCCGAATCGCCGCGGTTGTAGTCGAACACGGGCGCCTGCAGCACAGCAGCGGTGACGATGAGCCGGTTGTGGGCGATGTCGTAGGTCAGTGCCGGCTCCTGTGGCAGCACGTCCCAGCGGCGGTCCGCGTTGCCCTTGCCGATGCGCTTCATTTCCTGGGCGTGCCGCCAGGTCGATGCAATCAGGATGTTGCCGCCGAAGCTACCGCGCCCCATGGGCTGCACGGTGTAGTCGAGATCGCGTCGCGGTATGCCCACTTCGATCTTCAGGGCAGCGAGCTTGGCCTTGGCTTCCGCCCGGGAGTCCACGCTCATCCAGGTATTGCGCTCGATGCCGCGGCCCAGGGCGTCGCGCACCTGTCCGGCGATGGTTTCGGCCTTGTCCTTGCTGACCGCTGGCAGGTAGCGGGCGGCGTACTCGCGGCCCAGCATCGGACCAGCGGCGGTGTTGATGGCCTGCAGCGTCTGCTCCCACCGCGGCGCCGGCGCCGCTTCGCCGCGCAGCACGCGGCCGCGGAACTCGAATTCGGCGTCGCGGAACGACTTGGCCAGGTAGGGCGCCATGGCGTCACCCACCTGCCAGCGCAGGTAGGTCTTCCACTGCGCCGGCTTGATGCTGCCGACCAGGGCGTCGAGCTGCTGGAACAGCGCCGGGTTGGCCATCGACACCATGTCGTCGCTGACGCCCTGCACCTTGAGGAACGCGTCCAGCTGCAAGTTCTTGTACAGCGGTCCCAGGGTGTTGGTGTCGACCGGGCCGTAGTTCGAAACCGGATCGCGCAGCTGCAGCAACGGTCGCGAAGCCCTGGCGATGCTGGTCTCGATATCGATCACCGACTGGGTCTCGGCGTCGAGCGATTTGGCCGGCGTGCCGGTCAGGGTCAGGATCTGCTTGACGTAGGCACGGTACAGGCCCAGCAGTTCGACAGTCTCGGCATCGGTGCGGGTGTAGAACGCGGGATCGCCCAGGCCGGTGCCGCCCTGCATGAAGTAGCCCACGTGGCGGTCGAGTGCGCGCAGGTCGACATCGGGGCTGAAGTTGAACAGCACCGGGATGCCCACCTGGTGCAGGGCGGCAATCGCCGGCGCGACGTCCTTGGTGCGCTTCATGCCGTTGATGCGGTCCAGCAGCGGGGCGATGGCGTTGGCGCCGTCGCGATCCAGCGCCGCTTCGTCCAGACCGCTGGCCCAGAAATCGCCCAGCAGCTTCTGCACCTTGCCCTCCGGCGACTGCATGGCGGCATCCAGCAACTCGCGCTGCTGCTTCAGGCTGAGCTCGCGCAGCTGCCCCAGCGCAGTGATCGAGCCGGTGCCGGGCGGGAGCGTGTTGACCGTGAGCCATGACAGGTTCGCGGTGCTGTAGAAGTCGGTGCACTCGGCGCTCACCACCGGTGCGGCGGGGGCCTTCTTCTTGCGCTTCGCGTCGGCATTGCCGCTGGCCAGCGCCACCATGAGGGCCAGTGCGATCAGGGTGGGGGTGCTGGTGGCATTGCGCGCGTGCTGCGACATATTCGGGGTTGTCCGTTACGGAGTTCGAGTGCGGCAATTCTAACCACTGGCTGCGCGGCAGCCATGAACGCGCGCCGCCGGCTGCGATCGAGGACACAAAAAAGAGGCCCGGACATGCCGGGCCTCCACTCAAGCGTCGAAGCCGACGCGTATTACCAGATCACCACCTGCTGGTCGCCGGCACGCACCATCGGATCACCGGACTTGCATGAGAACGCGGCGGCGAAAGCGGGCAGGTTGGACGGCGCGCCAATCGCGCGGAAGTTGGCCGGCGCGTGGGAGTCGGTCTTCAGGCGTACGGCCAGCTCTTCGGGGGTGAAGTTGCGACGCCACACCGTGGCCCAGTTGAGGAAGAAGCGCTGGTCGCGGGTCAACCCGTCCGTCATCGGGTCCGGCGTGTTGCCAGCTGCCACCTTCATCGCGTCATAGGCCGTTGCCAGGCCACCGAGGTCGGCGATGTTCTCGCCCAGGGTCAGCTTGCCGTTGACCTTGGTGCCGCCGGCATCGTACTGGTTGAACTGGTTCACCAGCTTGTCGGTCAGGCCGGAGAACCCCTTGGCGTCGGCGTCGGTCCACCAGTTCTCGAAATTGCCGGTCGGCCCGAAGCGCGCGCCCTGGTCGTCGTAGCCGTGGATCATTTCGTGCCCGATCACCGCGCCGATGCCGCCGTAGTTCATCTCATCGGTGGCGTTGGCATCGAAGAACGGCGGCTGCAGGATCGCGGCCGGGAACACGATCTCGTTCTGCAGCGGGTTGTAATAGGCGTTGACCGTCTGCGGGCTCATGCCCCATTCGGTCTTGTCCACCGGCTTGCCGATCTTGTCCAGGTTCCACTTGTAGTTGAACTCGGTGGCGGCCATCACGTTGCCGATGTAGCTGTTGCGGCTGGTGTCCAGCCCGCTCCACTCGCGCCACTTCTCCGGATAGCCGATTTTCGGGGTGAAGGTCTCCCACTTGGCAATGGCTTTCTGCTTGGTTTCGTCGCTCATCCAGGCGAGGTTGTCGATGCGGCCCTTCAGCGCCGTACGCAGGTTGGCGACCAGGCTCTCCATCTTGGCCTTGGAGTCGGCCGGGAACGCGACCTTCACATACATCTGGCCCAGCGCTTCGCCGGCCTGGCCTTCGACGGTGTCCAGCGCGCGCTTCCAGCGCGGCTTGATTTCCTTCTGCCCGCGCAGGACCTTGCCGTAGAAGTTGTAGTTCTCATCGACGAAGGCGTCGCTGAGGTACGGAGCCGCGCCGTCCACGGTGTGGAAGCGCAGGTAGCTGCGCCAGGTTGCCGGAGCGGTGTCGGCCAGCATCGCGCTGACTTCCTTGTGGAACTCGGGCATGGCCAGGGAGATCTTCGGCTGCGGCGCCACGCCCTGCGATTCCAGGAAGCGCGTCCACGGGAAGTTCGGCGTCAGCGCGTCGGCCTCGGCCAGGGTCACCGGGTTGTAGTAGAGCGACACATCGCGCGAGAGCTCCTCGCTGGATTTCGACGCCTTGGCCAGGCGGGTCTCGAAGCCGATCACCGCCTCGGCCTGGGCGGCGGCTTCGGCTGCCGGGACACCCGAGAGTTCAAGCACGTTGGCCACGTGGGCCTGGTAGGCGGCCAGCTTTTCCTTGTTGTCGGCCGAGGTGTAGTACTCCTTGTCCGGCAGGCCCAGCCCACCCTGGCTGGCATAGGCCATGTTCATCGCCGAGTCCTTGAAGTCGGCCTCGGCGCCAAAGCCGAACAGGATGCCTCGGCCCTTGGCTGCGCTGCTGCGCAGGTACTGCGCGATGGCGTCCTTGTCGGCAAGCGCGTCGATGGCGGCCAGCTCGGGCTTGATCGGGTCGATGCCCTGCGCGTTGATCGCCGCGTCGTCCATGCCGGTGGACCAGAGGTCGCCCACGATCTTTTCAACGCCGGTGGCATTGGCATCGGCGGCGGCCTGTTCGGCCAGCTGGCGCTGGGCGGCGACCGAACGTTCGGCCAGCATTTCGAATGCGCCCCAGCTGGTGCGGTCGCTGGGGATCTGGTTGGCGGCCAGCCACTGGCCGTTGGCGTAACCGCCAAAGTCTGTGCAGGCGTCCTTGCTGGTGTCCAGGTCGGCCACCATGAAACGGTTGGCCGGTGGCAGCTTGGACTCGTCCAGGGTCAGGGTAGTCGCTGGGGGCGTCTCGACAGCCGCTGCGGTGGGGGCTTCAGCGGTCGGCTTGCAGCCGGCCAGCGCGGCGCTTACCGCCAGGGACAACAGCAGGATCTTGGGATTACGGGTCACGGACAACTCCAGCCCTGGGACGGGCGTTTGGCGAAAAGATGGACCCCCTTGGGGGGACTCCGGACTGTACCGGCCCGGTGCAGCGGGCGGGGGTGCAATAGGTCATGCCGGTTGTCGAAACCCAAGGGGGCCGATGACGCCGTTCAGGGCATCACGGGGTGCCTGCGGCCATTTCGCCAAAGCTCGAAGTGCGATTGCCGCCTGCGAGTCCGGCCTGGACGCGCGCCGCATCGGCCCTGGCCAACAGGTCATCGCTGCTGCTGCCGTCATCGCCCTGCGCGGTGTGCATGCCGATGCTGGTGGTCAGCGCCCCCTGGGTCGGATTGCCGGAATCCCGGCACACCGCTGCGTTGGCGAGGTCCACGTGGATGGTCGTGGCGATCGCCGCCGCCGCCTGGGTGGTGGTTTCGGGCAGGAGAATGGCGAAGCGGCCCCCACCCAGGCGGGCCACGATGTCGCGTGGCCCTCGGGCGCGGATGCGCAGGCTGGCTGCCAGTTTGCGAACCATGGCATCGGTCGCATTCCTGTCCTGCGCCCGCTCCGCCTCGTGGAACTGGTCGAGCTCGATCAGCAGCAGCGACAGCGGTTGGCCGCTTCGTCGCGCCGAGCGCAGTCCCTGCTGCAGGCTTTCCATGAACATCTCGCGGTTGGCCAGGCCGGTCAGCGGGTCGATCGCTTCCAACCGGCGCACCTGTCGCAGTCGCCGCGTCGCCCAGGCGGCAGCGGCCAGCGCCAGGACCAGCAGCGCCGCGCCCGGCGCGAACCAAGCCTGGGCAACGGTCAGCAGCAGCCAGGTCAGCAACAGTGTCGCCGCCGCCGTAATAAGCAGAGGACGCCCGAGCGAGCGCAGGCGGGGCAGGCCGGTCAGCAGCAGCGGCAGGATCACCAGCAGGGCGCTGAGCCCGATCTGCATCGGCAGGGACAGCGGCGCGATGGTGCGCTCCTGGACCAGGGCATCCAGTGCACGCAGCTGGAACTGCGCGGATCTGGAGGGATGTTCCTCGCTGTCCGGAGTGCCGCGTGCGGGGCCAAGGCCGGCCACCACCGGACTCACCAGAATCCAGCGCCCGCGCAGGCTGGCCTCTGGTACCTGCCCGCCCAGCACCTCGACGTAGGAGAACCGCTCGTAGGCATCGCGCCCTTGGGCCGGTGGCAGCATGACCCGGCCCGTGCGCCGCCAGGACTTGCCGGCAGCCATCAGTTCCTCGGTGAGCGGTTCGGGGGCCTCGTGCAGCGCCAGTTCTCCAGTGCGGTCCAGCTGCTGCATCGCCAACGCCATCGCCGGCCATCGCGCAGCGCCCACGCCCGCATGCAGGTAGAGGCTGCGGGTCTTGCCATCGTGATCCGGACTCTGGTCCACGTGGCCAAGCGCAGCGGCTCGGGCCGCGAATTCGCGGATGGGAAGCAGCTCGACCGCGGTACCGCCGTCGGCCCCGGCGGTCGCGTACACCGGCAACACCACTTTGCCGCTGCGGTCGATTGCCTGGGCCAGGAGGGCGTCGCCTTCGGGATCGAACAGGGCCGGTTCGGACAGGAGCACATCGAGTGCCACTCCGCGGGCGCCCGCGGCGGTCAGGCGCTCCAGCAGGCGTGCATGCACCCGGCGCGACCATGGCCATCCACCAATCTGCGCGACGCTGGCCTGGTCGATCTCCACCAGCACGATGCGCGGATCGGCATGCGCCGGAACCAGGCGCACGAAGGCGTCGAAGAGCCAGGCATCCAGACGGGAGCTGGTTGCGGAGACCGTCACCAGCACCACCAGCGCCGTGGCCGCCACCGCGGTCAGCAGCCGCGAACGGATCCGCGTTTGCAGGAGAGTGCGCTCAGGCATGCGTGGAGGTGCGATGGCCTGATGCTCTGCTGCGCGGGCGAGCCCGCAAATGCACGCAAGGCTTCAGGACCCGCATGGGCGGGCGCTTGCAACGCGTTGAAAAGGTACCGGTCATGTCGGTTCTGCCCATGATTCTGCGAGTATAAGTGACGCCCGCCGCCCCTTGCGCGCCGTCAATGCCGAGCCCAGGCAAAGCGGCCAGGACTGCCGCAAGCCGTTTCACCACTGGAGGAACGATGGTTGCCACCGTCAATCATTGCGACGCCCTGCTGGTGGGCGCAGGCCAC
>JBDNHW010000173.1:0-24804 GCA_041688625.1 Pseudoxanthomonas sp.
ATGACCGCAGCTGGAACACACGTGAACCGCCATGTTCTCCACGATCCCAAGCACCGCCACCTCGACCTTCTGGAACATCTTCAGCGCCTTGCGCGCGTCCAGGGTGGCGACGTCCTGCGGCGTGGTCACGATGATCGCGCCTGCCACCGGGATCTTCTGCGCCAGGGTCAACTGGATATCGCCGGTGCCGGGCGGCAGGTCGATCAGCAGGTAGTCCAGATCACCCCACAGTGTGTCGGTGAACAGCTGGGTCAGCGCCGAGGTGGCCATCGGCCCGCGCCAGATCATCGGCGTGTCGGCCTCGACCAGGAACCCGATCGACATCGCTTCGACGCCAAAGGCACGCATCGGCTCGATCGACTTGTTGTCCGGGCTGTCGGGCTTGCCGCTGAGCCCGAGCATCGTCGGCACGCTGGGACCGTAGACATCGGCGTCCAGGATGCCCACGCGGGCACCCTCGGCATGCAGGGCCAGCGCCAGGTTCACCGCAGTGGTGGACTTGCCAACGCCGCCCTTGCCCGAACCGATGGCGATGACGTTGCGCACACGCGGATGTGGCGACAGACCGCCCTGCACCAGCCGACTGGCGACCGTCACGCGAGCTCGAGCGGCGGGTTCAGGAAAGACACTTCCAGGATTTTCATCCCATTATTCTACCGGCCTGAGACGGTCCGAGCCGCATGCTGGCGCAGACTCCACCGCTGCCGCTAGCTCGCCCGGTGCGGCCTTCGCTTTTCGATCAGCCACGCTGAACGCCCCCTCCGTCACCACTTACACACGTGATCTGATGGGGTATACGAGGACCCCTTGTGCCGGCATCCAGCCGGCGGCGCCCACTCATTCTCGGAGTCATTGAATGCGCAACAAGATGCTCGTCGGCCTGCTGGCCCTGCCCCTGTTCGTCCTGTCGGTCTCCGCAGCGGCCGCCGATGCCACGGGCCGCTGGAAGACCATCGACGATGAGACCGGCAAGGTGAAGTCGATCGTCGAGATCTCCAAGGCGCCCAATGGCAGCCTCACCGGCAAGGTGGTGGAGATCGTGAACTCCGAGTACGGCGCGAACCCGCTTTGCGTCAAGTGCTCCGGCGCCAACAAGGGCAAGCCGGTCAAGGGCATGAGCATCCTGTGGAACCTCAAGCCCGACGGCGAGAACGAGTGGGCCGGTGGCAAAATCCTCGATCCGGCCAAGGGCAAGACCTACAAATCCAAGGCTGAAATGCAGGCCGGCGGCGACAGGCTCGACGTGTCCGGTTGCGTGGCCTTCATCTGCCGCGCGCAGACCTGGGTCCGCGAATAGGCGCTCGCGCCTCACATTCAAACGTCGGCCCGGCTCATGCCGGGCCGATTTTTTTGGGGCCGATGGGGCGCGTTACCTGCATGCGATAATCCCGATCCCCCGTCCTTGCCGCACTTCATGACCCGCACCGCGCTCGTCACCACCGCACTTCCGTACGCCAATGGGCCCCTTCACCTTGGCCACCTGGTGGGCTATATCCAGGCCGACATCTGGGTGCGCGCGCGCAGGCTGGGTGGCAACACCACCTACTTCGTCTCTGCAGACGATACCCACGGCACCCCGATCATGCTGGCCGCCGAAAAAGCCGGGGTCACGCCGGAAGCGTTCATCGCCGGGATGCAGGTGTCGCACGAACGCGACTTCGCCGATTTCGGCGTCGCCTTCGATCACTACGACTCCACCCATTCGAGCGCCAACCGCGAACTGACCGAAGCGTTCTACGCGCGCCTGCAAGCCGGCGGCCACATCGCGCGGCGCAGCGTGGCCCAGTTCTTCGACCCGGCCAAGGGCATGTTCCTGCCCGACCGCTACATCAAGGGCACCTGCCCCAAGTGCGGCACGCCGGACCAGTACGGCGACAACTGCGAGCACTGCGGCGCCACGTATGCGCCCACCGACCTCAAGGAGCCGCGTTCGGTGCTGTCCGGCGCCACGCCGGAACTGCGCGACTCCGAACATCATTTCTTCGAGGTGGGCAGGTTCCAGGATTTCCTGCGCAACTGGCTGGAAGGCGACGTGGCCCTGCCCGGAGTCAAGGCCAAGCTGGCCGAATGGCTGGACACCGAAGGCGGCCTGCGGGCGTGGGATATTTCGCGTGACGCGCCCTACTTCGGTTTCGGTATTCCCGGCGCGCCTGGCAAGTATTTCTACGTGTGGCTGGATGCGCCCATCGGCTACCTGAGCAGCTTCAAGACCCTGTGCGAGCACCAGGGCCTGGATTTCGAATCGCACCTGCGCGCCGGCACCCGGACCGAGCTGCACCATTTCATCGGCAAGGACATCGTCAACTTCCACGGCCTGTTCTGGCCGGCGGTGCTGGAAGGCGTGGGCTTCAGAGCGCCCACGCGGCTGCACGTCAACGGCTACCTCACCGTGGAGGGCGCCAAGATGTCCAAGTCGCGCGGCACCTTCGTCATGGCCCGGACCTACCTGGACGCGGGCCTGGAGCCCGAGGCACTGCGCTACTACTACGCGGCCAAATCCTCCGGTGGCGTGGACGACCTGGACCTGAACCTGTCGGACTTCGTCGCGCGTGTCAACGCGGACCTGGTGGGCAAGTTCGTGAACCTCGCCAGTCGCTGCGCCGGCTTCATCGAGAAGCGCTTCGCTGGCCAGCTTTCGGCGGAGCTGCCGGACCCGGCCATGTACGACCGCTTCGTCCAGGCACTGGCGCCGGTGCGCGAGGCCTACGAACGCAACGATGCCGCGGCGGCCATTCGCCAGACCATGGCCCTGGCCGATGAAGCCAACCGCTACATCGACGAACGCAAGCCCTGGGTGATCGCCAAGCAGGACGGCGCCGACGCGGAGCTGCAGGCCGTGTGCACCCAGGGCCTGAACCTGTTTCGCGTCCTCGTCGCGGCGCTCAAACCGATCCTGCCCAACACCTCCGCCCAGGCCGAGGCATTCCTGACGGCACCCGTCTACGCCTGGCGCGACCTGGACGCGCCGCTGCTGGCGCACGCAGTCAAGCCGTACGCGCCGCTGTTCACCCGCATCGACCCGAAGATGATCGCCGCCATGACCGAAGCATCGAAAGACACCATGCAGGCCAACGAGCCTGCCTCCCCAGCGAAACCGGCCGCGATCGCTGCAGCGCCCAGGGATGCTGCGCCTGCGCAGGCCACAGCTGGCGGCAACACCATCTCCATCGACGACTTCGCAAAACTGGACCTGCGCATCGGCAAGGTGACGGCCTGCGAACTGGTCGAAGGATCGGACAAGCTGCTGCGCTTCGAACTGGACGCGGGTGAGCTCGGCACGCGCCAGATCTTCTCCGGCATTCGCGCCAGCTACGGCGAACCTTCGGCACTGGTCGGTCGCAACGTGGTGTTCATCGCCAACCTCGCCCCGCGCAAGATGCGTTTCGGGATCAGCGAAGGAATGATCCTGTCGGCCGGTTTCGACGCCGGTGCCCTGGCGCTGCTGGATGCAGACAACGCCGCGATGCCGGGCATGCCGGTTCGCTGATACACCCGCTGCACCGCACGCGCCGCGCACGGCGGCGATGGACACGAAGAGAGTGAAGTGAATTCCAGCCTGACCGAACGCCTCGACCGCCTGCTGCCACAGACGCAGTGCCGGCAGTGCGGGTTCGACGGCTGCCGGCCCTACGCCGAAGCGATGGCGCGCGGTGAGGCCGCAGTCGATCGATGCCCCCCTGGTGGAGACGCCGGCGCGAGAGTGCTTGCGAACGCGCTGCAGGTGCCGCCGCTGCCCTACGACCGCAGCCGCGGAACCCACAAGCCGCCGCAGGTGGCGCTCATCGTGGAGCGCGACTGCATCGGCTGCACCAAGTGCATCCAGGCCTGTCCGGTCGACGCCATCGTCGGCGGCGCCCAGCACATGCACGTGGTGCTCGAGCCGCTCTGCACGGGCTGCGAGCTGTGCGTGCCCGCATGTCCTGTGGACTGCATCGTGATGTGTTGAGGCAGGCGCGTCGGCGCGCCTGCAGCTTCGCTCCTACTTTGCGACGGTCGCCGCGCACGCCGAACAGATCCGCTCGGCCTTGTAACCCCGCGCGCGCAGCTTCTCGACCACGCCGTCGGAGCCGAGCAGGTGCAATGCGCCCACCACCACCAGGGTGTCGTCGTCGCCGGGAGCGGTCAGACGCTTCTCCAACCGCGGTACCCACGCATCGTTCCGGGCCACGTTGATCCGCTGGTACAGGCGCGGGTAGTCGCGTTTCATTTCCGTCGCCATGCCGTTCCACAGTCCCTCGGCATCACCCGCGCGCCATGCTTCATGCAGCTTCCTGGTCTCTTCCTTGCCGTCTGCCGCCTGCGAAAGCGCCTCGGCCAGGAACTGCAGCTGTTCCGCCTTCTCCATGCCGTCGAGCATCGCGATCTGGTCGGCCCCGGTTTCCAGCCCGGACACCGGCTTGCCGGCCTTGGCCGCGAGCGCTGCCATGTGCGCATCCAGTCCGAACTTCGGATCCAGGCCCTGCTTGGTCATCTCGGTCACTGACACGCTCAGCCCGACGAACCACGGCTCGAACATCTGCATGACCTGGGGAGTGATACCCATCTTCTGCACGAGCTCCGCATTGGCCGCCAGCCACTTTGCCAGCTGCGCAACGGTTGCGGCCGGGAGCTCGCTGTCGAGCTGGGTGCCGTCGGTGCGCAATGCGGCCTGGCCCATCTGCGCGGCCAGGGCCGGCGAGGACATCTCCTCGGGTGGAAGCTCGAACACCAGGGATTCGGCATCGGCGAAGGCGGCATCCACGTCGCTGGAAAGCGGGTAGTCGCTCGGCTTGAGCAGGTGGAACGATCCCAGCAGGTAGACCGAGTTGTTCGCGTCGGAGACCTTCCACAGCAGCGGCACCGGTGGTGCGGCAGCGACCGGCACGGCGGCGTGGACGGCGAACGCGGCAGCGACGAATACGGAAACAAGCAGCGGCTTGATCAGCCTGGGTGTAGCGAAGGGCATGTCGATCCTTGTCACTTGGAGGTCGGTGGCGTGTAGTTCTTTTCCCCGGCATCGATGGCCAGGTCGAGACGATTCTCAGGCGGCGGCAGCGGGCACGTGGCAAAGGACGTGAACGCGCAGGGCGGATTGTAGGCGCGGTTGAAGTCGATCATCACCTTGCCATCGGCGCCTGGCGCCGGCGCATCGAGGAAGCGGCCCGCCGGATAGCTGCCGTGGCCGCTGGTGCGATCGGCGAACACCAGGAACAGCGCGCCGCCCTCGCCGGCCAGCGCCTCCACCCGATAGGTGCCGCCGTTGCGCTCGAACTCGACGATGCCGGGGTTGGGCGTGTCGGTGCTGGTGCCGGTGATGTCCACGATCGGTATCGTGCGCCCGCCAGGGTGCGGCACGAACCGACCTTGCAGCTGCCACGATGGCGCGGTCGGCCAGTACTCCAGCCCGGCGAAATCCAGGCGTGTATCGGCGTCGGCGTGCCTGAGGCGCAACGCGCGACGGCCGCCGCGTTCAATCAGCGTCAAGCGGCCCCTGCCTTCGTCGAAACCGATGACGGTCGGTAGCGGGTCCGCTTCGCTCCTGAATTCGGTCCTGCCTTTCAGCGCCTGCTCACCGACTGTCAGCCGCACGCCCGGCTCGGGCTCGAACCAGACCCGCTCCTTGTCCTGCTGCACCAGGCCCATGCGCTCGGGCCCGCGCGCCAGCCGGATGCCGCTGCTGCGGCTGCTGCCGATGTAGTGGCTCTTCAGTTCCAGCCAGTGCAGTCCCACCAGGCTGGTCCAGCCGTCGGGCTGCAGCAGTTCTTCGCGGCGCTGCGCGCGCCATTGCTCCTGCGAAGCCACGAACGCCGGATCGACCACTTCGGCGACGGCAGCAGCCGGCTCCTTGTCGCCACAGGCGGCCAGCATCGGGATGAGCAGTGCCGGCAGCAGCCAGCGCGGGAAAGATCTCATGTCAACGTCCCCTCAGGAACCAGCGGTCGATTTCGGGCAGCGAGAAGCGTGCCCAGGTAGGCCGCCCATGGTTGCACTGACCGGAGCGCTCGGTGGCTTCCATGTCGCGAAGCAACGCGTTCATTTCCGGCAGGGTCAGGCGCCGGTTGGCACGCACGGCGCCATGGCAGGCCATGGTCGAGAGCAGTTCGTCGCGCGCCGCGGCCACGCGCCGACTCTGGCCGTGTTCGCGCAGGTCGGTCAGCACGTCGCGCAGCAGTGCTTCGGGGTCCGCATGGGCCAGCAGCGCCGGGACGCTGCGCACGCTCAGTGACTGCGGTCCGCTGCGGGTCACATCGAAGCCCAACGCCGCCAACGTTTCGCCCTCGCGTTCGGCAACCTCGGCCTCGCGCTCGGCCACCGCCAGGGTCATCGGCACCAGCAGCGGCTGCGCATGCAGGCCGATGCCGTCGTGCGCGGTCTTGAGCTTCTCGTAGCCGATGCGCTCGTGCGCGGCGTGCATGTCGACCACGATCAGGCCTTCCGCACATTCGGCCAGGATGTAGATGCCGTGCAGCTGCGCCACGGCATAGCCAAGCGGCGGCACCTCGCCCTGCGCGTGCGCCGGCATCAATCCAGGCGCAGCCAGCGAGTCTGCCTGCGCATAGAGCGCCGCATAGGCTGCAGGCGCTTCGCCCACCGTCAGGCCCAGCGGCGACTGCTGCGCGCCCGACCATGCAGCCGTGGCGTGGCTCATCGGCGGCGGGAATCCGGGGCCACTCGAACCCGGCTGCGCGTGGGCCGAAGCGGCGAGCCCGGCGCGCGTTCCGGCCAGCGCGCTTTGCAGCGTGCGGTACACGAAGTCATGCACGAGGCGGTTGTCGCGGAAGCGAACCTCGTGCTTGGCCGGATGCACGTTGACATCGACCCGCGTCGGGTCGATCTCCAGGAACAGCACGTAGGCGGGCTGGCGGCCGTGGAAAAGCACGTCCTGGTAGGCCATCTTCACCGCATGGGCGATGTTGCGGTCGCGCACGCTGCGGCCGTTGACGTAGAGGTACTGCTGGTCGGCGCTGGCGCGCGAATAGCTGGGCTCGGCGATCCAGCCGTGCAGCCGCAGCGACTGGACCATGTCGCTGGCCGAACCGGTGAGGCCGTGGTCCACCCGCAAGGCGTGCTGCGCGAATTCCGCGCCCAGGGTTTCGCTGAGTCGGGCCGCGGACTCCGTCTCGCCGCCCTTGTAGCGGCGCGAGGGACGTCCGTTGTGCGAGACCCGCAACTCGACGTCAGGGCGCGCCAGCGCCAGCGAGCGCAGCCATTCCTCGATGTGCCCCAGCTCGGTCCGTTCCGCGCGCAGGAACTTGCGCCGCGCCGGGACGTTGTAGAACAGCTCACGCACCTCGACCGTAGTGCCCTGCGCATGCGCCTTGGGCAGCACCTCGCCAACGCGTCCCCCTTCCACCAGCAGACCGGCGCCGTGGTCGTCGCCGGCACGCCGCGAGGACAGTGAAAAACGGCTGACCGAGGCAATCGAAGGCAGCGCCTCGCCGCGGAAGCCGAGGGTGGCCACGCATTCGAGATCATCCAGTGATGCGATCTTGCTGGTGGCGTGGCGGGCGACGGCCAGGGGCAACTGCTCGGCCATGATCCCGTCGCCGTCATCGCGGATCCGGATCAGGCGGATCCCGCCCTCTTCGAGGTCGATGTCGATGCGCCGCGCGCCCGCATCCAGCGCATTTTCAACCAGTTCCTTGACCACGGACGCCGGTCGTTCAACGACTTCGCCCGCGGCAATCTGGTTGATGAGGGTGTCGGGAAGTTGGCGGATCTGCACGTGGCGGCGACGCGGTGCGCGTCGTCAGGATTGATCAGTGGCGATGATAGCCGAGGGCGCCGCTCAGGGTGAGCCGGCGGCGGCCCTGATCGAATCCTCGCGCGCCGCTTCGGCTTGCGCACGGGCGGCAAACAGCGTGCCCGGTGGCGGCTGGCGGGTGAAGTAGGTCTGCACGCCATCGAGCACCGCCCCAGCCACCTTGCGCTGGTAGGCGGGATCCATCAGCCGCTTTTCTTCATCGTGGTTGGAGATGAAGGCGGTCTCCACCAGCATCGCCGGCATGTCCGACGTGCGCAGCACCGCGAAGTTGGCACGTTCGATATGCGGCTTGTGGTTGTTGCCGACGCGCTTGAGCCCGTCGAGCACATGGTTGGCCGCGTCTTCGGAGGCCTTCATGTGCCCGCTCTGGGCCAGGTCCAGCAGCACCGAGGACAGCGTGTTGTCGACCTGCTGCAGGCGCACGCCGCCGATCAGGTCCGAGGCGTTCTCCTTGTTCGCCAGCCAGCGGGCACGCTGCGAGGAGGCGCCCTTCAGCGACAGGACGTACACCGACGATCCGCGTGCATTGCGGTTTTCGGCCGCGTCGGCGTGGATGGAGACGAACATGTCGGCCTTGGCCGCGCGCGCCTTGGCCGCGCGCTGCGGCAGCGCCAGGAAATGGTCGCCGTCGCGAACCAGGTAGGACTTCATCCCCGGGGTCGCGTCGATCTGCCGCGCCAACTCCCGCGCGATGGCCAACACCACATTTTTCTCGTGCGTCCCGCTTGGGCCCACCGCGCCCGGATCCTGGCCGCCGTGACCGGCGTCGATCGCGATCACCAGCGGGCGCATTGCCTTGGTGAGCATTCGCGGCGGCAGCGCCTGGGTCGGTGGCTGCGGCAGCGAGGCAGCCGTGTCCGGCATTGGAGACGGGACCCCAGTGGCGACGGTGTACTCGGGCGCATCTTGCTCGACTGCCGGCAAGGTCGACGTGGCGGCAGGCCCTGCCACGACTACACGTCCGTTGAGGATGTCTGCGGGCGACGGCTTCGCCGCCTGCATCGGTGCCGTCACCGCTGGCATAGCCGTGACAGATTGGGCGGGCACTGGCCGACTCACGGGCGGCGGCGTCGAAGCCAGCGGCTGCGGCTGCGGCTGTCGCTGCAGCACCGGCTCCGGCTCGGGTGGACGCGGCTGGTTCGCCTGTCGCACCGCGGCGGCGGTCAACAGCGCGGTGGCCTCGGCGGCGGTCAAGGTGGGCTTCGGCGCAGTGACCGCCGGTGTCGGAACCGGACTGGCGCCAGCGACCGGTGCCGCGCCCTCCCATTCCAGCACCAGGGTCGCTCCACCGGCGGTGGGCTGCATGCGCGGCTTGCGTGCACCGGCGGTGCCGGCAAGGTCGAACACGATGCGCACGGTTCCGACCACCGGCTGCCCCTTGCGCACCGAGCGCACCATGCCGGCGCCCGGAGGGAGGACCAGGTTCCTGGCGGCCGTCGAGGCCGGCAGGTCCACCACCAGTCGATCGGGGCCTGCCAGGGAGATGGTCTTGTATTCGCCGGTGCCGGCCAGTTCGATCTCGGCACGCGTACCGGCTGGCGTCGCATCGACCCGCACGGCCTTGATTTCGCCGGCGCCTGCGGACAGGGCAGCACCGAAAGCGAGGCAGAAAGCACTCAGCAAAGAAGTTCCGGATCGAGCGGTGAGCAGCAGCATGTGCCGATTCAAGCACCATCGAACCACGAAAGCAACCTGTAATTTCCTTAATAAACCGGTACCTGCCGGACCTTTCTATCTGAATGCGGCAGGAAAGGCCCGCAACTGCGAATCGGCCACCAGCTGGTCCACCCAATCCATGCCCTGCCCGGAGATACCGGTCAGCGTGGCCCGCCGTCCGCTTCCCTCCGACTCCAGTTCGAGTCGGAGATCGGCGGGCGGAAGCCCGGTGGGGCCTTTTTCCGGCCATTCCACCAGCCACAGCACCACCTCGGCCTCGTCCAGGCCCAGGAAATCGAGCTCCGCCGCATGGCCGATGCGGTACAGGTCGAGGTGCCAGGCTTCGCCACCGGCCACCGGATAGCGTTCGACCAGGGTGTAGGTGGGGCTGCGGATCGGCCCCTTCACGCCAAGCGCGCGCAGCAGCGCCCGGGCGACCGTCGACTTGCCTGCACCCAGGTCGCCCTGCAGGTAAACCACGGCGGGTGCGGGCAAGCTCACCGCAAGGCGCTCGCCAAGAACGTCCATCGCTGCGACATCGGGCAGGTGCAGGCGCATCACTGCTGCAACTCCGGGTTGCACAGTCGGCGAAGGTGCGGCAACAGGTCCGACGGCAACAGGCCACGCTGGCCCTCCATCGCGGCGGCGTCGCCGGCCAGCGAATGCACCAGCGCGCCGGCGCAGGCCGCGTCGAACGCCGACATGCCCTGCCCGCGGAACGCGGCGATGACGCCGGTCAGCAGGTCGCCCATGCCGCCGACCGCCATGCCGGGGTTCCCTGCATCGATGACGCACGGGAGTTCTCCCGGCGCCGAGACAATCGTGCCCGCCCCTTTCAACACCGTCGCGGCGTTGTATCGCGTCGCGAGCCCGGCGGCGGCGGAAAATCGATCACGCTGCACGCTGGCGGTGTCGGTGCCGAGCAGGCGCGCCGCCTCGCCCGGATGCGGCGTGAGTACCGCGTCAGCCACTTGCCGGTTCGAAGCGGCCAGCAGGTTGAGTGCGTCTGCATCGAGCACCAGCGGCTGTCCCGACTCCAGGGCCAGCTGCAGCAGCGCCCTGCCCCACGCGCCTTGACCGAGTCCGGGGCCGATGGCGACCGCATCGGCCTTGTGCAGCAGTTCGGCCAGGTCACTGCCCGACTCCACCGCGCGCGCCATCGCCTCGGGCCTGCGTGCCAGCACTACCGGCACGTTCGCCTCGCGGGTGGCGACACTGAGCAGGCCCGCCCCGCAGCGCAGCGCCGCCTCGGCGCACAGCACGATCGCGCCGCCGCTGCCGTGATCGCCACCGATGCACAGCACGCGCCCGGACTCGCCCTTGTGGGTATCGAGCCGGCGCGGCAGCAGCCACTGCTCCAGTGCATCGGCGCCGATCAGTCGCGCGCAGGGTGCGACTTCATCGAATGCTTCGCGCGGAACGTCCAGATCGTGCAGCGCAAGCTCGCCAACGGCCTCCAGCGCCACGCCGGTGTACAGCCCGGCATGGCGCGCGATGAACTGCAGGGTCGCGTCGGCGACGACGTACCGGCCCGGTGCGGAGCCGCGATCGGCGTCGATCCCGCTGGGGACGTCGAGCGAGAAAACCGGTGCGGCCTGTGCATTGATTGCGTCGATCAGCCCCGCCACGGACGTATCGGGAGCTCGTGAAAGCCCGATGCCGAAGATCGCATCCACCACCACGTCGGCATGCGGCAGCCATTCCGGAAACAGGGCCACCGCGCCGCCGGCGGCGATGTAGTCGGTACAGGCGCGCTGCGCGAGCCTGGACTGGGGCACGTGTCCGGCCAGGTGCAGCACCTGCACCTGCAGCCCGCGCCGGTGCGCGAGGCGCGCCAGCGCATAGCCGTCTCCGCCATTGTTGCCCGGCCCGCACACCACGACGATGTGCTGCGCCGCCGGCCATTGCTGCGCCAGATGCTCCCATGCCGCCTGGCCCGCGCGCTGCATGAGCACCGCCCCGTCACCGCCCAGCAGCGCGGTGGCGCAGGTGTCGAGCGCCCGCGCGGCGGCGCTGTCGTACAAGGGAAAGCTGTCGTGCATGGCTGCGATTCTATACTTGAGGAATGTCCCCCCACGTCGCCACCGTCGACCACCATGTCCTCGCCCTGCGCATCCGCGAGCTGGCGCGTGGGCTGGGGTTCCAGCGCTGCGGCATCACCGGGATCGAGCTCGGCGAAGATGAGGTGCACCTGCGCGACTGGCTTGCCCAGGGTCTTTACGGATCGATGCAGTGGATGGCCCGCCACGGTGAAAAGCGTTCGCGGCCTGATGAACTGATTCCCGGCACCATCCGCGTGCTCTCGGTGGGGCTCGACTACGGCCGCGATGACCTCGACGAGTCCTGGGCCACGCTGGCCAGCGGCGAGCGCGCCTACGTGGCACGCTACGCACTGGGGCGCGATTACCACAAGCTGATGCGCCAGCGACTGCAGTCGCTTGCCGACCGGATACAGGACGAGATCGGTCCGTTCGGGCATCGCGTGTTCGTGGACTCCGCACCCGTGCTGGAGCGGGCACTGGCGCGCAACGCCGGACTCGGCTGGATCGGCAAGCACACCTGCCTGATCGACAGGGACGGCGGCTCGTGGTTCTTCCTCGGGGAGATCTACCTGGACCTTCCGCTACCCGTCGATCCGCCGGCAACCGCGCATTGCGGCACCTGCACGCGCTGCATCGACGTGTGCCCCACGCAGGCGATCACCGCACCCTACCGGCTGGACGCGCGCCGCTGCATTTCATACCTCACGATCGAACACGAGGGCGCCATACCCGAAGCACTGCGGGCGGCCATCGGCAACCGAATCTTCGGCTGCGACGATTGCCAGCTGGTGTGTCCCTGGAACAAGTTCGCCAAGCGCACCGACGAGCCGGATTTCCGCGCGCGCAACGACCTGGACAGCGCCACTCTTCCGCAACTGTTCGCCTGGTCGGAAGCCGAATTCCTCAGCCGCACCGAAGGTTCCGCGATCCGCCGCAGCGGCCATGAGCGCTGGTTGCGCAACATCGCCGTGGCGCTGGGCAATGCACCAACGTCGCCAGAGGTCCTGGAAGCACTGGCAGGGCGGCGCGACCACCCCTCGGAGGTGGTGCGCGAACACGTTGCCTGGGCATTCGATCGCCATGCCGCGGGCCGCTCCGCCCGTTCGATCGACCTGCGCGTGCTGCACGGCGCGTAGATCCGAGCTTGCTCGGATGCCCTTGATCCTCGTGGATCCGAGCTTGCTCGGATGCCCTTGATTCACCGCAAGAGCATCCGGGCAAGCTCGGATCTACGCTCCTTGGCCGGCACGCGCAGGAGCGGCCCATGGCCGCGAGCTGTTGGTGGGATCGCTTACAAGGGGCGAGAGCTCGCGGCCGGAGGCCGCTCCTACCAGGGCGGGTCGCTCCTACCGGGGCGGGCCGCTGCTACCGGGAACGACTCCGCGCTTCAAGCTGTGCAAGCAGCGCACGCGTGACCGGATCATCTGCCTGCGCCTGCCCCTTGAGTGCGGGCATCAACCCGCTGGCCAATTGCTTCCCAAGCTCGACCCCGAACTGGTCGAAGGCGTTGATGCCCCACAGCACCGCCTGGACGTACACGCTGTGTTCGTACATCGCGATCAGCGCGCCCAGCGAATGGGGAGTCAGCGCGTCGATCAGGATCATGGTGCTGGGGCGGCCACCGGCATAGGCACGGTGCGGGTCCTCGTTCGACTGGCCGTTGGCCAGCGCTTCGGCCTGCGCCAGCAGGTTGGACATCAGAGCGGTGTGGTTCTCCTGGTAGGGATCGTCGTTGTTCACGGTGCCCACGAAGTCCACCGGCACCACGCTCGTACCCTGGTGCAGCGCCTGGAAGAAACTGTGCTGCACGTCGGTACCCGCACCGCCCCACCACACCGAAACCGTATCGACCTCGACCGCGCTGCCGTCCAGCCGCGTCGACTTGCCCAGGCTCTCCATCACCAGCTGCTGCAGGTAGACCGGCAGCAGCGCCAGGCGCTGGTCGTAGACCATCACGCCCTGGGTGCAAGCGCCCAGCGCGTTGCGATTCCAGATCGCGGTCAATCCATGGCGCACGGCGATGTTCTGCTTGAGCGGCGCGTTCAAGACATGGGCATCGAATTCGGATGCACCCTGCAGCAGCTGCTCGAACCGATCAAAGCCGATGGCCAAGGCAATCGGCAGGCCCACGGCCGACCACAGCGAATAGCGTCCGCCCACCCAGTCCCACATCGGCAGCACGCGCTCGGGCGCGATCTCGAACGTGTCCGCAGCACGCTGCGGGTTGGCGCTGACCGCATACAGGCGATCGCTGCCGCCCAGCCAGTCGCGCAAAATGCCCCCGTTGAGCAGCGTTTCCTGGGTTCCGAAGGTCTTGGAAACCAGCACCGCCGCAGTCCTTTCGGGATTCAGCGATGCCAGGGTGCGCTGCGCCGCGGCACCGTCGACGTTGGACAGGAAGTGCACGCGGAAGCGCCCGGGAAGCGGATCGCGAAGCGCATCGGCCACCAGGCGTGGACCCAGGTCGGAGCCGCCGATGCCGACACTGACGATGTCGGTGATTTCCGTAGCGGCCATCTGCGCCACCAGCTCGCCCATGCGCACGCGCGCCTCGGTCGCGGTGGCGTGGGCCTGGCGAGCGGCCCTGGCGTCGGAATGATTCCCGCGCAGCGCGGTATGCAGCGCCGCGCGACCTTCGGTGACATTGACCTCTTCACCATCGAACAGCCGCTTCAGCGCTCCGGCCACATCCTTTGAACGCGCCAGCTCCAGCAGCGACTGGAGCGCCTCCCGATCATACGCCTGGCGCGCGAAGTTGACGTACAGCGGCCCATGCCTGAATGCCTGATCGGTGGCGCGATCGGGCTCGTGCTGCAGCAGCTCCTTGATCGAGGACCCGCGCAGCCGCTGCGCGTCTGCGGCCATCGCCTCGAAGCCACCACTCATTTCACGCCGCCTGCTTGGGAATCGAATGGTTGGTGTGGGTCATCGCGTTGGCGGCGTCGACGTACACCAGGGTCGGCTTGAACAGCGCGACCTCGGCTTCGCTCATGCCGACATAGCTGCAAATGATCACCAGGTCGCCTACCTGCACCTTGCGTGCGGCGGCGCCGTTGAGGGAGATCATGCCGCTGCCTTCCTGGCCGCGGATGGCATAGGTCGAAAAGCGCTCGCCGTTGCTGATGTCGTAGATATGCACCTGCTCGTATTCGCGGATGCCGCTGGCATCGAGCAGCAGTCCGTCGATGGCCACCGAACCCTCGTAGTTGAGCTCGGCGTGGGTGACGGTGGCGCGGTGGATCTTGGCTTTGAGCAGACTCAGTTGCATGGGGAGCAGGTCCTGTGGGGAAACAAAAGTCTAGCAGCCGTTCCATGAGCGTCCCATGGACTTCATGGACTCTCGCTTTGAGGTCGCGCGCGGCGGGGCGCAGGACCTACCACTCGAGATTGTCGATCAGCCGGGTCCTGCCCAGCCTGGCGGCGATCAGCGCGACCTTGGGTGCGCCGCCGTCGTGGGCGATGCTCAGGTCCGGGCGCCGCACCACGGCGTAGTCCACCTCGAAACCTGCACCAGCCAGGCGCGCCGACGCGGCGACCTCGACCTGGCCGATCTCCCGCCCTTCTTCGACCGCGCCACGCATCTGCAGCAGGGTCTGGTGGATCTCGCCGGCCCGCGGACGCTCCGAAGCGTCGAGGTACTGGTTGCGCGAACTCATGGCCAGGCCATCGCTTTCGCGCACGATCCCGCCGCCCACGATGTCCACCGGCATCGCCAGGTCCCGGACCATCTGGCCGATCACCGCAAGCTGCTGGTAATCCTTCTTGCCGAACGCCGCCATGTCAGGCTGGACCTGGTTGAACAAGCGCGTGACCACGGTGCAGACACCGTCGAAATGCCCCGGGCGGTGGGCGCCTTCGAGCAGGCTGCTGACGCCCGGGACGTGGACCCTGGCCGCCAGTTCGACGCCGAACGGATACATCGATTCCACGGTAGGCAGCCACAGCAGGTCGCAGCCGGCGTCCTGGAGGCCGCTGGTGTCGGCTTCGGGCGTGCGGGGATAGCGGGTGAAGTCTTCATTGGGGCCGAACTGGGTCGGGTTCACGAACACGCTGGACACCACGCGGTCGGCACGCTGCCGCGCCAGGGTCACCAGCGAGTAGTGGCCCGCGTGCAGGTTGCCCATGGTCGGCACGAAACCGACGCGCAGGCCCTCGCGCTTCCACGCGCCGACGCGCGCGCGCAGCAGTCCAAGGTCGGTGACGGTCTCGATCATCGGGTCCGGTCGCGCAGCGCGCAGGATCAATAGGAATATTCGGCGTCGGGGAACGAGCCATCGCGCACGGCCGCGGCGTAGGCGATGATCGCTGCGGCAATGGACCCGCCCTCGCCGAGGAAATCCTTCACGAAGCGCGGTCGGCGGTGGCCGCTGTCGATGCCCAGCATGTCGTGCAATACCAGCACCTGGCCGTCGCAGCCCGGGCCGGCACCGATGCCGATGGTGGGGATCGCGCTGGCTTTGGTGACCGCGGTGGCGAGATCGGTCGGTACGCATTCAAGCACCAGCATCGAGGCGCCGGCCTCGGCCACCGCCACTGCGTCGGCTCGCAGCCTGGCCGCCGCGGGGGCGTCACGTCCCTGCACCCGATAGCCGCCCAGCGTCAGCACCGACTGTGGCGTCAGCCCCAGGTGCGCGCACACCGGGATGTCGCGCTCGGCCAGGAAGGCGATGACCTCGAGCTTGTGGCCCGCGCCTTCCAGCTTGACCATCTCGTCGCCGGCCTGCAGCAGCATGATCGAAGCATCCAGTGCGCGCTCGGGCGTGGCGTCTGACTGGAACGGCAGGTCGGCCACCAGCATCGCCCGCGTCAGCCCGCGGGCCACCGCTTCGGTGTGGTAGGCGATGTGCTCGACCGTCACCGGCAGCGTCGAGGATTCGCCCTGGACTACCATGCCCAGCGAGTCTCCGACCAGCACTAGGTCCACGCCGGCGGCGTCCATCACCCTGGCGAAGCTGCAGTCGTAGGCGGTCAGCATGACCAGCTTGTGGCCCTCGCGTTTGGCACGCGCCAGCGCAGGCAGAGTCCACTTGCTGATGTCGGCATGAATGCTCATGCGCCGATTATGACGGCAACGGCCGAATATCAGACGTAGGCACGCCCAACACTGCATCCCGTGCCAGGCCTCGCCCGGGTATCACGACCTCAGCGTCCAGCTCCAGCAGCGGCACCAGCACGAAGGCGCGTTCGTGCATGTGCGGATGCGGCAGCGTCAGGCCGGCGCTGTCCAGTCGCAGGTCGGCATACAGGAGCAGGTCCAGGTCCAGCGTGCGCGGACCCCAGCGCAGGCCTGCCTCCCGGTCGCGGCCGAACTCACGCTCCAGTTCAAGCAGGGATTCGAGCAGCGCTTCGGGCTCCAGCGTGGTATCGAGCACCGCCACCGCGTTGACGAAATCGGGCTGCTGCTCGATCCCCCAGGCGGGGGTCCGATACAGGCTGGAAGCGCGCACCCGACTTACGCCCGGCTTCAGCGCCAGCGCGGCCAATGCGCAGCGCAGGGTCGCGGCCGCATCGCCCAGGTTCGCGCCCAGGCCGATGAACGCCACGACCGGCACGCTCATTCCGAAGTGGCGGGCGCGGCGTCGTTACCGCTGCCGCTGCCGCTGCGGCGCCGGCGACGGCGCCGACGCGGAGCCTCTGCATCGTCGTCGCCCTCGCCTGCTTCGTGCTCCTGGGCACCGCCGGCATTGAGCGGATCGCTGAAATGCTGCTCCTGTGCCTCGCGCCAGAACGCGACATCCTCGGCATGCCCGCTCGAGGCGGTCAGGCGCAGCAGCAGGAAATCATAGGCGGCGCGAAAGCGCGGGTGCGACATCATCCGCTTCATCCGCTTGGGCTGGCGCGAGGAGAAACGCGACTGCATGAGCCAGATTTCCTGCATGGGCAGCGAGAAGCGGCGCGGCAGGGCCACGGTTCCCAACTGGTGCAAGGTGACCCGGTCGGCGGCCCGGCGCTGCGCTTCCTCCGCCGCCATGCCCTGGGCCTGCAGGCCCATCAGCGCGCGGCAGTAGGCCGGCCACAGCAGCAGTGCGAACAGGAACGCGGGCGACACCGGCTCCTCGTTGGCGACCCGCTCGTCGGTACCCTTCAAGCCCTGCAGCAGCATGCCGCGCAGCGCGCCGCTGCGGTTGGACTTCAGCGCCGCGGCGGTCTCGGGCAGGATCGCCGGCAGCAGGCCGAAGCGCTCCAGGCCCTCGAAGCTCGCCACGGCGCTGCCGGCCAGGAACAGCTTCAGCAGCTCTTCGAACAGTCGCGCCGGGGCCGATTCGGACAGCAATGGCGCCAGCCGCGGGATCGGCTCGGCCGAGGCTGTTTCTATCTCGAAATCCAGCTTGGCCGCCAGCCGCACCGCGCGCAGCATGCGCACCGGATCCTCGCGGTAGCGCTGATCGGGATCGCCGATCAGCTTCATCGAACGCGCCTGCACGTCCTCGAACCCACCGACGTAGTCGCGCACCGAGAAATCCTCGATCGCGTAATACAGGGCGTTGCAGGTGAAGTCGCGGCGGACCGCGTCGTCCTCCACCGTGCCGTACACGTTGTCGCGCAGCAGGCGCCCGCCCTCGTGCAGTTGGCGGTCGCCGCTGCCGTCGTCGACATTGGCGCGGAAGGTGGCCACCTCGATGATCTCGCGACCGAACACCACGTGGGCCAGGCGGAAGCGGCGTCCGATCAGGCGGCAGTTGCGGAACAGCTGCTTGACCTGTTCGGGCGTGGCATCGGTGGCCACGTCGAAATCCTTGGGGTGTCCGCCCACCAGCAGGTCGCGTACCGCGCCTCCCACCAGATAGCCGGTGAAGCCGCCGTCGCGCAGCCGGTACAGCACGCGCAGCGCGTTGGGGCTGATGTCCTTGCGGGAAATGGTGTGCTGGTCGCGCGGAATGATGCGCAGCGAGGTGGTCGGTGGCGTGGCAGCTGGAGTAATGGTGGCGGTCCGTGTGGCTGGCGGGCGGCATGGCGCCGAGATGATGGCGGCATTGCCGCGGGCTGCGGCAGGCGAATATACTAGTACGTCGCGACACCGCGAGCCAAAGCTCCCTTCGTCTAACGGTCAGGACGTGGCCCTCTCAAGGCTAAAATAGGGATTCGAATTCCCTAGGGAGCACCAGCTTTCAAGCCCGGCCACGTTGGTCGGGCTTTTTTTTGCCCCGACGGCGGACCTGGATGGCAGCTCCCGGCCAGGCGCACCGGGAGGCAGCCAATGAGGTCAACGTGGCCAAGAGCCCGCTGCGGCCTGAGCTGTTGATGGATCCAGCTGCGCGCAGCGCGGGCCGCCCGCCGCGGTCCCGGCCAGCGGCGGGCCCGGTGACTTAAACTGTGTGCAACTCGTACCCACAGACCGTCGCCATGCCTTTCGTCGTCACCGAAAACTGCATCAAGTGCAAGTACACCGACTGCGTCGAGGTGTGCCCGGTGGACTGCTTCCACGAAGGCCCCAACTTCCTGGTGATCGACCCGGACGAGTGCATCGACTGCACCCTGTGCGAACCGGAGTGCCCGGTCAACGCCATCTATCCCGAGGACGACGTGCCTGCGGGGCAGGAGAAGTTCGTAGCCCTGAACAAGGAGCTGTCGGCCGCCTGGCCGGTACTGACCACGCGCAAGGAAGCCCTTCCCGATGCCAAGGAATGGGAAGGCAAACCGGACAAGCTTCCGCTGCTGGAGCGCTGAAATCCTGGCGGCGCAGCCAGGCTGCCGCATGCAGTCAGCTCAACTCACCAGCCCCCTCCAGATGGCCAGTTTGCGCAATTCGTGGTCCGAACTCAGCTTGAGCTTGGTGTAGACGCTGCTGCGGGCAGCGTGGCGGACATCGGTACGGTCGTTCAGGACTTGCCCATGATCGCGCTGATCTCGTCCACGCGCTGCTGCAGCAGTGCGGTGTCAGCGCGGGTTTCGACGTTCAGGCGCACCAGCGGCTCGGTATTGGAGCTGCGCAGGTTGAAGCGCCACTGCTCGAATTCGGCGGACAGTCCGTCGGTATGGTCCAGCTGCGGATCCAGGTGCGCATAGTGGGCCAGCACCGCGGCGGTGGCGGCCTTGGCATCGTCCACGGTGAAGTTGATCTCTCCGCTGCACGGGAACCTGGCCATGCGGTCCTCCACCAGTTCAGCCAGGGACAGGCCACTGGAGGAGATCAGGGCAGCGATCAGCAGCCACGGGATCATTCCCGAATCGGCATAGGCGAATTCGCGGAAGTAGTGGTGGGCGCTCATCTCGCCGCCGTAGATCGCGTCTTCGGCGCGCATGCGCTCCTTGATGAAGGCGTGCCCGGACTTGCACAGCACCGGCACCCCGCCCGACTCTTCCACCATCTCGATGGTGTTCCAGGTCAGGCGCGGGTCGTGGACGATCTTGCCGCCGGGGTGCCGCGCCAGCGCCGCCTTGGCCAGCAGACCGACCAGGTAATAGCCTTCGATGAAGCGCCCGCTGCCGTCGAAGAAGAAGCAGCGGTCGAAGTCGCCGTCCCAGGCGATGCCCAGGTCGGCGCCATGCTCGCGCACCGCGTCGGCGGTGGCCGCCCGCGCTTCGGGCAGCAGCGGGTTGGGGATGCCGTGCGGGAAGTGGCCGTCGGGCTCGTGGTGCACGCGGATGAACTCGAACGGCAGGTGTGGGGCCAGCGCGTCGATGATGATGCCGGCGCCGCCGTTGCCCGGGTTGCTGACGATCTTCAGAGGCTTCAGGTGCACGCCCTGCACGTAGCTCATCAGGTGCTCGATGTACGCGCTCTTGTCCGGATTCTCCACGATGCCGGCGGGAATACCCTTGCCGGTTGGCCCGTCCGCGCTGAGCGCACGGTCGCGGATGGTGAACAGCCCGGTGTCGGCGCTGATCGGGCGGGCGTTCTCGCGCACCAGTTTCAGCCCGTTGTAGTCCATCGGGTTGTGGCTGGCGGTGACCATGACCCCGCCGGCTGCGCCCAGGTGATCGGTCTGGAAGTAGACCTCCTCGGTGCCGCACAGGCCAATGTCGATCACCTCGCGATCGCTGCCCCGCAACCCTTCGGAGAGCGCGGTCTGCAGGTCCTGACTGCTCAGGCGCACGTCACGTCCCAGCACCACCGGGCCCGGCCCCAGCAGTTCGGACAGGGCCGCGCCAATGCGCGTGGCCAAGGCTTCGTTGAGTTCGTCCGGCACGCGGCCGCGGATGTCGTACGCCTTGAACGCCTTGCTGGACATGGCGGTGTGGTGTGTCATGGGTGATCGTGCCCGAGTGGTAAGCCGGCAAGTCTGGCACGCGCCCTGTTGGTGAGGGGTGGCGAGGCGTGGTGAGGCGCAAATCGCTACGCCATCGGGCAGACCCGCGAGACTGCAGCTGCAACAGTGCCCTCCATCGGAATCGGTCCATGTGCGCAGGGTGTGGACCGGTTGGCTGGTGGCGCCCGCCTGCTCTTCCTATACTCCGGGGCCCGAGCGGCTCCCTGACGGGGTCGACCCGCCACCGCCATCACATGCGAGCCTGCCGTAGATGTTGAAGAGGGAAAGGTTCGCCAAACGACTGGCCGTGGGGTTGAGCGCCTTCGCGATTGCCGGGTCGGCCCTGACCCTGGTCGGCTGGGCGTCGGGCATGCGCCGCCTCACCGACTGGTTCGACCTCGATATCTCGCAGCTGCCCAACAATGCGGTCGGGGTGCTGGCGGGCGGCGCGGCGACCTTGCTGATGGCGCTTGGCTACCGCCGGAGCAGCGCGGCATTCGCGCTGGCCGCCGGGCTGATCGGCGGGGCGACGCTGCTGGAGCACCTGGCCGGCATCGACCTGGGCATCGACGCCCTGCTGCTGACCCACGATTGGGGCCATAGCGCCACCCGTGTCCCGGGGCGGATGGGCGTCCCTGGATCGACGTCGTTGCTGCTGACCGGAGCCGCCATCTTCCTGTCGATGCCCGAGCGCACCCGCAGCTGGGCGTCCGCCGGCGGGGTGCTGGTGATCGCCATTGCCATCGTGTCCATCATCGGTTACTCCTTTCGGGCGACCCTGTTCTATACGATCCCCTACCTCACCACCATCGCGCTGCAGACGGCGATACTGCTGCTCGCGCTGGGCATCGCACTGGTCGCGGCGATCCCGGACCGCCTTCCGACCCGCCTGCTGGTCCAGGATTCGGCCGCCGCCCTGCTGGTGCTGAGTTCGCTGCCGGGCATCGTGCTGGTGCCCATGCTGATCGGCTGGCTCACGCTGGTAGGGCAGCGCGCGGGCCTGTTCGACAGCGCGTTCGCCACCGCGGCCATGGTCCTGGTGCTGATGTTGCTGCTCAGTGCGCTGCTATGGCGCACGGCGAAGGCAGTCCAGCGCCACGAACACGCACGGCGTGAGAGCCAGGATCGGCTGTCGGCGATGCTGGGCAGCATCACCGACGCGTTCATGACCGTGGATTCGGAGTGGCGCTACTTGTTCGTCAACGACCACAGCGAAGCGCACTGGGGCCTGCCCCGCGAAGCGATGCTCGGATGCACGATCTGGGAGAAGTTCCCCGACGCGATCGGCTCCGACGCCCATCGCGAGCTGCATGTGGCAATGGCCCGGCGCATCACCGTGGAGTACGAGTATTTCAACGCCTCGATGGGCAAGTGGTACGGCAGCCGTGCCTACCCGACCGAAGCCGGTGGACTGGCGGTGTATTCGCGGGATATCACCGCGCAGAAACACAACGAGCAGCAGCTGCGCCAGCTGGCCAATGACCTGGTCCAGGCGGACAAGCGCAAGAACACCTTCCTGGCCACCCTGGCGCACGAGCTGCGCAACCCGCTGGCGCCCATCCTCAGCGGCCTGGAGGTCATCAAGCGCGCCGGCCATGATCCGGCGACCGTGGAGCGCAGCCGCGCTGTCATGGAGCGCCAGGCCCTGCAGATGGTCCGTCTGATCGACGACCTGCTCGACATGGGCCGCATCGACGCCGACAAGCTGGAGCTGCGGCTCGAGTCGGTGGCACTGGGTGATGTCCTCACCCAGGCCCTGGACGCCTGCGCCCCGGCGCTGCAGTTGGCTGGCCACGGCGCGCAGCTGTCGCTGCCGCCGGTGCCGGTCCTTCTGCACGCCGATGGCCAGCGCCTGGTCCAGGTCTTCGCCAACCTGCTCACCAACGCGGGCAAGTTCACACAGGTCGGCGGATCGATCGCCATCGACGCGGCGGTGGAAGCCACGCAGGTCGTCGTTTCGGTGAGCGATACCGGGATCGGCATCCCTGAAGAAATGCTCGATGAGATCTTCGAGATGTTTTCGCAGGTGGACCAGTCGCTGGAGCGCGAACAGCAGGGACTGGGTATCGGCCTCACGCTGGTCAAGCGGATGGTGCTGCTGCACGGCGGCAGCGTCAGCGCGCACAGCGATGGGCCCGGCCAGGGAAGCCGGTTCGAGGTGCGCCTGCCGCTCGCCAGTTCGCTCGCCGGCGGCGCGGCCACGCCTGGAGCGCCCGCGCCTGCGAGCGCTGGCGCGTGCCGCGTACTCGTGGTGGACGACAACCGCGACGCCGCCGACTCGGTGGCCCTGCTGCTGTCGTTCGCAGGTCACCTGGTGGAAGTGGCCTACGACGGCGAGGAGGCGCTGGTGAGAACGCGCGACTTCCAGCCTCAGGTCATGCTTCTGGATATCGGCATGCCTGGCATGAATGGCTACGACGTATGCCGCGGCGTGCGCCAGCAGCAGGACGGACATCGGGTGCGCATCGTGGCGCTCACCGGCTGGGGCAACGAGGACGATCGCAAGCGATCGCTGGAGGCGGGGTTCGACGCGCATCTGGTCAAGCCGGTCAACGAAGCCACGCTGAAGGCGATCATCACCGAACAAGGCGCACTGGCGGCGTGATGCGGTAGCGTTCGGCGGCAAGTCGCGTGGCTCGCGGCCGCAGCACCATCGAACCGCCTCCGCTCCGCACCTCCGCCACGATGCGGAGGGCGTCACGTTCCGTTGCCGCCTGCAGGCGGTGCCTTGTGGAGGTCCTTGTCCCATCCGCCGGTGATGACGTCCACCTCTGTCCTTGCCTCCGCGACGGCCCCCGCATCTGCGGCCACCACGCCACACCGAGGGTCGCAGAAGCTGCAATGACCATCGCCACCGTGCAACCAGGCGTCGCCGACGCTGCAGCCTCCCGCGCCACGGGCGCAGACACCAGCACCCGCCTGCTCGCCGCCGGCACCGTTGGGGAAGTGGCCGAAGTCCTCCTGCACGCCTCGCCGGCAGATGCCGGTGCCTGCGTGCTGTGGTCCACCCATTGGCCACGCGACATCACCAGCCATCCGGCTGCGCTGCATGACGCTGCGGCCGTGCTGGAGGAGACGCGGGCCGTATCCCACGCCCGCGCTGATGGAAACCTGCCGCCGCACCTTCGGATCCTGCACGATGACGGCGATCAGATGGTCGTCGTCTGGCACTGCCCGAGCGGCTGTCCGGAACTCCTGGTCCCGGTAGTCAAGCGCCTGGGCGAGCTGCTGACCGTACAACGCATTCACGAACAGCACCCTCGGACGGCTGGCGAATGACGTTCTCCACAGGCGGCAGGGGACGTTTTGAATGGACTTGCTGGAACTGAATCACTGACCTGCGGGAATGACGCGCTACGCAAACGCGCTACTCCTTGGAAACACGCTCGGTTCTGTCGTCGTAGCCGAGCCTGCGCAGCCATGCCTTGCATTCGTGGCGCAGCTGACCCAGTGCCGGCAGCGTCGGCTGCCCGGAACCAGCCTCGCGCGCGAGGGCTGCATCTACTGCAGCGCTGCCGCCGACGCTCGACACGCTATCGGCCTGGACAAGGCTGCCGCCAAACAAGTTGGCGTCGATCGTGTCCGGGAACGCCGGTGGTTGATCCACCCACGCCTTCCAGTCGCCTGGCGAGGCGCGGTAGGCAACGTATCCCGCAGCAAGCAGGATCATCAGGACAAGCAGCTTGCTCCAGGCATTCAAAGCAGCCCCCTAAGCCCTGGCCAGGTCACAGTCCTGACTGTACCCCAGCCAACCCCCGCGACCAAACGAACGCGGAAGAGCCCTGGAAGCGGTCATGGCCGCGAGGTCTTGAGTGTGACGCCTTCGCGGGCAGGGCCCGCTCCTACAGAGTCCATTTGAGGTCTATCCGAGCGCTGCAACGGATGACGAAGAACCCTTCTCCCGAGAATCGAAAGAATTGCCCGTGGCATGAGGCCAGCCCTTCGCGTTGCACCAGGATGACCCGTAGGAGCGCCCGATGGGCGCGAGCTCTAGCCTTTCGGAGCTTGCCCGCCAAGAGCTCCCCCCAACCGCCCTTCGGGCACCTTCCCCCGCAAGCGGGAGAAGGGTTCTTCGTCATCCGTTGCAGCGCTCGGATAGACTTCAAATGGATACTGTAGGAGCGGGCCCTGCCCGCGAAGGCGTCACACTCAAGACCTCGCGGCCATGACC
>JBDNHW010000006.1:0-12711 GCA_041688625.1 Pseudoxanthomonas sp.
GACCCGCCGAGCGTGCGCGATTCCAGCACGCCGGCATCGTCCAGGCCGATGCGCGCGCCCAGTTGCGACGCCAGCAGCCCGGCGCCGGCCGACAGCGCGGCCTGGGCCCCGTCCACCTGCCGTGCCTCGTCGGTGCTGGCGGTGTTGAGCGGCCGGCCGAGCACCAGGTAGGCAAGGGCTTCGGACTCGGGCAGGGACGGGTTGGACCAGATGCTGGCCCTGGGCAGGCTCGCCCGGCCGGTGACGTCGATGCCTGCGGTCACGCCTGCGCTCACCACTTCGCGCTCGGCGCGGATGTTGATGCGCGGGTCCGAGACGATGTTGTTGCTCCAGGTCAGCTCGCCGCGGGTGATCTGCAGGTCCTGCCCATAGGCGGTGTACTCGCCGTCGACGTCGAGCCGCCCGATGGCACGCATCTCCGCGCCCGGGGGCGCGATCACGCGGATCTTCCCGGTCAGGTTGCCCTCCAGGCCGAAGCCGCTCAATTCCACGTCCTCGCCCACCACGACGGTGAGGTCCAGGTCCACCGCCGAACCGGTTTCCAGCGCCTCCGGGTTTACCGGGTCCAGCACGACCACGTCGGGTGAGGCGGACACGCCGCCTTCGAAGCCTTCCACGTCGATGGTCGCCTCCGGCACCGTCACCTCACCGCGTACGGCAAGCACGTTGTCGGCCAGCGTCACCTGCACGTCCGGGGCGATCACCGCGCGCAGGTCAGGCGTGTCGGCGGCCAGGAAGTTGCTGCCCCCGATGTCCAAGCGCAGCGGCGTCTCCTCACCCCTCCAGCCCAGCGACCCCGTGATCTGCAGGCGCCCGCGCTCGGCGTTGTTGCGGCCGCTGGACGACCTGGACCCGACGCTGCCGCTGATCGATGCGGTTCCGTCGGACAGTGCGTCCAGAGTGCCGGTCCCCTCGACCAGGGTGATGCCCAGGGCGGGCAGGGCGCCGGTGAACTCGGTCAGGTTCGCCTCGCCGCTCAACAGCGGCTCGGCGCGGGTCCCGGCCAGGCCGATGTGGCCAGCCAGCACGCCGTCGGGGCGCACGAGGTCCGGCGAGAACAGTTCCAGCCAGAACAGGTTGGAGTTGTTGAAGTAGAGGTCGCCGCGCAGCGGCGCGAATTCCTCCCAGCCGGTGGTGAATGTCGCATCGACGTAGCCGTCGCCCGCGAAGCCGGTTCCCAGTCGGCCTTCGATGCGCTGCGGGGTGAACTCCGCATCGAAAGTGAAGTTGTCGTAGCTGATGAGCTCGCGCTGCGCGTTGCTGCCCAGGCGCAGGCCGCCGTCGAGCGAGGCGAGGTGGATTTCGCCCTGCCAGGCATTGCCGGCGGGACGCACCGCGGCATCCAGCGACAGGTTGCCGCGCAGCCCCAGCGGGCGGCCCTCGCGCGGCGGCAGCCAAGGCTGCACCAGCGCCAGCGGCAGTGAGTCGGCCTCCACCACCAACCCTTCGCGCGGCCAGTCAGCCGACGCGCACAGCTCGCCGCCGCCGGTGGCGGCCAGGCACGCCGGTTGCAGGGTGAAGGCTTCGCCCTGCACGGCGAAACCGGCCGGCGCGCGCAGGGCCCAGGCCGCGCCCTTGTCCGGGACCAGGCGCAGGGCCGCCAGGGTGCCGGCCCACCGGTCGCCGCGCTTGAGCGCGCTGCCGGCCAGGCTCAGCGAGCCCAGCGGACTTTCGGCCTGGGCCTCGAGTTCGAGATCTTCCACCGCGCCGCGTGCCTCGATGCTCAGGGTGTCGATCACTGCGCCCATGGTGAGGCCGGTGCCGCGCACGGCCAGGTCTCCGCCGCTGCCGCGCCAGGGCAGGCGGCCGCGGACGGTCAGCGAGTCGGCGGTGTAGTCGTTCCACTGCAGGTCGTTGCCGCTGAGGTCGGCCTGGAGGGTGGGCACATCACGGGGACCGCTGATGTTCAGCGTGCCGGCCAGCCTCCCGCCCGCGTCGCCCAGTACGTCGTCCAGCCGCAGGGGCTGCAGGTCGGCCTCGATGTCGAGGCGGTCGCCGACGCTGCCCTGGGCGGTGACGCGACTCTCGCCGAGTCGCAACGACAGCGCACCTTCGCCGCGGTCGCCATTGATCCTGACGCGACCGCGACCGTCCAGCGGCTGGCCGCGCAGGGTTCCGCCCAGTTCGGGCACGTCCACACTCGCCTGGAAGCCGCCCTGGTCGCGGGCCTGGCCCTTGCTTGAGATCTGCCCGGACACGTTGCCGTCCAGCCCGCTTGCGAAGTAGCCGGGATCGAAGCCGCGCAGCTGCGCGGCCAGGTCCCAGCGCAGCCGTGGCGCCCAGCCGACGTTGCCGGTGACGTCCAGGCGACCGGTAGGCATGGTCGCCTGAAGGGTTTCCAGTCGCAGTTGCTCACTGTCGCCGCGGCCGTCGAAGTCGACCACCGCCGTTTCACCGGCGCGGGTCAGGCGCGCTTCGCCGATGGCGGCCCAGTCCTGCAGCCGACCGGCAAATCCCAGCTCCGCACTGGCGATGATGGCCGGCGCCTGGCCGGCGTCTGCAGTCTGCTTGACGCCGTCGGCACCGGCAGCGCCCAGCTGCAGCCCGCGCGCGTTGACTGCGAACGTGAAGCGGGGGTCGGCCGGGTCGCTGAAGTCGGCGAAACCGCGCAGCGTGGCGCGCCCGTCGAACACGCGGATCGCCAGCGGATCCACGGTCAGCACCCCATCGCCCACGTGCAGTTTCGACGGTTCGATCACCGCCACCATATCGCCCCGCTCCACCCGCCCCTGCAGCAGTGCGTTGCCGTTGGTGCCGGTGGCCTGCAGGTCGAAGGCCAGCGGCGTGAACGGCTCCTCGGCCAGCCCCAGCAGGGCCAGGTCCAGCGATTGGGTGGCGCCGCTGAAATTCCATTCGGGATCTTTTGCGCCACGCACTTCCAGTGCGATGCGCAGCGGCTGCGGCGCACTGCCGCCGATGGCGACGTCCATCGCGCTCAAGTCGCCGCGCGCGATGAGGCCGATGCGGGCGGGGCTGCGGCCGCGCTCGGCCGGGAATACTGCGGTCACCACCAGGTCGGTGAGATAGCCATCGCGGGGCTCGTAGCCACCGGTGATGTCGAAGCGGCCGCGGTCGCTGTCGATGCCCAGCTGTTCGGTCAGGAAATAGCCCGGTCCGACATCCAGGGAACCCGTGGCGCGATCGATGTCGATCAGCCGCTCACCGTCCCGCCGGATAAGGAAGTCGTCGATCTCCAGCGCGTCGGCCTGCAGGCTGATCGGCATCTCGATCTGCGGCAACGAGTCCGGCCAGCTCGGCAGCTCGAAAGGTTCTTCAGTGCTGGCCAGGTCCAGGGTGGCGTTGGTGACCTGCAGCTCGTCCAGGAGCAGGCGCCGGTCCAGCAGGGGACGCAGGCTCGTGTCCATGTAGACGCGCTCGGCGGTGAAGTGGATGTCGCCGAAGCGGAAGTCGACGCCGTAAAGGGTGAGTGGCCCGGCTACCGGGCCCTCGGCGCGCTCCCAGGTGAAAGTGGACCCTGCCGGAAGGCGCGCTTTGACCTGACTCAGCAGCACATCGCGCCCGGCCACCGTCTGCAGCAGCCAGTACAGCAGCACCAGCACGATCACGATGAGCGCTGCGGTCGCGCCGCCCGACCACTGCCAGAAACGCCTGCGCCGGTAGAAACGCTTGCGCTGCGCCGGGGTGGCGTCTGCCGGCGGCGCGGGGGCCGGCACGTTCACAGATCGGCTCCGATGTTGAGATACAGCTGGAAGCCCGAATCCGGATCGTCCAGCCCGCGCGCGATGTCCACGCGCACGGCGCCCACGGGAGAGCGCCAGCGCAGGCCCACGCCCACGCCGGTGCGGAAGTCCGGGTCCTCGTCGAACGCGCTCCCGCTGTCGACGAATACCGCACCACCCCATTCGCTGTCCGGCAGGTAGCGCTCGTACTCCACGCTGCCGGTGATTACGTTCTTGGCGCCCAGGGCAAAGCGGTTGCCCAGCCGCGGGCCCACTTCGCGGAACGCATAGCCGCGGACGCTGTGGTCGCCGCCGGCGTAGAAGCGCAGGCTCGGCGGCATCGCGACCAGGTCGTCGGTGTAGGTGGCGCCGAATTCACCGCGCACCAGCAGCCGGCTGTCCTGCCCGATGCCGCGGTACCAGCGGACCATCGTCTGCACCTGCGAAAACGTGGCATCGGAACCCGCGCCCTCGACGCCGCCGCGCAGGGACACGGTGCCGCTGAAGCCGGCGCGCGGGAACAGCCGGTCGTCCACGCCGATGTAGTGCCCGGTGATCTGCGGGTAGGTCAGGGTGGAGTACCGGTAGACGGTCTCGCCACGCGCGTTGCGCTCGTCGTAGCCCCAGCGTTCGCGCAGCGCGTGCAGCGAGGCCACGGCCCTCCAGCGCTCGCTGATCTGGCCGCTGCGGCTGGCGATCAGCTCCAGCCGACGGGTGTCGATGTAGTCGGTCTGCTCGTCGTAGGCGCGCACGGCAACGCCGTACCAGCCGTCGAGCCATTTGAAGGCCGGGATGCGGTACTGCGCGATGTAGCTCTTGCGCTTCTGCGCGTAGTCCAGTTCGGTGAAGAACTTGTGCCCTCGGGCGTTGACATAGCGTCGCTCCAGGCCGAAGCGCACGCCGGCGCCGCTCTCGGTGCCGTAGCTCACGCCGGCGGTGTAGACGTCGCGCTTGGCCAGGGTCAGGCTGACCTCGACCGGCACCTGCCCCTCCACCGCGTCGTCGGGCCGCGGCTGGATGTCGATGGCGGAAAAGTAGTCCAGCCCCCCCAGCGATTCGCGCAGGCGATCCAGCTTGCCCTGGTGGAAGTAGCTGCCTTGTTCCCAGTAGACCAGCTGCTCCAGCAGTCCGGGGCGGAAGTAGTCCTGCTCTAAAGTGGTCGGACCCATGTCATAGCGGATGCCGCTGGCCCACTGCAGGTCGATGTCGGCGGCGTTCTCGGCGCGGGTGACTTCGACACGGCGTCGGGTCAGGTTGGAGTCGAAGTAGCCACGCTGCAGGAGCCGGCGCGTGATCCGCAGCTTGCTGGTCTCGTAGGTCTGGTGATCGAACACTGCGCCGCGCCGCGGCTCGAATGCCTCCAGGTCTTCCTGCAGGTAGGCATCGTCGCTGCCGGCGCCCTGGATCCCGATGTCGGACTCGCGCACCCGCACCGGCGCGCCCGTGTCCACCTCGATCACCACGCTGACCTGCTCGTCGGCCGGGCCGCTGCGAAGCATCTCGACGCTGATCTGCGGCGAGTAGTACCCGAACGGCTGCAGCGCCTCGCGCGCTTCCTCCTGCGCCTGGTCCATCAGGTAATCGAGCCGCGACTCGCCAAGGCTGCTGCCGGTCTCCTTGAACAGCGACACGGCTTCCTGGATGTTCTTGAGCATCGCCTCTTCGGCTTCATCGTCCTCGTCGAGGCCGCGCACGTCCACGCGTTCCACGGTGACTGCAAGGACAGGCCCGGCCAGGGCGAAGAGGACCGCAGCGGCGGCGGCAAAGGGGGGGAAGCGCATCGCCGGAGCATACCGGCGGCGCGTGCACGGGATGGTTAAGAACGCATGATGGGGACCACGGCATTGCGCGGACCAGCGTCGGTATGCCGGCATGTCCAAAACCATGCGAAGTACGGCGTGGTGCGCCGGTCGAAGGCGCACCGTGATCACGCGGCGACGGCCTAGGTCGAGAGGTGTTCGATGGCGGCCACTGCGCCGAAGCGATCGGCAAGCCGCTTCAGCAGCGCAAGGCGGTTGGCGCGCAGCGCGAGGTCTTCGGCGTTGACCATCACCGTGTCGAAGAAAGCGTCGACCTGGGGTCGCAGCTGCGCAAGACGGCTTAGCACGGCGACGTAATCGTGCGACGACAGCGCCGCACTGGTATCGCCTATCGCCGCCTCCACCGCTTCGGCCAGCGCGCTTTCTGCAGGTTCTCGCAGCAGGCTGGAATCGACTGTCTCCGGAATCGCAACGTCGGCCTTCTTCAGGATGTTGTTGATGCGCTTGTTGGCGGCGGCCAGCGCTGCGGCCTCGGGGAGTGCGGCGAACTGGCCGATGGCGCCGAGGCGGGTGTCGAAGTCGTACAGCGATGTGGGTCGAAGTTCGGCGACTGCGGCGAAGTGTTGGGCAGGTACGCCTTTGTCGCCGTAGTAGCCGCGTAGGCGGTCGAGGATGAAGTCGTAGAGTTCTTCTGCAAGATCCGTGTCACCCAGCACATCGGTTTCCGAAACCATGGGAATGGGCTTTGCTTTGAACTTGGCTGAGGGATCGATTCCCGCCACGAACTTTTCTTCGTCAAGTGCAGCCCTTTTCGCCGCGATATCACTGATTCTTTTCATATCGGCCCGTGCCGACGCCACGGCGCGTTCGAGCAACGAGGTGAGGTCAAGGTTGAAGCCGCTTTCGATGACCGTTCGTGCCAGGCCCAGGGCCGTGCGACGAAGGGCAAACGGATCCTTGTTGCCGGTAGGCTTCAAACCCGCGGCAAAGCCGCCGGCCAACGTATCCAGCCGCTCCGCGATCGCCAGCACCTTGCCCAGCGGTGACGGGGCGATATCGTCGCCGGCAAAACGCGGCTGGTAACTCTCGTCGATGGCCAGTGCAATCCCGCTCGATTCCCCGCAAGCCAGTGCGTAATCGCGTCCGGCGATGCCCTGAAGTTCCGGAAACTCGCCCACCATGCGCGACTGCAGGTCGTTCTTCGACAGTTCTGCCGCACGTCGCGCCAGTGTGGGATCGACGTCAACTTCCCTGGCGATGGTTTCCGCCAGCGCAGCGACGCGCGCCACCTTGTCGGCGACCGAGCCCAGCCTGGCCTGATAGGTGACGGTCTTCAGGCCATCGCCCATCGCCACCAGACCCTGCTTCAGGTCCTCGTCGAAGAAGAACCTGGCGTCGGCAAAGCGCGGACGGATGACGCGCTCGTAGCCCTTGCGGACTTCGCCGACATCCCGGGATTCGATGTTGGCGATGCCGATGAAATGGCCGCCCAGCCTGCTGTGCTCATCCAGCACCGGGAAGAACTTCTGGTTCGCCTCCATGGTGGCGATCAGCGCTTCCTGCGGCACCGCCAGGAACGACTCGTCGAAGCTGCACGACACCGCCGAGGGCCACTCCACCAGGCAGTTGACCTGCTCCAGGTTCTCGCTGGTGACGCGGGCGACGCCTCCGACGGCACTCGCGGCCTGCTGCACCTGCTGCTCGATCCGCGCGCGGCGCTCGTCCGGGTCCACCAGCACGTGCGCAGCCCGCAGGCCCTCGACGTAATCGTCGGGGCTGCCGATCCACACCGGCTTGTCGTGCTCGAAGCGGTGGCCGCGGCTCATGCGGTCGCTGCGCACGCCCAGTATCTCCGCTTCCACCACGTCGCTGCCGAGCAGCATCACCAGCCAGTGCACCGGACGTGCGAAGGCGTGCCCGTGATCGCCCCAGCGCATCGGCTTGGGAATCGGCATGCCGGCAATGGCGTCGCGCAGGATCTCCGGCAGCAGCTCCGCGGTCCGCGCGCCGGGCGTGACTGCGCGGTGTACGAAACGCTCACCCTTGGCGTCACTGGTGCGCTCGAGCGCGCTCCAGTCCACGCCGGCCTTGGTCGCGAAACCTTGCAGGGCGCGGGTGGGCTGGCCGTCGGCGTCCAGGGCGATGTTGAGGTACGGGCCCAGCACTTCGGAGGACTGCTCCGGCTGCATCACCGCCACCGCGGGCAGCAGCACTGCCAGCCGGCGCGGGGTGTAGAGCGGTTTCGCCTCGGCGGCATCCACTTCGATGCCGCGCTTGGCCAGTGCGGCCAGCACGCCATCGAAGAGGGCCTGAGCCAGCACCGGCAACGCCGTCACCGGCAGCTCCTCGGTCCCCAGTTCGATCAGCAATGCGCGTTGTTCGGTCATTTCAATGGAGCCTGTTTTCCTTCTCCCCCGGGAGAAGGTGCCCGAAGGGGCGGACGACCACAGGACGTGCCCGTGGCATGAGGGAATGTGGCGTCAGCCTGTATTGCAGCTCGGGACGACAGCGATGTTTCACCCGAAGTCATTCCTGCCTCCACAACCAGTGGATGTCAGGTGGTCAAGCCGCCGCCTTCTTCAACCCGGGAAACCCCAGCTTCTCGCGCTGCGCGTGGTAGGCCTCGGCCACCGCATGGGAGAGCTTGCGCACGCGCAGGATGTAGCGCTGGCGCTCGGTCACCGAGATCGCGCGCCGCGCATCGAGCAGGTTGAAAGCGTGCGAGGCCTTGCACACCTGCTCGTAGGCCGGTAGCGGCAGCCCGGCTTCCACCAGTTTCACCGATTCGGCCTCGCAGGCATCGAAGCGGTGGAACAGCTCGGCCACGTCGGCGTGTTCGAAGTTGTAGGTGCTCTGTTCGACCTCGTTCTGGTGGTACACGTCGCCGTAGGTCACCACGCCCTGCGGACCGCGCGTCCACACCAGGTCGTAGACGTTGTCCACGTCCTGCAGGTACATGCACAGGCGCTCCAGGCCGTAGGTGATCTCGCCGAGCACCGGACGGCACTCCAGTCCGCCGGCCTGCTGGAAATAGGTGAACTGGGTGACTTCCATCCCGTTCAACCACACCTCCCAGCCCAGTCCCCAGGCACCGAGCGTAGGCGATTCCCAGTTGTCCTCGACGAAGCGCAGGTCGTGCACGCGCGGGTCGATGCCCAGCGCCTTGAGCGACTCCAGGTAGAGCTCCTGCAGGTTGTCGGGGTTGGGCTTCATCACCACCTGGTACTGGTAGTAACGCTGCAGCCGGTTGGGGTTTTCGCCGTAGCGGCCGTCGGTGGGGCGACGACACGGCTGCACGTAGGCCGCATTCCATGGCTCGGGGCCGAGCGAGCGCAGGAACGTGGCCGGGTGGAAGGTGCCGGCGCCCACTTCCAGGTCCAGCGGCTGGACCAGCACGCAGCCCTGTCTGCCCCAGTAGGCATTGAGGGTCTGGATCATGTCCTGGAAGGTCGGCGGGGTAGGCGACGTATCGGTCATCGACGTCTCGTGCACTGCGGAAAAGCGTTCTAGTATACGGGCCACTTCCGTCCCTCTTCTTGCGCTGAGCCCGTGACAGTTGACTGCCAGGCGCCGTTCCTGATCCTCGAAACCGGCCAACCCGTTCCCTCGATGCGACGCTACGGGCGCTTCCCGCACTGGATCCGCGTGGCCGCCGGACTCGGTGCCGACGAAGCGGTGGCCGCCAACGTCGAGCAGGGCGATCCGCTGCCGCGGCGCGAGGGCTTCGCCGGGGTCATCGTCACCGGCTCGGCGGCTTACGTCACCGAACACGCCGACTGGAGCGAACGCAGCGCGCGCTGGCTGCTCGATGCCGCCCATGCGGGCCTGCCGGTGCTCGGGATCTGCTACGGCAACCAGCTGCTGGCCCACGCGCTGGGCGGCGAGGTCGCCGACAATCCCGCCGGCCGCGAATCGGGCACGATCTGCGTCGAGCTGCAGCCGCCGGCCGGCAACGACCCGCTGTTCGCGTCGATGCCACCGCGTTTCGCCGCGCAGTCCTCGCACGTGCAGACCGTGGTGCGCCCTCCGGCCGAAGCGGCGGTGCTGGCCAGCAGCGACCGCGACCGCTGCCAGGCCTTCCGCTGGGGTGATCGCGCCTGGGGCGTGCAGTTCCACCCCGAGTTCGCCACCCACCATATGCGTGGCTACGTCGCGGCCAGGCACGAGGCGCTGCGGCGCGAAGGCCGCTGCGCCCGCACTATCGCCCGCGAGGTGACGGCAGCGCCTCTGGCGCGCAAACTATTGCGACGTTTCGTCACCCATGCGCGCGCTCTACATGCCCGCTGATGGCCCGCTGATGGCCCACACCCCGATCCGGAAGTCCTAGATGTCCACGTTCAACAAGGTGTCGGCCAGTGCCGGTGCGGAATGGTTGCTGGGGGCATTCGCCCTGCTGCGCAAGGCGCCGCTCGCGCTGGGCCTGCTCGGTCTCATCTGGGGCGCACTGTCGCTGCTCATCATGCAGGTGATGGCGGCCAGCGCCACGACCGGATTGTTGTTGCAGCTTGGTCTCTCGGTGCTGGGACCGCTGCTGTTCGCAGGCATGGTCTGGGCCGTGCACGAGGTCGAACACGACCGTCCTGCAGTGCCGGGGCACCTGCTGCACGCCTTCCAGGGTGAACGCATCGGCAGCCTCCTGGCCACCCTGCTGCCACAGGTCGTGGCGGTGCTGGCGCTGGGTGCGCTGCTGCTGGTGATGGTCGGTCAGGCGCAGCTGCAACAGCTGTACGAGGCGGGCCTGGAGATCCAGCGCATTGCCCAGGCCGGAGGACAGCCCGACCCCGCGCTGGTCCGCGACCTGCCGGTGGGCCGGCTGTTCCTGTGGATGCTGCTGATGTTCGCCGCCGCCATCGCAGTCGCGCTCTACACCTTCGTGGCCGTGCCGGACATCCTGTTCGGTGGCAAGGGGGGCCTGGCGGCAATGCGCAACAGTTTCGGCGCCTGCATCCACAACCTGCCGGCAGTGGTCGTATTCGCGGTGCTGCTGCTGATCTCGCTGCTGGCGATCAGTTTCCTGGTCCAGCTGGTGGGCATGGTGGTGCAGGCGGCGGCGGGCCAGGCGGCGGGCCTGTGGGTCGCCAACCTGCTGATGATGGCGGTGCTCATGCCGCTGCTGGCAGGCGCGGTCTACCACGCCTGGCGCCAGCTGCTCGGGCCTTCGCAGGCGGGGCCGGCCGCGACGCAGGCGCAGGCGCGCTTCGAAGCCTGAGGCCCTAGTCGGCCTGCTGTTTGCGCGGGCGGATCATCCGCGATGCAATGATTCCCGCTTCGTAAAGCAGGCACATCGGGATCGCCAGCAGCAGCTGGGAGACCACGTCCGGCGGTGTGATCAGCGCCGACAGCACGAAGATCCCGACGATCGCGTAGCCTCGCGCCTCCTTCAGCTGCGCCGGCGTCACCCAGCCCAGCAGCACCAGGATCACCAGGGCGACCGGCAGCTCGAAGCTGAGGCCGAAGGCCAGGAAGATCACCAGGACGAAATCGAGGTAGGCGCTGATGTCGGTCATCATGGTCACTGCGTCGGGGGTGACCTTGGCCAGGAAGCCGAACACCGACGGCAGCACCACGAAGAAAGCGAACGCGCAGCCGGTGTAGAACAGCACCATGGCCGAACCGAGCAGCGGCAGCGCCAGGCGCCGCTCCTTCTGGTAGAGCCCGGGGGCGACGAACGCCCACGCCTGGTACAGCAGCCACGGCATGCTGACGACGATGGCCACGAAGAACGCCAGCTTCAGCGGGGCAAAGAACGGCGACGCCACCTCGACTGCGATCAGCTGCCCGCCCGGGGGCAGCTTGGCCAGCAGCGGCGCGGCAAACCAGCCATAGATGCGGTTTGCGAACGGCAGCAGCACCAGCAGCACCACGCCCAAGCCAAAGACGCCGCGCATCACCCGCGTGCGCAGCTCGATGAGATGGTGCAGAAGGCCGGTCTCGGCCTCTGCCTCGGGCTCAGGAGTACCTGCGGTCATCTTCTGGGTCTGGGTCTGGGTCTGGGTCTGGGTCGGCGTCGGCGTCGGGGGCGGGGGCGGGGGCGGGGGCGGGGGCGGCGCCGGCGCCGGCGCCGGCGCCGGAGCGAGTGTCGGCGACCGGGTCCTGGTGGGCATCGGACTCGGGCACCTGGCCTGCGTCGGCGCCATCGATGAAGTCTTCGTCGTGGGACCCGGTGAGCGAAGCCAGCGAGGTCCCCGCCGCTTCCCGGGGCTCCTCCATCGGAGCTTCGGCGGCAGCTCTGTCTTCAGGCCGGGTGTCGGAGGCTACCGCGGTGCGCATCTGCTCGAATTCCTCGCGCGCCTCGTCGGCGCTGGCGCGCACAGACTGCTCGGTGTCGCGCATTGCCTCGCGTGCTTCCTTCATGGTGCGCTTGAGATCTTCGGAGGCGAGGTCGCGCTCCAGCTCATCCTTCACCGAGGCCCACTGGTTGCGCGCACGGCGCACCCACAGACCGGCGAAGCGCGTCGCCTTGGGCAGCCGCTCGGGACCGAGCACGACCAGCGCGATAATGGCGATGATCAGCAGCTCGCTGAAGCCAAGGTCGAACATTGCGCGGACCGCAGCGGCGCGTCAGTGCGTGTCGCGGTCGCGGTCGCGTTGCTTGGTTTCGGTGGTTTCGTCGGTGCGCGACTGGTCGTCCAGCTGGCCTGGCGGCGTGTCCTGGTCCTTGATTCCTTTCTTGAAGCCCTTCACGGCCTCACCCAGGTCCTGGCCTGCGTTGCGCAGGCGCTTGGTGCCGAAAACCAGCAGCACGACCACCAGCACGATGATCCAATGCCAGATGCTCAAACCGCCCATGGTGTGCTCGCAGAAGAAGGTAGGGTGGGCAGGATAGCGCAGCTGGCCGTAACCAATGTGCTGGACGCACCCGTCCACTCACGTGGCGCATCGGTCACGGGGTACCATCCAGCGGCTCGCTGCGGATTTCGCCTTCACTGATGGGTTCGAAACCCCCGGTTTGGGGCTCGGCATACGGCTCCAGCGGCTGCGCCTGAGCCGGTGCGGGCAGCGGAGCAGCGACCGGCGGTGCCGCTTGCGCGCTTGTCGTGGCGCGGTTTCCGCCGCGTGCGTAGCGCGCCTGGTCGGTGGCTTCCTCGAGCCGGTCGCGGAAACCGACCACGGCCTGGGAGGGAGCCCCTGCGCGGCTTTCGAAGATGGCTCGCGGCGTCGCCCCGCGCCCGTAGACCGCCATGTTGGCGTCGTCGTCGATCTGCAGCACGGCGCCGTCCAGCGCCACTCCGGCGAACAGCCCGCGCGCGCGCGACCACGACCAGATTTCC
>JBDNHW010000043.1:0-2451 GCA_041688625.1 Pseudoxanthomonas sp.
CCTGCAACCAGGACAAGGCTACCGTGCACCGCATGCTCGCTTGCATGGTGGAAGAGCGCTTGGTGGAGCAGCGCGTGAGCGACCGCCACTACCTGCCCGGCCCGCTAATGTACGAGCTGGGCCTGGCGCTGCCGGACCGCGGTAAATTCCAGCGCCGCGCTGAGGCGGCGGTTCAAATTTTCGCGCGTCGCATGGCAGGCATCGCCCTTCTATTGCTGCGCAGTGGCAACGAGTACGTCTGTAGCGTGCGCGCGGGCATGCTACCCCTGTCAGGCCTGATGGTTCACCCTGGCACCCGACGACCCCTGTTCACCTCTGTGGGCGGCGTTGCGATCTTGCAGACTCTGCCCGCCGAGGAGGTACGCGGGGTGCTGCTGGACAACGTGGAGCAGGAGATTGCGCGCCGAGGCACCGGGCGGTTGGAGGCGCTGCAGAAGATGCGCGAGCGCTCCGATCGCCATGGATTCGGGGTCAATCTGGGTGATGTAGTTCCCGGCTTGCATGCGTTCGCTGTACCGGTGTGGGGTTCGCGCGGCGACGTGTTCGCAGCGCTGTGCCTGATAGGTACGGCCGAACTTTTTGGTGAGGAGCGGCTGGAGAATGTGCACGACGAGTTGCAGGCCGCAGTTGCTGCGCTCTCGGCCGACGCGCACAAGTTCAACATATGAAACAGACGAGGTACCGGCGCTTCATTCAGGCATAGCGCGCGCTTAAGGTCATGGCATTGATCCAACACGCAATGTCATGAATATCCAATCCGCGATCAACCTTGAGGACATGCGCCTGCTGGCGCGCCGCAATCTACCACGCATTGCCTTCGACTTCATCGATGGAGGTGCCGACGATGAACTGTGCCTTAAGCGTAATCGGGAAGCTTTCGAGAAGTACCGCCTGCTGCCGCGTTACCTGCGCGACGTGAGCCAGCGTGACCAATCGGTTGTGCTGTTCGGCCGCACCTACGCCAGCCCGATCGGTATTTCGCCCACGGGGCTGGCAGGTTTGTGGCGGCCGGATGCCGATCTAATGCAAGCCGCTGCTGCGCGTGACGCGAACGTACCGTTCCTGCTGTCGAGCGCCGCGAGCGCCTCGCTGGAGGACGTGATGCATGTGGCGCCTGAGCATGTCTGGTTCCAGATGTACTGCACGAGCGACGAGCGCATCAACGCTGATCTGGTGCAACGCGCGGTCAAGGCCCAAGTGGGCGTGCTGGTGATCTCAGTAGACGTTCCTGTGAACTCCAACCGCGAGCGCAATGGCCGCAATGGGTTCTCAAGGCCCTTACGCATGACGCCGAGCGTGGTTCTGAATGCGATGGGACACCCGGCCTGGGTGCTACGCTACCTGCGCGCAGGCGGCATCCCGATGATGCGCAACTGGATGCCCTATGCGACCGAAGGTGCCAGCGCGGCCCAAGTGGCCGATATGTACGGCACGCTCACGCCGGCGCCCATGGTGAGCTGGGCGCACCTGCGCCGCATTCGCGAAGCGTGGCGGGGCCCTCTGGTGATCAAAGGGCTGCTTCATCCGGACGACGCTCGCGAAGCAGTGCGGTTGGGTGCCGACGGCTTGGTGGTGTCCAACCATGGGGGGCGTCAGCTTGATGCGGCACCTTCGCCGTTGGAGATGCTGCCAGCCATCCGCGAGGCGGTGGGAAATCAGGTTGAACTCATTCTCGATAGCGGCGTGCGTCGCGGCTCCGATGTGGTGATTGCCCGCTGCCTGGGGACACGAGCGGCGATCTTCGGTCGTCCCTCATTGTATGCGGTGGCTGCAGCTGGCCAGCCCGGCGTTGCGCGTGTGCTGCAGATCATGCGCAACGAGATCGACATGGTGCTGGCGCAAATCGGCTGCCGAGCCTTCGAGGAACTGGACGCCAGTTACCTCTGGACGGGGGTTTTGTCCTAGTGTTACTGTGTTATGAATAAAGGCATATCTACACATATTCATGTGAAAGGTGAGTCTGATGAACGCACTGCAAGAGTTTGATCACTACAAGGCCCATCTGGGCGAAGGCTTGAGCCATGCGGACCGGCACGCCGGATTGCGCGGGTACTGAACGTGACTGATGTCGCCGCTGCAGTGCAAGAGCGTAGAGCCGATGGCCGCGCACATAGACCTGATGAAGACGCGCTCGCGCCACCAGTCGCTGCACCACTTCATGGCCGACTGGGATTGGTCGCAAGAGCAGATGTTGCTGCGAGTGTGCTAATGGGTGGTGCCTAAGATGGACTTCACAGACGGCGCTTGGTGGATCATCGTTGACACCGGCTTTCCCAAGCAGGGGCGTCATTCGGTCGGTGTGGCCCGCCAGTACTTCGGGATGCTGGGTAAGCAAGACAACTGCCAGGTGGCCGTGAGCGTTTCGCTGGCGTGCGAGGCGGCCAGTGTGCCGGTGGCCTGGCAGCTGTATCTGCCGCGCGAGTGGGCCGACGATGCGCCGCGGCGCCAGAA
>JBDNHW010000044.1:0-38812 GCA_041688625.1 Pseudoxanthomonas sp.
CAGCTGCAGGGTGATCTCGTCGCCGGCCTGCCACTCACGCTCCAGCCGCGCGTAGCCGCCAGCCACGGCGACGCCGGCCTGGGGCTCGCCATTGACCGACAGGCTGGCCTGCGCCGCCCAGTCCGGCACGCGGATCTGCACTGCGAATCGCGCGCTGCACGCCAGCTCGAGCTGCACCCGCACCCGCCCGTCGAACGGATAGTCGGTCAGCTGTTTCACTGTCACAAAGCCGGCGGCACCCAGGCCGAAGCGGGCCTGGCCGGGACCCAGCAGGTTGATGCTCAGCGCGCCGTCGGGCGCGACCGTCCAGGCCACAAGCGGCAACTCCTCGATCGCCATGGCGCCACTGGACTTGCAGCAGCGCCAGTAGGTGGTGTGCACGCGGCGGCCATTGGGAAAGGAGTAGTAGCACCAGTCCTCGCCGTCGGGCGCCATCGCACCCAGCAGGTCGTTGTAGGCGGTGCGTTCGATCTCCTGTGCGTAGCGCGCTTGCCCGGTCAACATCAGCAATTCGCGGTTGAGCTGGATCCAGGCCAGTATCGAACAGGTTTCCACGTAGCCATGCGGGCTGAACACACCCGCCGGGTTGAACACTTCGCGCGAGCGATGCGCCACGCCTCCCCACGGACCGCCCCCGAGGGTCAGGTGATGCGTGCGGATGCTGTGCCAGAGCGTGTCCACGGCCAGCAGCAGATCGGTGTCGCCGGTGGCGCGATGCAGTTTGGCCAGCCCGACCAGGTTCCAGGCCAGCTGGTAGGCCTTGCCGGTGGCGATCTCCGATGCATCGGCGCCCTGAAGCGCGCGGGTCACCAGGGCCAGGGCGGGATTGGCGTCGGCCTGGCGCAGCACCAGCAACGCAAGATCGAGGTAGCGCTGCTCGCCGGTCACCCGGTACAGCTCGGTGGCCGGGTCCATCAGCACGGTCGCCGACATGCCGTGGTGGTTGCCCAGCTCGTTGATGTCGATGCCACCCTCCGACAAGGTGCGCCAGCATAAATCGCCGATGCGGCGCGCGGCTTGCAGGGACTTCTCGTCGGCCAAGTGGCGATGCACTTCCAGCAGGCCCAGGATCAGGTAGCTGTGGGTCCAGATGTCCCACGTCCGCACGCTGGGCGCACCGTCCCAGGTGCCCGGCTTGGGCGGCTGCTTGCGCATGAAGCGATGGTCTGGCGAATAGGTGCCGAGGTAACCATCGTGTTCCTGCACGCTGGCCAGGTAGTGGGCCACTTGCAGCACTCTGCCGCGCAGCGCGGCCTCTCCACCGCGCCCCGCCGAGCGCGCCGCCGCATGCAGCCACTTGCCGGCGTGCTCGCCGTACCAGTCGCCTTCGATGTTGCGCGCACGCGCTTCCGGGCTGAATACCTGGATGGCCGGACTGTGTTCGTCGGTGATGAAGTGCGACAGGCGCCCGTGGCGGTTGGCTTCAAGCGCCTGGCCCAATAGGCCATCCAGGCTTGCGTGCTGCAGCTTCATTTCATGTACCTGGCTAGGGAATGGATTTCCTCGGCGCGAAGGCCTGCCGCATGCATGCGCATGGCACCTGTGGTCAGCACCTCGACCAGGTACGCATGCGAGCGGGTTGCGATCAGGCTTCTGGGCGGGACGTTACCCTGCGGCGAGTCGTGGCACACAGCACAGCGCTGCGCGTAATTGACTGCCGCCGGGGCCGGGGCGTGGCTGGGCAGCGATCGGGGTTCGATGCTTGGCTTTCGCTGCGCCAGGTCGGGAACCGACGTGGTCGCGGTGGCTCGCGTCTGCTTCTCATCGAGGATGCCGAACGCTTGCAGCCGATCGGTACCCACCACGACCGCGTCGGCAGTGAATACCGGTTCGTTGTACTTGCCGCTGGTCCCCAACTGGCCTGCCTCACTGCTCCACAAGCGCTTCAGTCCATGGGCGTCGAATGCATGCAGGATCGGCTGGGGAGGATCAGAACCGGACAGCAGTGCCGAACGTGGTGCATTCTGGTCCAGCAGCCACACCACGGCGTCCCTGCCGGCATTGCTGCTGACCACGGGCGAACCGGGATTCTGCAAGGCCACCTCGGCGGCCGCGGCGTCCACCCGCAGGTGGGTCGAGGCTCCGCCTGGATCCACCACCACCATCCGCACCAGGGAAGGCGCAACATTGCGCGCGCTGCCAGGCGCCGCCTTGCTCGTCCCGCTCATGAACACGTTGGTGCGACCCGAGGAATCGACGAACACCGCCGGTACCGACCGCGCCCGGGCCAGATCCAGGGCGGCATCGGTCTCGGAGTAGGGCCCGAAAATGTTGAGGGGGCCGCGGCTGCCGAATTGTGGCTGTGGTCCGGGCGGCAGCAGCGAAGCATCGGTGGATGCGTCTTCGCGGCATGCAGGTCGCCAGTCCAGGCGTCCGGGCATGCGGTCGCGATCGAGCAGATAGGCGTTGCCTTGCTTGCCACCCAGCACCAACAGGCCGCGCGCGCCGGCGGCAGCCGGGTCGGCCGGGAACAGCGCAACACCTCCGGATCCCAGGTCTATGTCCATCCTGGCGCTGGTGCAATGATTGAAGGGGGTGTAGGTGCCTGCCAGCGCCAGGCCGCCGGCTCCCTGGTCGGAAAGCTTGAGTACCGACTGGGTCCAGTCGTGCGGCTGCTCCTTGTAGCCGTCGAAGCCACTTCCGGTTGCGACATACACATGTCCGTCCGCGGCGACTGCCGGTCCGCCCGCACCCCATATCCCTCCGCTTCCACGGTGGGGCATGGAGACGGCAGCGAAGGCGCTGTGCAGGGCTGGCACCATGGTGTCCAGCGAAGCGATCCAGCCGGTCTCGGTCTCGCCAAAGGTCACGTACAGACGCGAGCGATCCGGGCTCAGGTTGAGTGCGCCGCGCTGGACCCGGAAATCGAAACGACGGGTGGGCGCGACTGCATGCGGGCCTGCGTTCCTGTTGACCGCGTTCAATGCGGGCTCATCCAGCCTTACGGGCCAACCTGCCCTCGTGCGGCCGGTTTGGACATCCAGCGCAAAAGCTTGCCACCCAAGGGTGGCATCGCAACTGGTCAGGTAGATGGTACTGGCCTGGCGGTCGATGACCGGTGTGGAAAGTATGCCGGTAGGCACTCCATCGAGCGGCGCAGGCTGGAGCCGGCACGGTTCACCCAGCTGGGTGTGCCACAGCACGCGGCCCGGGGCAAGGTCGCCATCCTTGTCTGCGTTGACCGCATAGACACCGGCGTTGCTGGTGGCGGCAAAGACCACCGACAACGTGCGCCCCGCGTGCGGTCCTGCGGAAAACTCGAGGCGATCGAGGTACAGGGGTGATGCGTACAGGCGGGGTGGGAAACCCTGGTGCGAATCGAACACGGGAGATTCCCAACTCATGCCGAAATCCGCACCCGCCACCGCATCCGGCGACAGCAGCCTCTGGCCGCCGTTCGTACCCGAACGCGCGGCGTCTGCGTGGAACGTCGGCCAGTCGGTGGCATCGCCTCGGCCTGGCAGTCGACCGACTGGGTCAGTGGGCCGCAGCGCGCGGACCATTGTCGGCAGCAATTCCGCGCCGCTCCCGGGGGTGTCATCCTTGGCCGTCCACAGGATCGCGTTGAGCAGCGTCCGCGCAAGCATGGGTTGCTCGAGTGCCGCGAGGAAGTGGGCACCGGTGTAGCCGAATGCGCGGCCGCCGTCGGCACGCGTATACGCCCAGCCGACCGTCGCCTGCTCTGGCCGGTGCTCGCGGACCGGCGCCCCCTGGCGGTACTGCACGTGCAGTTCCGCCTGCAGGATCGGCACCACGCCCACGGAAGCGAATTCCAGGGTGGGATAGAACTCGTCTCGTGAGACGAAAGGTTGCAGCCCCCTGGTGATGGGGTGGGGACCAGCGACCGGCATAACCTTGGCTGATTCGGTAGTGCGATCGAAAGTGCCTCGTCGCTGGGCGCCCAGCCAGGGCCGCAAGTCGAGCGCGCCGTGCGGCGGCACCGTCGAGGCCTGGTGCAGTACCACCACACCGGTGCCGCGCGCCATCAGGACCTCGAATCGCTGGCGCCGGCTGGCGTCGAGCAATGGATGCTGGTCCAGCCCGTCGAAATACAGCACCACCGTGGCGGCACCGTCCAGCGCATGCGGATCCTCCGGCCAACCGGCGGGATAGGCGATCACCTCGAAGCCCCGCGCAGCCGCCACCGGTACAAGCCACGACTGCAGCAGACCGACGCCGGCGGCGTAGGCGTGATGCGCACTGCGATCCCCACCCTCTCCCCCGATCAGCACGATTCGGCCGGACGGCGCCGTGGCACGCGCCGAGAGCAACCCGGCAAGCAGCGTAACCAGCGCCAGCAGCGCGATCACGGCGGGCGCGCCTGCCTTCACGCCCCCGCATCCACCACGCAGCGGAACCCGATGCAGGCCGAGCGGTCCTTGCACGGGGCCATCAGCAGATACTTGCCGTGCTGGTCCAGCCGGTAGGCCTGGGGGAAATACCAGTGCGAGGTCTGTGGCTGGTAGTGGCTGCCGCCGCGCAGCACCGCCGCGCGGGTATGCTCGTCCATGTATTCATCGGTCCATTGCCACACGCTTCCGACCAGGTCCATCACCCCGAACGGACTGGCGCCTGCCGGATGCGCGCCGACGTCGGCCGGAGGGGTCACGTTGCGCCCACGGCTGGGTGCAGGCACGGCATCGTCGCGCCACGCGTCGCCCCATGGATAGCGTCGACCATCGCTGCCCTGGGCGGCGTACTGCCACTCCCATTCGCGTGGCAGGCGCTTGCCTGCCCACTGCGCATAGGTGCGAGCATCCTCCAGCGCCACCCAGGTGACCGGCTTGCGTTCCCAACCTGGCAGCGGCGCGCCGTCACGCCAGTGACGGAGGAAGTTGTGCCCATCACGCGGCTGGTAACCGGACTCACGCAGGAATACCGCGAAGTCATGGTTGGTCACTGGATGGCGGTCGATGTGGAAGGCAAGCAGCTGCATGCGACGGCGGTGCGAACGACGCGCGCAGTCTTCCCACGGATACTGGAAGTCGACGCCTTCCCATGTCTGCCCTTCGATCTCGATGCCGCCGACCACGAAGTCGAACCCGCCTGCCGGGATGGTCAGCATGCCTTCGGGCGCTTCGCGCCGTGCCCGTGTCGCCGGCACCTCGACCACGTGCTGTCCGATCGACTTCCAATGCCGCGAAAGGCTGTTCAACGGCACCCGCGCAAACCCTGCCATCAGGGCCAGGTAGGGTTCCAGCTCCGGGTCCTCATGGCCGGCCTGCAGGGCCAGCACCGCACCGTAGCCATGGCCTTCCAGCGCGAACGACAGCGTTGCGGTGCCCCCATCAATGCGTGGCTCCAGCGACACGCCGTTCCAGGCATCGTAGTAGCGCGCGCCCTCCACGTGCGCCAACCGCAACTGCTCACCCTCGACCATGTACTCGTTGCGGTTTACCAGGTTCCACAGGGTCCGTCCTTCGCCCGGGAAACGGCTGGCGAACACGCCCGCCTGCAGGGTGGCGGCGTAGGGTTGCCAGCCCATGCTGACCATCAGCGGGGCAAAGCGTCGCTCGAGCGTGGCAATCCGGCGCAGGGCGGCGGCATCGCGCGGGGTCAGCTGGTTCCAGATGCCCCACACGTTCTCCCAGGCGTTGTAGCCGACCCCATTGAAGAAGATGTACTGCAGGTCATTGCTGCGGTCGCGGCCCCAGCGGTTCTCGTAGTTGATCATGTGGCGGGGCTCGAGCCACTTGAACTTGGCCACCGAGGGGATCACGTCGGCCGGCACCTTCTTGCCCCAGCTCTGTACGTTCCAGATCAGGTGCTCCTCGGCGCTGATGGTGGACTCTGGCTGCACCACCACCGGGCAGCCCAGTTCGTCGCAGGCGTCGAAGAAGGCGCGTGGCACGCCGTTGTAGGTGTCGCCGTTGATGCCATCCGCGCCGGTTGCCTTGACCAGGCGCGCGATCGCCTTCCAGTCCGGCTCGCCCTGCTCGCGGGTACCGTTGTCCCAGGGCATGGTCGGCAGGAATACCCTGACCCCGCGCCGGTGGAACGCATCCACCGCCCCGCGCAGTCCCTGGATGCCACCTGGCAGGTCTTTGGCCAGGTCGAACTGGTTGCGGTCATCCAAGCCGATGTTGGGATAGATGTACCAGAGCAGCACGCTGTCGATCCCGCCGAAGCGTTCTTCCAGGTCGTCGAGGTAACGATCCACGGTATACGCGCCCAGGCGCGGATCATAGAAGTAGCGGTCCTCGATCATCATCTGCGCATGCACGAAGTTGCGCTGCGCCCACTGCAGTTCGGGCCGCCGGTAATTGGCGTCGTCGTACCCGATCCGGGTCAGATGCTCGCGCCGCCAATCGGACAGTTCGCGCAGCCAGTCTCCGGCGGTGCCGTTGACGTCCATCTTCCAGTGGCCAATCTCGGCGAACGGCCATCCCGGCGCCTTGCCCGGCGTGGGCAGGTAGCGCTGGGTGGTGACGTGCGAGAACTTGTACTCGGTGCCCAGCGGCGGCAGTTCGCCGGCAGCCTCTGGCGAGGTGTCAGGGTCCGGTGCTGGGTGGCGTGGGGTCATCGGTGTCCAGTGCATGTTCGTGTATCGGGATCGAGTGTCACACAAGCCCGCAATAGGCCGCGAGCGCGTGATCGTCAGTGGGGCCATGGCGGCCGTCCGCGAGCAGGAAGGCTTCGACCTCCGCACGACGCGGAATGCTGGCCTGCGCACCCAGCCGGGTACAGGTCAGTGCCGAGGCGGCGCACGCGAAGCGCAATGCCACTGTCATCGCCTGGCCCTGGTTGAGCGCAGCGACGAGCGCCCCGCAGAAGGTGTCGCCCGCAGCAGTGGTGTCCACCGCCTGCACCTTGAAGCCCGACTGCACCAGGAATGTCCCGTCCAGGCGCGCACAGCAGCCGCGCGCGCCCAGGGTGACCACCACGCAGCGCACGTCCAGCCGGGCCAGGCATGTGGCAACCGTGCCTTCTCTGCCGCTGAGCGCGGCCAGTTCGCCCTCGTTGACCACCAGCACGTCCACCAGCTCCAGCAGTTCCGGAGCCAGCGCACGTGCGGGGGCAGCGTTCAGTACCACCCGCGCTCCGGCCGCGCGCGCCGCGCAAGCCAGTGCGGTCACCGCTTCGAGCGGGGTTTCAAGTTGCAGCAGCAGGTAGCCAACACCGTCCCAATCGAGCACCTCGTCGCCACGCAGCGCGGTGTTGGCGCCGGGTGCCACGGTGATCGCGTTCTGCGCATCGTCGGCCAGGCAGATGAACGCAGTGCCAGTGGCATGCTCGCTGCGCACCACCTGCAGCGCAACCCCTGCATCCAGCAGCGATTGCTCGAGCACTCCGGCGCAGGCGTCGTCGCCAAGCGCCACCAGCATGCGCGTGGGCACACCGCCGGAACGTGCGCAGGCCACGGCCTGGTTGGCCCCCTTGCCCCCCGGAAACGTGCTGAAGTCGCGGCCCAGCACGGTTTCGCCGGGGACAGGCACGTGCGCGGCGCGCACCACGAAGTCCACGTTGGCCGATCCGGCCACCAGCAAGGTGTCGCGCAAAGGCATGCTCAGTCCACCAGCGCCTGGTAGACCAGGTTGTAGTACCGCGTGCTGATCCGCGGCAGGTCGTTGGCCGCGTCATTGGGCAGGTGCTGCAGCAGCAGGATCGCGACCAGCCCTTCGGCCGGATCGATCGTGAAATACGTCGAGGCCGCGCCGGACCATCCGAACTGTCCGACCGAGCCGAGGCGCCCCTTGCGTGCAGGATCGAGAAGCACCGATCCGCCCAGGCCGAAGCCTTCGGCATCACTGAACTGTGTGACGGGCGGATCGAGGAAGGAGAGGTGGTTGACCATCATCTGCTCGACGGTCTTGCGGCCGAGTATCGACACGCCATCGAGACTGCCCCCATTGAGCAGCAGCTGGCTCAAGCGCATGAAATCCGACGCCGTGGAGTACAGCCCGCCCGCGCCACTGGGATAAGGGTTGAGCATTGCCCCGGCATCCGTAGCACTGGGGCCGTCATCCAGACGCAGCGTGCCGTCCTCCGACATCACGGTGATGTCGACGATGCGTCCACGCTTTGCCATGGGGACGCTGAAGCCGGTATCTTCCATTTGCAAGGGAGCGAACAGGCGCTGCTGCAGGAACGCATCGAAGCGCTGACCACTGACCACTTCCACTACCCGCGCCAGCACCTCCACCTGGGTGCCGTCGTAGTTGAAACGCGTGCCCGGCTCCACAGCCAGGGGGACCTTGCTCAATCTCTGCGAGAACTCGGCGAGGTCGGCCGAGCCGTGCAGATCAGCGCGCTCGAGCAGTCGGGTCGCCTGTTCGTCGCCTGTGCCCCCGGTAGCGAAACCGGCGGTGTGGGTGAGCAAATGATGCATCGTGAGTCTGGCACCGGCACGCCGCAGTTGCGGCGCATCGGCGCTCCCGCCCGCGAATACCTGCATGCCCGCAAACTCAGGGAGGAACGCCTCCACCGGATCGTCCAGGCTCAGCCTTCCTGCCTCCATCAGCATGAGCACTGCGACCGTGGTCGCAGTCTTGGTCATGGAATAGATGCGAAAGATGGAATCGGCGCGCATCGGCGCGCCACGGGCCAGGTCGTTATGGCCGTAAGCACCCGACTGGACCACCTGCCCATTTCTTGAAACCAGGCTTACGGCACCGAGATAGCCGTCGGCGTCGGTGGCCTTGTGCAGGAAGTCGTCTACGCGCCGCAGCCGCTCAGCGGAAAACCCGGGAGGAGCGACGCCCCCAGTCGCGGCGTGGGCCCGCTCGGCGGCATCGACTGCAGGCGCGATGCCGGACATCACACACACTAGGCCAAGCAAGCTGCTCCTGGCGACGCCACCGATCGAAGTCCGACCGGCTGAAGGCCGGGCGGCCCGGATGTCTGCTTGGCTTTGGCCTGCCAACGTGGATCGGACTGGATTCAGAACGTCAACTCGTAGGTTATCGACGTCATGCGGCCACGACCTGCGAAATAGTTCAGGTAGAAATCGACCTGCGACCAGCTGAGGATGTATTGCTTGTCGAATAGGTTTTCGATGCCGACGGTGACGCGCCCGTATTCCCCCATGTTGTAGGTCCCGCTCAGGTCGAACAGCGTGTAGCCCTTGGTGTGCTCCTCGAAGCTGAACGCACGATTGTCGAACGCCCGCACGTCCGTTGCCGAAAGATCCCGCGAAAGCAACTTGGTCGCACTCAGGGTGGCGCCGGCCTCGGGCATGAAATTCCAGGTGACAGACGCACCGATCTTGTCGGGGTTAATGTCCGAGACACCAATCGGCTTGTTCAACCCGCCGGCCGGGTAGCGGCCCAGCAGATCGGAATTCCAGAAAGACGTCATGCCTCGGATGCGCGAGTACAGCGCATTTGCCTTCCAGGCGTCGGTGAAGCGCCATTCGCCGCTCAGCTCGATGCCCTTGATCTGCGTCGGCGCGCGGTTGAGGACGTAATCGTTGGTTGCCGGGTCGACCGAGAGGGACGTTCCGAAGGGCGACCTGGAGTCATAGTAGGAACCACCGAGCGCACCCTTCTCACCACGCCAGTTGAAGCCGAACTCTCGGTTGTCGACGATGATCGGCTGGATGTCCCGGATCCGGTTAACCGACTGCCCGGGTACATTGATGTTGCGCAACGGAATGCCGATGTTTGGCAGACCGAAACCCTCGCCATAGGAACCGAAAACCGACCATTCGTCGGTGATGCGCCAGATCGCGCCGAAATTGACCAGTCCTTCGGTGTACTGCACGCCTCCACCCTGGACGAATACGCTATTGCGAAACGGCGTAGTGGTGTAGCTGTCGACATTCAGCTCGCCATCCTCACGGCGGTAGCCCCCGCTAAGGGTCACTGGACCCAGGTCGTAGCTCAACTGCATGTATGGCGCGGTGCTTGTGTAGTCCATCGGGGGTACCCACACGCGATCGGTCAATGCCAGGCGCTGTTGCGCCTCGTCCTTCACGTAGTCGATGCCGACGCGCAGTTCGAGCCCGGAAACGTTGAACAGGGAAGACCGTACCCACGAAGGGCGGAACCCGTATTTCTTGGTGGCGATCTCGGACTGATCGAAGATCCTGCCGGCCTCATTGAAGTTGGCCCCCACCTTCACCAGCTGCCTGTCATTACCATTTTCTGGCAGGTAGCGCATCGCCTGATCAGCCCAGTAGCCATTGACCTGCAGGGTGCCGCCGAGGAAATCACCGTGACTGTACAAGGCGTTGAACTGCTCGAAATCGTTGATCTCGGCCTTGCTGCCAAAAATCTGTCCACGCTCGGAGGTGTTGGTGACCGGGATCGGACATTCGACCGGGTCGAATCGGCAGCCTGCGACTTGGATGTAGTCGCCGTTGCCTTCGATCTTGAAATGGCTGTAGCTGGCCTGCAGGCGCTGTACGCCGGACTCGCCGAAGTTGATGCCGCCCTTCAGGAAAAGATTATTCGCCACCGAATCCGACACTGAGCCGCTGGTGTTCATGCCAACGCGGCGACCGTTCGCATCGTAGGAGATGCCGCGATCGATGACCGAAGCGGCGACTACCATGTCGTAATCGTCCTGCTTGCGCATGAAGTTGAGGCCAACCTTCCGGCCGCTGCTGTCGTCCGCGAACTGGCTGGAATAGCGCGTCAGCAGGCGGAATTCGTTGCCTTCCTTCTGTGGCACGGTAGACAGATAGTTGATGATGCCACCGGCCGCGCCGATGCCTTCGGACGCCGAGGGCCCGTTGATGACTTCGATGCGTTCGACGATGCCCATGTCGGTGAAGGTGGCGCTACGGCCGCCTTCGCGCAGAGGCGACCCTTGCGGGATGCCGTCGAACAGTCGCAAGGCGATGCGGCCGCGCAAGGTTTCCCCAGAGTTACTCATTGCCTGGGAGGACTCCGCATACCCGGGTACGGTACGCGCCAGCACCGCGGTGGCGTCTTCGGTAAGGGCCAGGGTTCGCCTGATTTCCTCTTTGGTCACCAGGGTAATCGCGCCGGGAATCTTGTCGATCGCCTTGGGCGTGCGGGTGCCGGTGGTGATCACGCGGTCCAGATCCACCGCGTCCAGCGCGCGCTCCTGTTCTTCCTCTTCCTGCCCGGCTGGTGCGGGTGCGGCCTGCTGCGCATGCACGCTGGCGCTCACGGCGGCGGCCAGCAGGAAGATGCCGAAGGTGGCGGGTACTTGCTTCATGGTTGGGTTCTCTCGGTCTGGTTATGGTCTGCAGGACTGCGCTCCCTGCGCTGCCCTCCCCGTTTCGTGCATGCCTGCAACAGGCAAGCCTGCGTGCCGTGCATCCCCTCCAGGACACTCGCGTGAAGCCCCGAGAGTGGCGCCAGCGTATGCGCTGGGCGAGAGCGCAAGAACCGCCGTGACCTATGTTCAGACTCTAGTTTTTGTTGCTTATGAACATAGGCAAATATTGTTGCGATGCACCACATCTTCAGCCGATAGCGGCCCGCATCGCGATGCGGCTTTCCTGGATGAACACCGTGACCAGGCGGATACGGACCGTAGCGCGCGACCAGACAATCCCGATCTGGCGCGGCACGCTGTGCTGCGGCAAGGGTATGCGCACCAGGTTCAGGCCTTCGGGCCAGGGCTTGGCCCAGTCCGGCACCAGCGACACGCCCAGGCCGCGGTCGACCATCACCGCGATCGCGTTGAGTGCGTTGAGCTCGAAGCGCTCATGCGGGGTGATGCCCGCGCGCTGCAGGTATTCCTCGGCCTGGCGCCCGCCCCAGTGGTTGCGGTCGTAGCGGATCAGGGGTTCGCTGGCCAGCAGTTCGTGCGGGTCGCGGCCGGCCATCGCGGCCGGCGCCAGCACCACCAGCGGCTCCTCCCGCAACAGCCGCCAGTCGCATGTCTTGGGCAGTGCATACGGGGCCTGCAGCACGATCGCGGCGTCCAGTTCGCCCGCTTCCACCGCGCGATACAGTTCGGCCGAATAGCCCGGCTCGATGAACACGTTGATCTGCGGAAAATCCTCCACCATCCGCGCCAGGATGTCCGGCAGCATCCCGGCCAGCGCGGTGGGGCAGGCGCCCAGGCGCAGCTCACCGGAGACAGCGCTGTCGTTGGCCAGGCTGCGCAGGTCGGCGACATCGCGCAACAGGTCGCGCGCACGCTGCAGAATGCGGGAGCCTTCCTCGGTGATGCTGACCGTGCGTCCTACCCGGCCTATGAGTGGCGCCCCGATCTCGCGTTCGAGCGTGCGGATCTGCTGGGCCACCGCCGCCGGGGTGATGTTGAGCACCCGCGCCGCCGCCGCCATCGAACCGCGATCGACCACCGCCACAAAGGTCTTCAGGAATTGGGTATCCAAGGGATATCTCTGGAAGCGATTTGGCAGGCTACACCAAGGTGGCAGTCCCGACGACGATACAGTGGTAGCCCGAACCCGGATCATGCTGAAAACACGCGCGTATATGGTGTATGCCCGTGGCAGGTCATGCCAGACGCTATATCTGCGCCGATGAATAGGGAGCGCGCTCAGCCCGGCAATGGTTTGACGTAGTTGCTGTCGCGCTTCGCGTAGATGGTGAGGCCGTCAAGCGAGCGCGTGGGCTTGGGGAAGAACAGGCTGGCCACGTAGCCAATCACAATGCACAGCATGATGGAAATGGCCAGATAGAAGTAAGGATGAACCAGGTCCATCGACCACGCCACAAAGGTCAACGTGATACTGGATGCAATGCCGATGGCAACCCCTTGCGAATTGGCCCGCCGGGTGAACATCCCCAGCGTGTAGGCGCCGGCAAAGCCGCCACCCAGCAAGCCGGCCAGTTCGATCGACACGTCGAACAGCGAGCGAATGTCGTAGGTGGAAAGCAGCAGCGCCACGCCTATGCCGACAAGTCCGACCACGACGGTCATCCATTCAGCGAACAACACACTTTTCTTCGGCGTCTGGTTCTTGGCCAGCCTCTCGTAGAAGTCGACCGACGCGACGGTCGCCACGCTGTTGATGATGCTCGACAACGTCGACATCGCAGCCGCGAAGATGCCGGCGATGATGAGGCCGGTGAGTCCCATCGGCAGCTCAGCAGCAATGAACAGCGGGAATGTCGCATCGATCGAAAGCAGCGGATTCATACGCTCCGGATTGTTCTTGTAGAAAACAAACAATGCGGTGCCAATGGTGTAGAACACGAAACCACCGGGGATCATGATCGCCGCAAATGCCCAGATCGAACGCCCGGCTTCCTTGTCGGACCTCGTTGAAAGCACACGCTGCATCAACACCTGATCCTTGGGGAAGGTGAGCACGACATCGAACAGCACCAGGAAGATGAAGCCCCAGACGGTGGCCTGGGTAAGATCGAAGCTGAAGTCCAGCAGATGGGTCTTGTCCTCGGCCATCGCGGTGGCGACAAACTCTGAAATTCCTCCGTCAAGCTGCAAGATGATGAAGCCGATAGCGAACAAGGCGCCGCCCATCATCACGAAGACCTGCACGAAATCGGTCCAGATCACCGCTTTCATTCCGCCCAGCGCGGTGTAGAGGATGGTGAAGCCACCCATGATCCAGATGCTCCAGACCACGTCGATACCGGTAATGGTGGCGATGGCCAGCGCCGGCAGGAATAGGATCACGCTCATCCGACTGCCGATCTGCATCACGATGAACAGCGCGCTGGCCAACATGCGGATCGCGGGATGGAAGCGGGTTTCCAGATACGAAAACACAGACATCAGGTCAAGCCGGCGCAGCAACGGCACGATCCAGATCGCGACGAACACCAGGCCTAGCACTGCAATCAGGTTGTTGGTCAGGTACTGCCAATTGGTCTCGAAAGCCTTGGCCGGGATGGCGATGAAGCTGATCGAGCTGACATTGGTCGCATACAGGCTCACGCCTGCCGCCCAGAACGGAATGCTGCGACCGCCGACGAAGAAATCAGCGGTGGAGCCGCGCTTCTCGGCTAGGTAGAAGTACAGGCCTATGCCGACCATGGCGCTTAGGTAGATCGCCATGACGATCCAGTCCAGCCACTTCAGCAGCGTCCTTCCGGCCTGGATTTCGGCGGTGGTGAATTGCACGGTGTCACCATCCGCGGACTGCGTGGCCCACAGCACGCCATCCCCCCAGGGCGTCGCACGAAGCACTCCGCTGGCTCTCGCCTGCGGTAGTTCGGCCCACGCACCGGTGATCGTCTGGTAGGACACCAGTCGTGTGCCGCCCACGTCCTGCAACAGGTACAGCACATGGGCCTGCCCAATGGCGCGGGCCGACCCGGGTATCGCCTGTCCGGGAACGGCGGTCCTGTCCTCCCAGCCCTTGTCTCCTGACCAGCGCCACAGACGATCGTTGCCGAGGTCTCTGCCGGCGGTGGTGACCAACAGGGCTGAGGTCTGCGCCACCAGCGTCGTCGGCAAACCTCCTCCCGGCCAACCCGCCTGGGCGCGCCACTGTGGGTTGGCCGAAGTATGAAGAACGGAATACAGCTTGGGCGCGCCCTGCGAATCCACTCCGACCACGAACAGGGTGTCGTTCGAAGCGGCCACCATACCCTGACGCAAGAACGTCGGCAGAGGAGGCAGGGGGCGAGAACTGAGCGCGTCCTGCTCGAGCTGCAACTGATGCACTTGGCTCATGTAACCTGGTTCGGGACCGAACAGCACGAACGCCTGTTGTCCATTGCCGGCCACTCCGCTGACCAAAAGGCCTGCGTTGTCGGGCTGCCAGGAAGATGGTTTCCATGCCCTTAGGTCGGAGCCCAGCAACCATGCTTGGCGCGTGTCGAAAGCCACCGCCCTGCCCTTCACTACCACCAAGCCTGCCAGAGGCTCCTGCGTCTCCAGCGAAGGCAATGCGCCGGTGCTCACCGATGCCAAGCTGTTCGCGAGGCCCGTCGAGGCGGTTAACACCAGTACAAACGCAAGCAGTATCCTCGCCAGCCGCCTTCCAGCAAGGGCGAAGTGCGGCGACGATCTGCTTTGCCCGGGCCGCAGCGCCGGCATTAACGCCCGCTCCGCGCGGTTTCTTCTTCTGCCTGGGCCACTACCGCCCGAGCGCGATCGAGCAAGGGTAGATCGACCATTCGCCCGTCGACTACGAACGCTCCGTGCCCTCGCGACGCCGCAAGGTCGGCAGCCTGGACCATGCGCCGGGCCTCGTCGACTTCGTCCAGGGTCGGACTGAATACCTCATTGGCCAGCGAGATTTGGCTCGGATGCACACAGCTCTTGCCTACATAGCCTAGGCCGCGCGCCATCCGCGCCTCGGAGATAAATCCGGCATGGTCCTGCACGTCGGTGAAGGCGGCATCAAAGGCCAGCACCCCTGCTTCGCCAGCTGCCATTCGCATGGCATGCATCGCGGCGTGCACGTTCCTGGGATCGGCCCGGTCGATGCCGAAAGGCGCAAAGAGGTCTGCCAAGCCCAGCTGCAGTCCAACAACGCGCGGGTGCGCCGCGGCGATGGGTGCCGCCATCCGCAAGCCTTTCGGAGTTTCGATGTTGACTAGCAGCCGGATCGGCGCTTCCACCCCGTTGGTCGCTTCGGCGCTTTCAAGCGATGCGACCGCCAGCAGCACGTCGTCCGCAGACTCCGCCTTGGGTAGATTGATCCAGTGCACTCCCCGACAGACCAAACGCGCGATGTCCTGCAAAAAATGGGGGCTGTGCAGCGGGTTGACCCGCACCACCACGCATTTCTGGGAATCACGCAGCTCGGCAGAGCCAAGAAACGCGGCTACGTTTTCACGTGCACGGAACTTGGCTTCCTCTGGCACAGAATCCTCAAGGTCCAGGCTCAGACCATCGGCCTCGCTCGCCAGCGCCTTGGCGAAAAGCTCCGGGCGCACGCCGGGCACGAACAGTTTGCTACGCATGTGCAGGCGCTTTCATGGCGGCAGTGTGCTTTAAACCGACACAAAGAAAAATATTGGTCCGCAACTTCAGACGATACATTTACTTTCGAACGCGCCAAGGCTTCGCAGCGACCCAAGGTGCAGCGCCCATAGCGAAGCCATCGTGTCAACCAATACTTCCTCGCACTGCGGGCAATCCACGTGTTCGACCAGCGGGGGAACGTCCGGTTCGGGTCGACAACCGCCGGCGAGGTTCTCGCGTGCCTGACGAGCCCAGTCAACTCGCTGCCGGTCTGCATGTTGGCCCGCATCTTCGAAACCAACGGTGATCTCATCATGCGGGATCCCATGTCAGACACCTGAAGGACATGTAGCACAGCGATCTCCCGCTCTCACGGCACATGATCCCTCGCAATGGTTTCATTGCCGGCGATCGGGGAGCATGGATCAAGACAGGCCGGCGCTACGCAGGCCAGTCGCCCTGACGTTCTATTCAAGCGCCGCCGCCACGAACCCGCCGGTCTGCCGCTCCCACAGCCGCGCGTACAGCCCACCGCCGGCCACCAGCTCGGCATGCGTGCCGCTCTCCACGACCTGCCCGTCTTCCATCACCACCAGTCGGTCCATTCGCGCGATGGTCGAGAGACGGTGCGCGATGGCGATGACCGTCTTGCCCTGCATCAGGGTGTCCAGGCTGTCCTGGATCGCCGCCTCCACTTCCGAATCCAGTGCCGAGGTGGCCTCGTCGAGAACCAGGATTGGTGCGTCCTTGAGCAGCACTCGGGCAATGGCGACGCGCTGGCGCTGTCCTCCCGACAGCTTGACCCCCCGCTCACCTACCTGCGCATCGAAACCGGTGCGACCTTCGGCATCGGCCAGCTGCGCGATGAATGCCTCGGCGCGCGCGGCGCGCACGGCAGCCAGCACCTGCTCATCGGTCGCGTCGGGTCGTCCGTAAAGCAGGTTGTCGCGGATCGAACGGTGCAGCAGCGAGGTGTCCTGCGTCACCACGCCGATCTGGCCGCGCAGGCTTTCCTGGGTAACGCGCGAGATGTCCTGCCCGTCGATCAGGATGCGGCCGGATTCCAGGTCGTACAGGCGCAGCAACACGTTGACGATCGTGGACTTGCCGGCGCCGGACGGACCGACCAGGCCGATCTTCTCGCCCGCACGCACGTGCAGGTCGAGCCCGGCGATCACGCCGCCACGCTTGCCATAGTGGAAGTGGATGTCCTTGAACTCCACCTCCCCGCGGCTGACCTCCAGCACCTCTGCATCCGGCGCGTCGACCACGGTGCGTGGCTGGGCCACGGTCTGCATGCCGTCCTGCACCGTACCGACGTCTTCGAAGATCCCGTTGACCACCCACATGATCCAGCCGGACATGTTCTCGATGCGGATCACCAGCCCGATCGACAGCGCGATATCGCCCACGGTGATCGAGCCCCGGTTCCACAGCCAGAGTCCCAGGCCGGCGGTCACCACGACCAGCAGGCTGTTGAGCAGGGTGAGCGTGACGTCCATGACCGTTGTCATGCGCGTCATCATCCGCACCTTGGCCACGTTCTCGGCCACGGCCTCGCGCACGTAGTCTTCTTCGCGGCGGGTGTGGGCGAACAGCTTCAGCGTGGCGATGTTGGTGTAACCATCCACGATGCGCCCCATCACGTGCGAGCGGGCTTCCGAGGCCTTCCACGAACGCTCCTTGACCCGTGGCACGAAGAACGCAAGGGTGCCGATGTACAGGACTACCCAGGCCACCAGCGGAATGCTGAGTCGCCAGTCGGCCTGGGCGAACAGGAATAGCGCGCTGCCCGTGTATACCGCCACGTACCAGAGCGCGTCGATGATCTGCACCGCTGATTCGCGCATCGACGCGCCGGTCTGCATGATCCGATTGGCGATGCGTCCGGCGTAGTCGTTCTGGAAAAACGACAGGCTCTGCCGCACCACGTGCCGATGCTGCTGCCAGCGGATGCGGCCGGTGAGGCCGGGGGTCACCGCCTGGTGCATCAGCAGGTCCCCCAGCGCGATCAGCACCGGGCGCGCCACCAGCGCCACGAACACCATCCACAGCAGCTCGCGGCCGTGCACCTGGAAGAAGTCCGGCGACGGCATCTCGCCGGTGAGATCCACAAGCCGGCCGAGGAAGCGGAACAGCGCCACTTCCACCAGTGCGACCACGAAGCCGACCACGCCCATCACCGCGAGCACAGGCCACACCTGGCGCACGTAGAACGCATAGAAGCGCACCAGGCCCTGCGGTGGATTGGAGTCCTCGACGTGTGCGAAGACATCGATCAGCGATTCGAACCAGCGGAAGATCATCGGGGGCACCCTGGGGAAGGTCCGATTATCCCATCGCGCGGCCCCGGTGCCTGCATGCTGCACCGGCACGTGCACCGCGGCACGCCGCCACGAACGGTGTGCGCAACGGCGACGTGGTCAGCTCGCCAGCGGCCCGGCCGAGACGATGACTCCGTTGGAATCGGCGTAGAGCCACGCTCCGGGCGTGAAATCCACGCCGGCGAAGGACACGGGAACGTCGGCTTCACCCAGGTCGCGTCTCTCGGTCTTCATCGGCGTGGCGGCCAGCGCCTTGATGCCGATGGGCAGGAGCGCGAGCGCCTCGACATCGCGGACGCCGCCGTTGACGAGCAGGCCTGCCCAGCCTTGCTCGACCGCGCGCACTGCCAGCTGGTCGCCCAGCAGGGAACGCCGAAGCGAGCCACCCCCGTCGACGACCAGCACGCAGCCTTGGCCGTCCTGACCCACGAGGTCACGCACCCGCGAGTTGTCTTCGAGGCAGCGCACGGTGCGGATTCGGCCGCAGAACGCGGGGCTTCCTCCGAAATCGCGGAACAGCGGCTCGGCGACCGACACGCCGGGATGCGCATCGCAAAGATCAGGGGTGGTCCCGGGCATGGGGTTCCTTCATAAGCGTTGAAATGGTGACAGGTAGTTCACGCCGGGCTTCATGTTGGCGGCGCGAGCTGAACCCGGAAAGTGGGACCATTTCATGAGCCGCGCCCGCCGCCGACTCTGCCTTGCCGCCCCTTCTCCGCGACACATCCTGCGCTGGCGGCGCTCCCGGAGGCAAGGCAGCGGTTCGTGGAGCGCGATTCCCTGGCGACGCGAGGTGGCGGCCGCGCCGTCGCCGCACCTAGCGTCCAAACCGGCCGTCAAGTTGGGCATTGGCGGCCGGGTGGCAAGCCCCGCAATGCACGCCGGGTAGCGCATCGGCCGATGCCATGCGCGCGTGCTTGGGGCGATAATGCGCGATGCCCATGAACCCCACGACCAAGGCGCAGCTGCAGATCCATTTGTGCGTGCTGCTGTGGGGAATCACCGCCATCCTCGGCAAGCTGATCACCCTGAACGCGCTGCCGCTGGTGTGGTGGCGCATGCTGATCGTCGTGGTCGCGCTGGCGTTCGTCCCCAGCGTATGGCGAGGCCTGCGGGCCATGCCGCCGAGGCTGGCCCTGGCCTATTGCGGCATCGGCGCGCTGGTGGCGCTGCACTGGCTGACGTTCTACGGGGCGGTCAAGCTTGCCAATGCGTCGGTGGCAGCAACCTGCATCGCGCTCGCGCCGGCATTCACTTCGGTGGTGGAACCGTGGCTGACGCGGCGCCCGTTCGTGATGCGCGATCTCCTGTTCGGACTAGCCGTGCTGCCCGGCGTCGCGCTGGTGGTTGGCGGAGTACCGGACGGCATGCGCGCCGGTATCGCGGTGGGCGCGGTTTCGGCGCTGCTGGTTGCGCTGTTCGGCTCGTTGAACAAGCGTCTGGTGACGCATGGCGATCCGCTGACCGTCACGGCACTGGAACTGGGCGCGGGGACCCTGCTACTCACGTTGCTCGCGCCTTTCATGCCACTCATCTTCCCGGCGTTCGCCGGTGCCCTGCTGATCATCCCGAGCCTGCACGACGCGACGCTGCTGCTGGTACTGGCGCTGGCCTGCACGCTGTTTCCGTTCGCGCTCTCGCTGGTGGCCCTGCGCCATCTCAGCGCCTACGGCGTGCAGCTGGTGACCAACCTGGAGCCGGTCTACGCGATCCTGCTGGCCATCGTGCTGCTGAGCGAGCAGCGCGAGCTCACACCGCTGTTCTACCTTGGGGTGGCGATCATCCTGGGAGCCGTGTTCATGCACCCGCTTTTGAGCCGCAACAAGCGCATCGAACATCCGGAGGTGCTGGGCGTCTCCGAGGCCAAGGGCGTAGTCGACTAGCCGCGGCGAGGTGCGCCGGGGGCGTCTACCAGTCGGTGCGCTGCGGCAGCAGTCCGCGCAGCTCCATATCGGTGAGATTGCGCCACTGCCCCGGCTTCAGCGCGCCGAGCTTGACGTTGTCGATGCGCACCCGGCGAAGTTGGGTCACACGGAAGTCAAACGCGGCGGCCATCAGCCGGATCTGCCTGTTGAGGCCCTGGGTCAGCACCACGCGGAAGCCGAACTTGGCATGGCGGGAGGTACGGCACGGCAGGGTCTGCTTGTCGCGGATACGAACTCCGCGCGCCATGCCGCGCAGGAACTCGTCGGTGATCGGCTTGTTCACCGCCACCAGGTATTCCTTTTCATGGCGGTTCTCCGCACGCAGGATCTCGTTGACGATGTCGCCGTTGCTGGTCAGCAGGATCAGGCCTTCGGACTCCTTGTCCAGGCGCCCGATCGGGAAGATGCGCTCCTGGTGATCGATGAAGTCGATGATGTTGCCGTCCACCGCGGACTCGGTGGTGCAGATCACGCCGACGGGCTTGTTGAGCGCGATATACACGTGCCTGCGACCCCCGGCACGTTTCTGCCTGACCTTCAGGTCCTGGCCGTCCACCTGCACCTCGTCACCTTCGCCGACCACCGCGCCCATGCCGGCAGGAAGTCCATTGACCGTGACCCGTCGTTCGGCGATCAGCTTGTCCGCCTCGCGCCTGGAGCAGAAGCCGGTCTCGGCGATGTGTTTGTTCAGGCGAGTGGTCATGTCTTGATTATCCGGCAGTGGCGTAGGCGTATTGTCTTTCTGATGAGCAATGAGAATCTTGTGATGAACGGTACATCGGTCAACCAAAGCCAAGAAGAAGCGGAGGAGGCGCTGGTGAAGCTTCCGGACCTGCCGCTCAGCCCGCACCCGAATTACGTGACTCAGTCCGGCTTGGCGCAGCTTCACGAGCGCCTGGCCGCTACCGAAGCGCGGCGCCCCGAGCTCGATTCCGCTGGTCCTGCCAAGGCCGCGGAAGCGGCCGAGTTCGCGCGCGACATGCGCTGGCTGCAGGCCCGCTTATCCAGCGCGATCGTCGTGGAGTCTGATCGGCAGTCCGCAGACCGCGTCGCGTTTGGCGCCAGCGTCGAAGCCGTCGACCAGCATGAACACCGTCTCCGCTATCGCGTCGTGGGCGAAGACCAGGCAGATCCCGAGCACGGCCTGGTGAGCTGGGTATCGCCGCTAGCCCGCGCTCTCAAAGGCGCTCGGGTAGGCGACAACGTGGCCTGGAAGCGTCCTGCCGGCGACCTGGAAATCGAAGTTCTCAGCATCGACTACGCCGCCTCCTGATCGCTCGTCGCGCCGCACGCCGACACGTACCTCTGCTGTTCCGCGTTATTCGCGCGGCTTCGGCGGGCCTTTCCGATGGGGCGGCTTGGAAGCGAATGGCCTGGCAGACGGCGGACGCGGCGGACCATTGCGCGCTGCGGCGGGCTTGAACTTGCGAGGCGCTCCACCGTCCCCATCACCCTCTCCCACTTTGTGGATGCGCAGCTGCTGCCCGGACACCCACACCTTCTTCAGGTGCATCAGCAGTTCCTTGGGCATGCCTTCGGGCAGGTCCAGCACGGTGTAGTCATCCTGGATGTCGATGCGGCCGATGAACTTGCTGTCCAGCCCCGCCTCATTGGCGATGGCGCCCACGATGTTCGCCGGCTTCACCCCGTGGGCATGACCGACTTCGATGCGGAACGACTCCATGCCGATCTCCGGCTTCTCGCGTGGCGCCGAGGGCGCGCGCTCACGCTCGGGCGCGGCGCGCTCGGCATGCGGACGCGGCGGCTGCGGGCGCTCACCTTGCGGACGATCGGACTGCGGACGCTCGATGCGCGATTGCTCGCGCGCCGGCGGATCGAACTGGCGCGGCGGGCGCGGCGCCGATGGGCGCTCGGCATGCGCTGTAGCGTCGCTGCGCTGCGGGCGCTCGCTGCGTTCGAACGGTGCCTTGTTCCGCGGCGTGGCATGCTCGGTGGCGCGACCCGGACGCACACTGCCCTCGGGGCGCTCGAAACGCGGTGTCTCGAATGACGCCTTGGCCACGACCCGGTCCGGCGACAGCAGCAGCGGCGTATCGCCCTGCACCATGTGCGCGAGCGCTGCGGCGATGTCGACCATCGGCACGTTGTGCTCCTGCTCGTAACGCTCGACCAGCGCGCGGTAGTCGCCGGCCTTGCCTTCGCCCAGGGTATCGCTGATGCGGCCGAGGAATTTTTCCACGCGCTTGTCGTTGACCGCCTCCACGCTGGGCAGCTTCATCTCCTCGATCGGCTGCCGCGTGGCGCGCTCGATCGAGCGCAGCATGCCCTTCTCGCGCGGGGTCACGAACAGGATCGCCTCGCCGCTGCGGCCGGCACGGCCGGTGCGGCCAATGCGGTGCACGTAGCTTTCGGTGTCGTAGGGGATGTCGTAGTTCAGCACGTGGCTGATGCGCTCGACGTCCAGGCCGCGCGCGGCCACGTCGGTGGCCACCAGCACGTCCAGGCGGCCGTCCTTCAACTGCTGGATGGTCTTCTCGCGCTGCTGCTGCTGGATGTCGCCGTTGATCGCCGCGGCGGCCAGTCCGCGCGCCTGCAACTTGCCGGCGAGCTCGTCGGTGGCGGCCTTGGTGCGGGCGAAGATGATCATCGCTTCGAAAGGTTCTGCTTCCAGGATCCTGGTGAGCGCATCCAGCTTGTGCATGCCGCTGACGAACCAGTAACGCTGGCGGATGTTGGTCGCCGTGGTGGTCTTGGCGGTGATCGTGACCTCCTTCGGCTCCTTGAGGTAGGTTTGGGCGATGCGCCGGATCGGGGTCGGCATGGTCGCCGAGAACAGCGCCACCTGGCGGGACTCGGGCGTCTTCTTCAGCACGGTTTCGACGTCGTCGATGAAGCCCATGCGCAACATTTCGTCGGCTTCGTCCAGGACCAGCGTGGTCAGTTCCGACAGGTCCAGCGTGCCGCGCTCGAGGTGATCGATCACGCGACCGGGCGTGCCCACCACCACGTGCACGCCGCGCTTGAGCGCGGAAAGCTGCGGGGCGTAGCCCTGGCCACCGTAGATCGGCAGCACGTTGAACCCCGGAATCTTGTTGGCGTAGCGCTGGAACGCCTCGGCAACCTGGATCGCCAGCTCGCGCGTCGGCGTCAGCACCAGCGCCTGCGGCTTCTTCTGGTCGAGCTTGAGGCGCGACAGGATCGGCAGGGCGAACGCCGCGGTCTTGCCGGTGCCGGTCTGGGCCTGGCCCAGCAGGTCCTTGCCGGCCAGCAGCGTGGGAATGGTGGCCGCCTGGATCGGGGACGGCGTCTCGTAGCCAATTTCGTTCACCGACGCCATCACGGGCGCGGACAGGCCGAGATCGGCAAAAAGCACTGGCGTGCTGGCTTCGTTTGACATGGCGGGGACTCCAGGCGCCGCAGAGTGGGACGGGCGCAGCTCTCCATTGTGCCCCCTGCGACCAGAGCTGTCGCCCTCAACCCGGCGGGGTCCGGCCCCGATCGGCTTTGCGGAGCCGGGCCTGCCTGGCTGTCTTGCCCTGGTTCTGTCGATCCGGGCTTGCCCGGATGCTGGCTGCCCCGCCCTGGTTTTGTAGATCCGAGCTCGCTCGGATGCTGGTTTTTCAGATCCGAGCTTGCTCGGATGCTCTGGCTTCCAACGCAGAAAGAGTCCGAGGGGGCCCGGATCCACGAGGCGGCGCTTCAGGCGGCCTTGGTCCGATAGTTGAAACCCACCATCCGCTGCGACTGCTCGTCCCACAGCTTCAGGCGTGCGCTCTTGAAGCTGGACCACAAGGTGAGACGCGGCGCCGACTGCAGCAGTTCGCTGGACTCGAACGCTTCACGCAGCCGGTAGTTGGGAATGCGGCTGGCCAGGTGGTGGATGTGGTGGTAGCCGATGTTGCCGGTGAACCAGTGCAGCGCGCGCGGCAGGTCGAAATACGAACTCCCGGCGACCGCGGCCTTGCCCGCGTCCCAGTTTTCCTTGTTGGTCCAGTAGGCACCTTCAAAGGTGTGCTGCACATAGAACAACCAGACGCCCATGGCGCCAGCCAGCAGCACGATAGGCAGATGGACCAGCAGCACCGTGGGCCAGCCGATGGCGAAGCCCAGACCACCGCCCACCACCAGGATGGCCAGGTTGTTGAGCATCACGCTGGCCCACTCCTTCTTCCAGCTGAAAGGCAGGTCGAACGGAAAGCGGTGCTTGATCACGAACTGGTACAGCGGGCCGATGCCCAGCAGGACCGGCGTGCTGCGGTAGAAGCGATAGCAGAACCGGCCGAAGGCCGAACGCGATTCATATTCGGTCACGGTCAGCGTTTCGATGTCGCCCATCTCGCGACGGTCCAGGTTGCCGGACGTGCCGTGGTGGATGGCGTGGGTCTTCTTCCAGTAGCCGAACGGAAACAGGGTGATCAGCCCCAGGCTGGCGCCGACGATGTGGTTGGCGCGTTCGCTGGCAAAGAATGAACCATGCCCGCAGTCGTGCTGGATGATGAAGAGGCGCACGTAGAAGCCGGCGGCCGGCAGTGCGAGCAGGAGCGTCCAGCCGTAACCCCAGCCATCGACCACGCTCCAGGCCATCAGTGCCCAGGTCGCCAGCAGCGGCGGCAAGGTGTTGACGAGCTGCAGGATCGCGCGGCTCAGGCGCGGCTTGGCGAACTGTGCGCAAAGCTTGCGCAGCTGGGCGGCGGGTGTGGGCGCCTGGGCAGTGTGGATCAAGGCATGACCTCCGGGTGGTAAGCAGAGTGTCGGGGAGCACCGGAGACAGTGCAATGACTTTCGCAGGCGTATGGCCTGTTCTGTTCATCCGGCAGGGTTTCATGTGAGCAGCGTGTCCAGGCGGAACGTCCCGGCGTAGTGCCGTGCTGCGCGGTTCACCCTCGATGGCAGTCACTGCCGCACTCGATGCGGCAACCGACGATAAGGAATCTTCTACTGAACGATCCCGCCGCGAGTCTCATCCGAGCCTGCTCCAGCCCGCTCGCTTGCGCGCCAAAGCTCGACCTGCTGCAATCTTCGGCCGCGTTCCGCCAGGCCATCGCATGACCGTCATGGATTTCGAGCTCGATCGCGAGCACGTCGAGCTGAACCAGCTCCTGAAGCTGGTGGGCGTATGCGACAGCGGCGGCGCCGGGAAAGCACTCGTGGCCAGCGGTGCCGTGTGCGTCGACGGTGCGGTCGAGCTGCGCAAGACACGCAAGGTGCAGGCAGGCAGCGTAGTGACCGTGGATGACGTGGAGATCCGGGTCTTCTCGACTGGCTGATGCGGCCACTTCAGGAAGCCACCCCAACCCACGGCCATGCATCGCGGTCGCGCACATAATGCGCACTGGGAACCGGAGCCAAGCCGATGAGTTACCTGCTGATCCTTCTCGCGCTTGTGGCAGGCGCATGGGCCATTGCGATCTACAACCGGCTGGTCAGGCTGCGCAACCAGGTCTGGACCGCGTGGGCCGACATCGACGTGCAGCTGCTGCGCCGCCACGACCTGGTGCCTTCGCTGGTGACGGCGGTGCAGGCCTACGCCGGGCATGAGCAGACCGTCCTCACCGCGGTGACCGAGCTGCGCGCGCAGGCCGTGTCCGCGCAAGCGCCGGGACAGCTGGGCGCGATCGAGACCGCGCTCGAGCAGGGCATCGGACGCCTGCTTGCGCTGCAGGAAGCGTATCCGGACCTCAAGGCCAGCCAGAACTTTGCGCAGCTGCAGCGTGACCTGGTGGATGTGGAGGAACAATTGCAGTATTCACGGCGCTTCTACAACGGCTCGGTCCGCGACCTGAACGATGCGGTGCAGCGTTTCCCCGACCTGCTGGTGGCGCGCGCTGCCGGATTCGACGAGGCGGAATTCTTCCAGGCCGACGAGGACGGGCGCGCCGCGGTCAAGGTGGAGCTGGATCCATGACGCGGCTGCTGCTGTGCCTGCTGCTGGCGAGCCTGCACCTGACGGCCTGGTCGCAGGAGCGCATCACTTCCCACGACAGCGTGCTGCAGTTGAATGCCGACGGCGGCCTGGACGTCACCGAGCGCATCAGCGTGCGCGCCGAAGGCAATCAGGTCCGCCGCGGCATCTATCGCGACTTTCCCACGCGCTACAAGGATCGCCGCGGCAATCGCGTGGTGGTCACCCTGGAAGTTCTCGGGGTGCAGCGCGACGGGCAGGCCGAGCCGTGGTTCACCGAGCGTGTCGCCAACGGCGTGCGCATCAACACCGGGAACGACAGCTTCCTGCCCACGCCGGGTGAATTCAGCTACACCTTGCGCTACCGCACCACTCGCCAGCTTGGATTCTTCGACGACTTCGATGAGCTGTACTGGAATGCCACGGGCAACGACTGGGCGTTCCCGATCGAGCGCGCGACAGTCGAGGTGCGGCTGCCGCAGCCGGTGCCGGCAGCAAACCTTCGCCTCGACGCCTACACGGGCGCGCAGGGCCAACAGGGAACCGATGCCATTGGCGAAGTCATTGCTCCGGGCGTGGCGCGCTGGCGAACGACCGACCCACTGGCACCGGGCGAAGGGCTGACCATCGCCCTGGGTTTCCCCAAGGGACTGATCGAGGCGCCAACCTCGACGCAGCGCTGGCTGTGGCTGCTGCAGGACAATCGCGGCGTGCTGGTAGCGCTGCTGGGGCTGGCGGCGCTGCTGGTGTTCTGCGTGGGGCGCTGGCGACGCGTCGGCAAGGATCCGCGCGCCGGCGTAGTCATCGCCCGCTACGAGCCTCCCGCCGGGTATTCACCGGCGGGGCTGCGCTACATGCAGCGGATGGGCTATGACAACCGATGCTTCTCGGCCGACCTGCTGTCCCTGGCGGTCGACGGCAGCTTGAGCATCGAACGCGACCAGGGCTTCCTCAAGGACAAGTGGGAGCTGCAGCGAACGCCAGGCAGCAACGCCGCACCGGGTACCGAAGAGCAGCGCGCGCTGCTGTCCCGGCTGTTTGCCGGCGGCAGCGACACGCTCGAGCTGGACAACAGCAACGCGAGCGAGATCTCCCGTGCCAGGCAAGCGCATCTCTCGCAGCTGTCCAAGCGCTTCATCCCGAGCATGTTCGTGCGCAATGGCGGCAGCATCGCGATCGCGCTCCTGCTGGCCGTGGGCAGCAGCGTGCTTGCACTGGCAGTGAGCGGTGGTGGCGGCATCCCGCTGATCATCGTGCTGATCGCTCTCATGCTCGTGGTCTTCATCGCGTTCTGCTTCGTCATCAAGGCGCCGACGCCGGCCGGGCGTGCGCTCATGGACGAGATCGCGGGATTGAAGCTGTACCTGGGCGTGGCCGAGCGGGCCGAACTGGCCAGCCTGCGGGGACCGGACGCGCCTCCGGCCCTCGACGGGCGGCGCTACGAGTCCCTGCTTCCGTATGCCGTTGCGCTGGAGGTCGAGGACGCGTGGACCCGGAAGTTCACGCTGGCCGCCGGCGCTGCCGCCGTGGCCGCGGCGACCGCCAACATCAGCTGGTACCGCGGCAGCGCCATCGGCGACCTCGGCAGTTTCAGCAAGGCCGTGGGTTCCAGCCTGACGTCCCAGATCGCCTCGTCTTCGGTGGCGCCGGGCAGCTCGTCGGGGGGCGGCGCTGGGGGATCGTCGGGGGGCGGTGGTGGCGGCGGTGGCGGGGGCGGCCGTTAGCCTTGGCGCGCTGGTTCGTCTACATGATCGAATGCCGCGACGGCAGTCTCTACACCGGCATCGCGGTGGACGTGGAAAAGCGATTCCAGCAGCACGCGGATGGAAAAGGGGCGCGGTACACCCGCTCGCACCCACCGCTGCGACTGCTGGGCAACCTCGAATACCCGGATCGATCCCAGGCCAGCCGCGCCGAGCATGCCATCAAGCAGCTCAGCGCGGCGCGCAAGCGTGCGCTGAGCGCGACGTGGACACCTGCCGGCGTAAACGACACGGTGACCGAGCGGGCGACCTGAACCGGACGAAACGGCCAGGACCGCAGCGCTACTCCAGCCCGGCTTGCCCAATCGCCGGCGAGCCGACGCGGTCCAGATGCGAAAGCGGACTGTCCACCGGACAGTTCTGATCGGGAAATCCGAAGTCCTCGCGCAATGCAAGGCCACAGGCGACCAGCGCTTCGAGATCCTGCTCGGGCCCGGCGCACGACCTGCTGAAGGCACGGTCGTAGTCGTCCTTGCGGCGCACGAAATCATCGCCGCACTTGCGCGTCAGCTGGATGCGCACCAGATCGTCCTGTACCGCGTTGGTTCCCTGCAGACCGTACTCCAGGAGTTCGGTCTTGTTGAGCAGGCGCAGCTTGCGGTTGGGCACGGTCATCATCAGGTCGGCCACCGTCACCGCTGCACCGTTGCGCTCCAGGTAGTCCTTCATATGCGAATGCACCTCCCGCAGTTCGTCGGTCAGCTCCTCGCGGGTGGTGGCAGTGGAACCGACGCGAAGCATGCGATGCACGCCGACGCGCCCGTCGATCTCACGGTAGTCGCCGGCAGCGAGCAGGAGCACGCAGGCACTGTGACAGTTGTCGTCCTCGGCGACCCGGATGGTCCAGCGCGATGCGCCTATCGCATCCCCCGCCTTCATCGCATCCTCCACGTGACCGCCGGCCGAGTCGAGTTGGAGGATGCGCTGGTCGATACCGAGTCGCTGCGCCATGTTCGCCACGCGCTGGACCAGTTCGGTGAAATCGGTCGAGATCTTGCCGCTGTAGCGCAGCCGCACCAGCCCTGCTTCCCGGCAGGGGACCAGGGCGCGCTCGACGCTGGCGTAGGTCAGGTCACGCAGTGGCTGCCCACGCGAATCCAGCCGCTGGCCGCCGGGCAGCAATAGGCTCCCCGACGGCTCGCGCGCCGGTGCAGGGTCGATTTCGCAGTCGATGAATGCCTTGCCCGAGACCAGGTCGACCGCGGGCCAATCCGAACCTTCCAGCGTCGCCACCCTGGGTGGCGCCGGTTCCGGCGGTCGTCCGCTGAGCGCGCCACCCTCGATGCCGTTGGCCAGTGAATCGATCACGATTGCGGTTTCCTCCGCCGGATTTTCCTGGCGGCACGCCGGCAGAACGAAGCACAGGAATAGCAACAACCAGGACTTTGGGAGGCGGGGCATGAATATCCGTAAAGGCTAGATTTCCAGATGAAGCGCAATCAGGGAAAGCGCCCGGTGAGTCTAGTGGGTTGCTTGAGAGTCCAGCGTAATGCGCCGTGAATCCGCGCGATGATGACGCAGGGCCTGTCGTCTTCAATTGCACATGGCCCACAGGAAACGATGCTGTCGGGAATAGATGCCGTTTCTTGCGATCGGCGATTCCATCGGAAGCATGCGGATACAGTTCGCGCCACATGGGCGAATATGACCACACGATAGTGGAGGGGGAAGTCAATGAGCGAAGCTCGACCGCCGCTGCCGCGCGGCCTGCAGTTGCTGGGCTGGAGCGGCACCCTGCCCTTCATCGCCACCCTTGGCGTCGCGGTCCTGGAACCGGGGCTCCGTTCGAGCGCGATCGTCGCTTTCATTGCATACGGCGCGGTGATCCTCAGCTTCCTGGGAGGCACGCGCTGGGGAAGCGGATTGGCGAGTGCCGCACACCCGCTGCGTTTCCTCGAGTCCGTGATTCCAAGCCTGCTGGCGTTCGCTGCATTGCTGCTGGTGCATGAGCCGGGGCTGGGCCTCTTGCTGTTGGCTGCGGGATTCCTCGCTTGGGCGCTGATCGATGTGTTCGATCCGCGCTGGCCCCATGCCTACCGGCGGATGCGCCTGGCCATCACCGGACTCGTGCTGGCGCTTCACGCCGCCTGGCTGGTGGTCTGAGTTCCTTGCCCGGAACCGGGAGCACGCGGCCAGCAGGTCCGCGCGCGCGCTCCATGATCGAAGCGGACGTCGCCTCAGCGCGTGGCGATGTGCTGCGCCACCGCCCTCATGCCGACAGCGGCGACCTCCATCTCGGCACGGGGGCGAACCGTGACGACCGGGAAATCGACGATGCGAACCTGGCTGCTGGCAACGAAGTAGGCAAGGTCCTGCGGGTCCGGGCGGACGCTCACCGCGGCCAGATCGACGATCTTGTTGGCGCGGTAGTAGGCGGCGTCTTCCGCGGCAGGGCGAACGGTAATGCTGGGGAGGTCGACAATCTCGATGGCTGCCGGGACCACGACCCGCTCGTGCTGGCGATCGCTGGACAGCGGCGCGGCGGACAGGCTCAAAGCGAAGAGGGCGGCGGCGGTCAGCGGGAACAGGGTCTTGGTGTTCATGGGAGGCTTCTCTACTGTGCATGTAAGGTGGTGTGGTAGTACTGTAATACACCAAGTCACAGCAGTCAACGGGGGCGCGCCCGTTTTGCAGCATCATTCAGTCGTTACTCACCTTTCAGGCCACGCCCTGCACCCGTTTCGAGCTGGACAGCCTTCGGCCGCCCGCGCCCACGATGGCCTCGGCCAGCCTGACTCCCGAGAGCCACGCGCACTCCACGCGCGGTCCAAGCAGCCAGTCGCCGCATGCCCCGACACCGAGTTCAGCATTCCATGGCACCGAATCGCCTTCGGCGCTGCCGTAGCGCGCATAGCGCCAGCGATGCGCGGCGGCCTCGACAGGTTTTGGCAGCTCCGCATCGATCTCTGCCGAAAAACAGTCGAGCAGTACCTGCACGACATCCTCGGCGGCATCCTCGATATGGCGAAGCGACCATTCCGGCGTTGCCTGCAGCACCCACGCTTCCGGCCCATGGCGCCCGGGTTTCGCCGAGTTACGCGCGGCCCACGCCAGGGGCCCCTGCCCCCGCAAGGCATCAGGGGCGGTCGCTATCGAATCCCCGAATGCGGCCATGACTGTCCAGCACGGCGCGGCCTTGGCCGCATCGGCCCGCGCAGCGATGCCGCTGTCGAAGGCACGGAACAAGGCTCCTGCCTGCTCCGCCGGCACTGCGATCACGACTGCGTCGAAGCGGAGCTGCTGCGGCGCGGCACCGCGGAGCTTCCATCCATCCTGATGCCTCTCCAGCGCATCTATGCGCGAAGACCAGTGCACCCCGCACGCCTCTGCCATCAGGCGCACCGGTGCGTTCATAGCCGGCACTCCGACCCACGCGTCGGCTCCAGCCGCAGGCCAGAGACCGACTATCCCAAGCTCCGCCCAGGCACGCACCTGCTCGATGAAAGCCGGGTGGCGGGCCGTGAAGTACTGCGCACCGTGGTCGAACGCCGCCTCGCCAAGCCTGGTCTCCACCCGGCGGGTCGACATGCGCCCCCCTGGCCCGCGACCCTTGTCGAACAACGTCACCGTGAACCCCGAGGCGACCAGGCGCGTGGCACAGGCCAGCCCGGCCATGCCTGCTCCCACGATGGCGATGGTCGTGTCGGGCATGCTTTTCCATCCAGTTTCGTCCGCAGTGTTGCGGATATCGAGTGCGAGCAGCCACACAGTTTACTCACCGCGGCGCGCCTCGGGTTTCCGTGACCTCGTCCGGGGACCCTTTCCTCACGCACTGAACACACGCGGCTGCAGACAATCGGGAACGAACTGAAAAGGCATCGGGATCGCGATGGAACCATCCACCAACTTGGCTGAATGCATCAAAGGCGCGGTCGTGGACGCGGCCGAGGCACTGGTGCGCAAGGCAAGGAAGTGGATTCAGTTGCACCGGACCTGCATGCAGGACGGCGAGGCGCCGGCGTCCGGTGCACGAGCCTTCTGACGTTTCACTGCTGATAACGCGGAGTAAACCCATGTTCCTTGCCCTGCCCAGTCATGCGCAAGATGTTTGCGAGGAAGTCAGCCTGGAAAGCCCGCACGAAGTCCGGTATTGGACCAATCGTTTCGAGGCCTCCGCCGCCCAGGTGGCGCATGCCGTTGCCACCGTTGGAAATTCGGCGGCGTGCGTGGACGCATGGCTTCGGGAATCGCGCACCACCGGCGTGATCCGCCAGAACGGCAAGTGGACCTTCCTGCAGTCGGCGATCCGCAACCTGATGTTCTTTGCCACCGGCCTGACCGGCGGGGCGATGCTCACCTGATCCACCTGTGGCATGCCGTGCAGCCGTCGCTGACACCTTGAACGTCGCGGCCGGGGTTCAAACTCGATCCGTACAAGCACGGCGCCAGGTTTCACCGGCGTGCAACGGCCGATGCAGCATGTTGCTGCGCGTGCCTGGTCCATTCGGCCATCCCACCCACAGCCCCGCAGCGCGCCACCAGGCCGGTTGCTTGGTGCATGTCACTCCGCCTGCGGCGCACCTGACCCGCCGGAGCAAGCCATGACCATGCATGACCCCAATCCCGTGCAGCCACCCGACGGCATTCCCGGACAGTTTCCCAACCCCAGCCGCGACCCCGAACCGGATCAGCCGATCGACCCCACTCCGGACCGCCCGACCGATCCCGATCCCGATCGCCCCATCGACCCGGAGCCTGATCGTCCCATCGATCCAGAACCCGATCGTCCGATCGATCCGAACCCGGGGCGTCTCAACGAGCCGGTCAAGCTGCCCGGCGATCCCTCCGGGCTTGGCAAGACGGAGCGCGACGTGCCTCCCAATGCGAGCGCGAAGCGCTGACCGGAACACCCGACGCCGGGCCACCGCACACCACCGAGTCCCCGAAGGATCCGCAGCCGCGGGCTACCCGCCGCCGCTGCGGTACAGCGCCAGGTAGCCCTCCGCGTCCACCTGGGCCAGGCCCATCGCGTCGAACTGGGCCCACATGCCTCTCCAGCGTTCCACGTCCCGCAGCACCGGGCTGACCAGGCGCGGGCACGTGTCGGCGATGATCGCGTCCATCAGCGGGCTCGGCGCCTCGCCGCTGTGCGCGTACCACAGGCGCGCCGCATGCGCAGGATCCTCCCGGCACAGCGTTGCGCCACGCGAGATGAGGTCGACCACGCGTTCCACTACCTCCGGATGTTGCTCGAGGAACGCTTGGCTGGTGAACAGCTCGAGCGCTGAAAAGTTGCGCAGGCCGACGTCGCCGGTGGCAATGAAGTGGGTATCCAGCCCGAGCAGCCTGGCCTCGACACCCTCGAAATTGGCGAAGCACAGCCATGCGCCATCGAATCCCTGCTGCAGGTTCTGCACATGCGCAAAGCCGGCGGTCTCGATGGCGACTTGTCCCGCCTCGAAGGACGCGCTCTGCTGTCGACACCAGCGCGCCAGGATTTCCACGGCGATGGCGTCGGTCACGCCACCGGCCACTGGCGAGGCAAGCCGCACCTGGCCACCTTCGAGCAGGCGCCGCCCTGCCTGCCGGTCGAGCAGGATGCCGCCGTCGGTTTCGAAGAAGCATCCGAGCGCCGCCAGACCGGGGCGCGGCGCATCGATCATGTGCAGCGGTTCATTGCATGAAAAAGCGATGTCGCCGCTGACCGTGGCCGCCAGGCCATCGTAGTGATCGTCCGGCACCACCAGCTCCAATGAAAGTCCGGCATCGCGATACCAGCCCAGTTCGACCCCCGCGATCATCGGCAGGTGGTCGGGATTGAGGAACCACTCGAGTCTGAGCTGGAGTTTCAACAGATGCCTCTCATGCAGCCAGGGAATGCAGCCGGCGCGCTGCCGTGGAGCGAACCGTGCGTCTGCCATGTTATCGCCAGAGCCCCGGCCACAGCCGGGGCTCTGGCGAAAACGACGATCAGGACCACGTCGGTCGGCCGCAGGAGCTTCAGCTGCGCTGGGCCTGGCAGGTGGTGGACGCCTGAATCAGACCGACCCGCGAAGCGGGTTCGGCTCGAATGAATTGTCAGACTCTGCCTACTTCTTCTTCGATGCGGCCTTCTGGCTCAGCGCACTGGCAGCCGCCGACTTTGAATTCCTGGCCGTAAGGCCATCGCGCAGCGTCTTCGAGGCCGCGCTTGCAGCTTCGGGAGACGTGGTCTTTTCAGGCACTTTACGCTGGGACAGGGCGCTACCGGCAGCCGACTTGGAGGCTCCCCCGGTAGAGGAACTCGAAAGAGTCTTCGAGGCGCTGCTGGCAGCGGGCTTGGAGGTGACTTCTTTCTTGGCCGTGAAATTCTCCTCCAACAATCAAAGTGACGCAACGAAGCGATCGGTTGCACCGAATGCAGCCACCCGCGCGGCACTGCACGACTGTTTCAGCCAGGCCGCTCTATGCGCCGGTAAACCGCTTTGGCGATCTGATGCAGGCCATAGGCCATGAGCCCGATGGCCACCGCCATCAGCAGCCAGCCCTGGCCCAGCATCTCCAGCACTTCCTCGGTGTTGGCGGCTTCCTCGACGCGATAGAGACGACCGGCGTTGAAGATGAACCAGCCGATCGGCAGGAGCACCACGCCGCGTGCCGCCGACCCCACGCGACCCAGGATGCGCACCCCTCGCGAGACTTTCGCATCGGTTCCGGTCATGCGCTCGTTGACGTCGCCCTTCCAGCTTTTGTACAGCTGGTGCAGCCCGTAGAGCATGACTCCGATGCCTGCCAGCATCACCAGCCAGGTTCCGAAGGGTTGCTCGAGGAGCTTCTGGATCCAGACCTGCTGCCCGTCGTCGGATCCGCTGCTCTCACCGCGACCGAGTTGCCAGGCCGTGAAGGCAAGCGACAGGTAGATCACGCCGCTCAGCGCGTGGAAAATGCGCACGCCGACGCCCTTTGCATCGTTGTCCCCGTGATGTTCGGGATCCAGGAACGCCTGTACGAAGCGCCAGGCGACGTGGCACGGCAGCCCGACGGCGATCAGGATCAGCATGATCCTGCCGCCGGTCTCATCGGCGAGCGATGCGAGGGCTCCGCTCGCGCCTTCCGGGCTGCCTGCTTCCATGCCGGCCCGCAGTGCGATCCAACCAATCAATATGAAGACCACACCCTTGGCCGTATAACCGAGCCGAGCCAGGAAGGGGACCCAGCCGGCCACCTCACGCGCTGCTTGGCCACCAGCATTGCCGATCGTTCGATTCATGGAGTCCTTCACCACTTGACGATGCAACCGTTGTCGCAGACAGCCCGTTTCACCAGCGTGAATCGGAGCACACTCCGCTACCGGTAGAACTCATTCGCACGCGGCGTCAGTGCCTGCGCATCACAGCGACACGGCGTTGATGCGGCACACTCTGGCCGACCTCCATGCGTGGTCTTCGAATGAGCGAGTCCGATCCTCCCCGCGGCTGGCCGCTTGCGGTATCCCGCTACCTGCACAAGACCATCATCGAAGCGGATGACCACGTGGACGCGGCGCGCAGGCGCCTGCACGCCCGGTTGGGCCTGCAGCAGCCGCGCCATGTCGCCGCCTACCGGGGATTCGACGACGGCCGCACGGTCGAACTCAGTGGCCGGGTGCTGGCCGAGACGCCTGCGGGTGGGCCCGGGGAGCGCGACGGATGGTGGGACAACCTGCTCAACACCTACAGGCGGTTCGAAAGCGACGAAGTTCCCGGGGTATCCCTCAGGATCCGCTTTCGCGACGCGGAGGCCGAAGTGGTCACCGATCACGAAGGCTACTTCTTCGCGCGCCTGGAGCCGCGGGCGACTGCGTCGGACTGCCTCTGGGAAAACGCCAGCGTTGCGATGCTCGATGGAACGCTGCTGACCGCGCAGCCGGTGCTGCAGGTGTCGCCACACGCGCGCGTGGGCATCATCTCCGATATCGACGACACCGTACTGCACAGCAGCATCACCGACTGGAAGACCGCCGCACAGCTGACCTTCCTGCACAATGCGCGCACGCGAAAGCCGCTGCCAGGAGTCGCGGCGCTGTACACCGCGCTCCAGGCTGGCGTTGGCGCAGCGGCACCGATGAATCCGCTGTTCTACGTATCCAGTTCGCCCTGGAACCTTTACGACCTGCTCGATGACTTCCTGGAGCTCAACGCCATCCCGGCCGGCCCCATCTTCCTGCGGGACCTGGGCACCGATGAAGGCAAGTTCTTCAAGTCGCAGGGTCACGGGCACAAGCTGCAGCGCGCACGCGACCTGATCCAGCGCATGCCGAACCTGCGGTGGGTGCTGCTCGGAGATTCTGGGCAGGCCGATGCGGACCTTTATGCCGAGGCGGCGCGCGAGTTTGGCGACCGAATCGCAGCGGTCTACATCCGTGACGTCGATCCCGGTGACGACAGCCCGCTCGATGCGGGAGTCGACGGCCACATCGAATCGATCGCCGGGACCAGGGTGCCGATGATGCGCGTGCACGACAGCATGGTGGTGGCCGAGCATGCGGCCTCGCTGGGTCTGATCGACAGCGCCGCCCGGCCCCGCATCGCCCGTGAAGTCGGCCTGGACTACGAACGCCCCACGCTGGGCGAAGCGGCCGAGGATGAAGCCGCGGGCTCGCCGCCGACGACCGGCTGAGGACAGCAGGATCCGCTTCAGGCGCCCGGAAGTACTCGCGCAAATCATTGATGGAGCGCCCGCAACAGCTCGATCACATGACCGTACATCGCCTCGTTCGAGCGTGCATTGGATGAGGGCGGCTCGTCATCCACGTCGTGCTCCGCGACACGCAGTTATCGGTCCTGCTTTTTCTTCGATGGATACAGCAGCGCTCTCGGTCACGAGCCGGTGAACACGCTCCTGATCCGCGCAGCGTCGATTACGCCGCGCACGCTACGATGGCCGCAATCGCGCACGCAAGGACACCGGACACGATGGAACTGGACGCCCGCCCGATCCTGCACATCCTGCTGCACGCACTGGTGCCCCTGGCCATTGCCATGGTGTTCTTCCGTGGCCGATGGCGCATTGCCTGGCTGTGGATGCTGGCCGGCTGGCTGATCGACGTTGACCACCTCTGGGCCGAACCCATCTACATGGCCGACCGCTGCAGTATCGGCTTCCACCCGCTGCATCGACTTCCTGCAATCGGGTTGTACGTGCTGCTCCTGCTGCCGCGCCGCACGCGGCTGCTGGCCATCGGACTGCTTATCCACATCGGCCTCGACTCGCTGGATTGCGCCTGGATGCGCGCGGACGGATGAGCGCCTTCACACTGTTGACGCTGAACATCCACCAGGGCTTCAGCGCCTACGCTCGGAAATCGATCCTGGACGGACTGCGCTTGGCTGTGCGCACGACAGGAGCCGATGTCCTGTGCCTGCAGGAAGTGCGCGGCACGCGGCCGGCTTCTCTGCTCCATCCGCAGGCCACGCCCGCCCCGGATTACGAAGTCATCGCCGACAGCCTGTGGCCGCAGTTCGCCTACGGTCGCAACGCCGTGTTTCCAGAGGGGCCCATGGGCAACGCGGTGCTGTCGAAATTCCCGATAGTCCACGTCCACAATCACGACGTCTCGATTGCCCGTTCGGAAAAGCGCGGCATCCTCAGTTGCGAGCTTCAGGTGCCTGGCTGCGCCGGCTCGATGCACGTGGCGTGCGTGCACCTGGGGCTGCTGGAATCGCATCGGCGACGGCAATTGGAGGCGCTGTGCCAACTGAGCGACACCGGGGTGCTTCCACGCGACGCGCCGCTGATCGTCGCCGGGGACTTCAACGACTGGCGCCGGCAGGCGGACGGGATCCTGGCGCGATGCGGCCTGCGCGAAGCCTTCATCCATGCCACCGGGCGCCATGCCAGGACTTTCCCGGCACGATTCCCTTTTTTCCCGCTGGATCGAATCTATACGCGCAACCTGCGCCTGGATCGGGTCGAGGTGCTGCACGGGCGGCCCTGGTCGCACCTGTCCGACCACGTACCCTTGCTCATCCACGCCTCTGCATGACTTTGGCCTGCACAGATGTCCATGTGCCAGTGCGCGAGGGAATCAGCGCGCGATGCAGGTGGCGCCTGCCCAGAGATTGCTCACCCGTGCCTCGGCACCCGGCGACTCCAGCAGTCCGCCGGTGCCGCCGGACTGGAACTCGGTACCGAGCATGGTGCGGCGTATCTCGACAGTGGAAGCGCCGCTCTCGAGATCCGCGCGCGAGACCCCCACCCGCAGGCCGCCGGCGCTGGCCGGCCCGCTGTCCTGGCTGCCCACCGACCAGCCCACGAAACGACCTCCTGAGAACCACGTCGTCAGTCCGTTCGGCCACTTTGCCAGGGTGGCGCCGCAGTCGATGTTCTCGGCCTGCTCCGCTGGCGGCGCGCCCAGCACCATCTCAAGCGCCCGCATGGATTCTGCCTAAGGCCAGCCAAAAGCAATCAGCCTCGATGCGCCAGAAGGGACGCTGAAAGCTCGGAGTCCTTCGCCGTCGAGCGCCAGCTTTGCCGAAGTGTCCGCGTTGCGGCCCTCAGGCGATACGGGGGTGGGCGACGTGGGCATGCCTGGTGGGCCAGACGGCGCATTGCCGGATGAGGCGGCGGCCGTTGACCCGACCACGGCCTCGGAATGGACTGGGGGCAGCCCGGATGAGGCGTCGGGCTCGACGCAAGCGACAAGCACGAGAGCAATGAGGAGAACTGTCAGAACATGCATGCGGACCTCGTCGTATCCGGAGCGTGTGCACGAGCAGTCTGAGGCAGCGCGCAGGCACTCGGTGGGACCGGCGCCGGCCTGCCGATGCGGCTTACCGCGCAGTCTTGTTCAACACGCGCCCGATGCATCGGAGTGATCCCCACTCCCGCACGCGGGGGGCACTCAGGAGAACCAGGCAGTCGCCTTTCGTTGGTGGCCAGAAGCCGAAGTGCTGCTGCCAACTGCCACGACAGCGTCAACTGATCGTCATCTTCGGCTGGCCTACTTGCGCCAATCCGGCAGCAGGGCTTTTGGTTGATCACCAGCGACGGCGCCCGACACTACCGCACCATCTGGATCTCGGACGTGCACCTGGGCACCCCGGGTTGCCAGGCCGAATACCTCCTGGACTTCCTGCGCGACCACACCTGCGACACCCTCTACCTGGTCGGCGACATCCTCGACGGCTGGCAGCTGCGCAAGGGCTGGTGCTGGCCGCAGTCGCACAACGACGTGCTGCAGAAGCTGCTGCGCTGCGCGCGCAAGGG
>JBDNHW010000045.1:0-9142 GCA_041688625.1 Pseudoxanthomonas sp.
CAGCTGCAGGGTGATCTCGTCGCCGGCCTGCCACTCACGCTCCAGCCGCGCGTAGCCGCCAGCCACGGCGACGCCGGCCTGGGGCTCGCCATTGACCGACAGGCTGGCCTGCGCCGCCCAGTCCGGCACGCGGATCTGCACCGCGAATCGCGCGCTGCACGCCAGCAGGTGCGGCAGGCGCGAGCGGATGCCATTGACGTTGAAGGTGGCGACCTTGAGGGGTTGGCCGGTGGCGGGCATGGGCGTTGCGGATGGCTGGGTCGACCATTTATGCGGCGGCTGGCGTGAACAACGTGTTTGGCGCGCGGACGCCGTGCCCTGGCTAGCAAACGCTAATGCTTGCTGCCGCTTTGCACACACTTGCCGTCTTGACCAAATGCAGGGTACTGGATCAGTCGCGACCCACCGCCGCCCCTGCACCCGTACCCCACAGGAACACGACCGCAAGCCCGCCGAGCGCGGCCTCGCCCAGGCTGATCCGGCCGCCACTGGCGTCCACCAGTTCCCGCGCGATAGCCAGGCCCAGGCCGCTGCCGCTTCCGTACTCGTCCAGGCGGCGACCACGCACCAGCGCCTCGCGCAGCTGGTCGCCGGCAATGCCAGGGCCATCGTCCTCCACCACCAGCCGGGTCCACTCAGGCCCCGCGCTGCCCACCACACGTACCCTGCGACGCGCGTAGACCACCGCGTTCTCCAGCACCGCGCCCATGATCTCGGAGAAATTCTCGGGATTGATCGCCAACTGCAGGCTGGCCGGCACATCGATATCGAAAGCGAGCTGCCCGCCGCGCTCGGTGTGTTCGAGCACATCGACCAGGCGTTCGATCGCCGCGCGCACGTCGGCTACCGCACCGGGCATGCTGCCAGCCGCGGCCACGCGGGCGCGCGCCAACTCCGCATAGATGGTCGAATCCATTGCGGCGATGGCGCGGTCCATGCCATCGGCCGCGTCGGCAGCGCCGGCCAGGCGCGCGCGGCGGCTCTGTGCCGACAGCGCGGCCAGCGGCGTCTTCAGGCCGTGGGCCAGGTCCGCCGCGCGGCCTCGGGCCTGTTTGAGGTCGCGCTCGCGCGCGTCGGCCAGGGCGTTGATGGCATCTGCCAGCGGCTGGATCTCACGGATGCGGGAGGCGGGCAAGCGGGCGCGGGCACTGTTGCGCAGCGCGGCCAGGTCGCTGCGGATGGTACGCAGCGGGCGCAGGCCCAGCGCCACCTGCACCCAGGCAGCGGCTGACAGCACCAGCCAGAGCAGCAGCAGGAACGCCCCGAGCTCGCGCGCGAACTCGGCGCGCGCGGTGGCCAGCGGGTGCACGTCCTGGGCCAGCTGCACCAGCATGGGCGGCAGGTCGGTATCGACTACGAGGCTGCGTTCGAGCAGGACTACGCGTTGCTGGTAGGGTCCGGCGGCATGGCGCAACCGCCAGTCCGTACTGGGCGCGTTGCCGGGCAAGTCCAGCGCCGCGTCCCACAGGGAGCGCGACCCCACGCTGGCACCGGACGCGGTCACCTGCCAGTAATAGCCCCCCGCCGGCTGCTGCAGGCGCGGGTCGGCGGGACCGGCCGCGACCACCGGCGTGCCGTGCGGCGTTCGGGTCACGGCCGCCACCAGCTGGAGCGCGTCGCGGGTCATCTCCGTCTGCAGGCGACGCTCCAGGTGGCGCTCGAACAACCACGCCATCAGCATCCAGGCGACAACCAGCGCGGCAAGGATCGCCGCGACTGCGCCCAGCAGCAGGCGCCAGCGCAGCGAGCGCGCGATCACGACTCGATTTCCAGTACGTAGCCGAATCCGCGCCGGGTGATGATGATGGACGCGCCGAACTTGCGCCGGAGCCGCGCGACGATCGCCTCGATCGCATTGGCATCGCCGCTGTCGGCCACGCCGTAGAGGTGTTCGGCCAGTTCCCCGGCCGACACAGCGCGTCCGGGTTGGTGCGCCAGGTAATCGAGCGTGCGGTATTCCAGTGGCGACAACCGCGCTGGCGCGCCCTGGAAAGTAGCGTTCATGCGAGCGGTGTCCAGGCGCAGGTTACCCACCACCACCACGTTGGACAGGCGGCCGGCGCCGCGCCGCATCAGCCCGCGCACGCGCGCCACCAGCTCACCCATCTGGAATGGTTTGGACAGGTAGTCGTCAGCGCCGGCCTCGATGCCCTCGACCTTCTCGGTCCAGTCGCCGCGTGCCGATACCACGATCACCGGGAACGCGCGCCCAGCAGCGCGCCAGCGACGCAGCACGGTCAGCCCATCCAGCTGCGGCAGGCCCAGGTCCAGGATCACCGCGTCGTAGTCCTCGACATCACCCTGGTACCAGGCGGTCTGACCGTCTGCCACCGCGTCAACAGTGAATCCGGCGGCCTCCAGGGTCTGCTGCAGGTCAGCGCGGATGTCACGGTCGTCCTCGACCACCAGGCAGCGCATCAGGCCGCGGATCCGGGCCGTGACTGCGCAACCATGGGCGATGCCTGGCTAGTCATCCTTGATCTTGAGGACCGCGGCGTTGCGTGCGCCCAGCTGGACCTTGCGCACGCGCCCGGTAGGCGTGAGCACCTTGACCTCGTACTCCCAGACACCATCGTCGCGCTCGAGCTCCACCTCGATCACGTCGCCCGGCACGCGGCGCTTCACCACCTCGAGGATCCTGGCCAGCGCAACGATCTCGCCGCGCTGCAGCAGCTCGCGTGCCTCCAGGTGGTCGTCCTTGCCGGCAAGCGCCAACGAGGCCGGCAGCACTACCAGGGCCGCGGCCAGGGCCAGCGGGGCGAACATGCGTGATTTGAATGTTGGTTTGTCCATGCGGCGAAGAATGCGGGCGCGCTCCTGACAGCTTGCTGACACGCATCGGGGACGGCCCGTCAGCACCCCAAGTCTAGCCTTAAGCCATCCCCTGGCGGAATCCTCGTTCGATGCGCGCCCGCTTTCCCTCGTCCACTCCCTTGGCTCCCTGGATGCTTGCGTCCTGCATCGCATTTGCCGCCGGCGCCAGCGCCGGCGAGACCGCTGCCCCACCCCAGCCGCAAGCCATTGAAATCCTGGACGCCAGCCATTTCGACAGCTACGCGCCGGCCAACGCGCTGGACATGGTCCAGCGTCTTCCGGGTTTCACCATCGTGGCCGCCGACGAGGACGTGCGCGGCTACGCCGGCGCGCTGGGCAACGTTCTGATCGATGGTGCACGCCCGGGCAGCAAGCGAGACGATATCCAGGCCCTCCTGCGTCGCATTCCGGCCGCTTCGGTGTTGCGGGTGGAGCTGATCCGGGACGGATCAGCAGGCTACAACCTGGCCGGACACGCCCAGCTTGCCAATGTGGTGCGGCTACCCAGCGCGGTTTCCGAGATGGCCGTGGAAGCCGGTCTGGTTGCCGCCACCGAGGGGTGGCTCACGCCAAGTGGCCAATTCGAATACGGCCGTCATTTCAACGACCGGGCGCTGGAGCTGTCGGTCACGGTTGCGCCTGAGCTGGATGACGACAGCGGGCGCGGCCGGATCGTGAGCGCTTCGCCGGAAGGGCGCGTGCTCAAAGTCTTCGGGCAGCGCAACCGGACGGTCGATCGTCTCGGTGACGCCACCGCAAGCTGGCGCCAGCCCCTGGCCGGCGGAAGCTTGGCGCTGCATTCGGCCGTACGCGGCGAACGGGCAAGTGCGCAGATTCGGCTGGAAGACAGCATCGGTGGCCAAGTCGAAGCCGTTGACGAAACCGAGGATTACGACGAGGCCGAGATCGGTGCACGTTTCGTGCGTGGCGTTGGCGAGCGTTCCACCCTGGAGGTCATGGCTGGCCAGCAGCTGTCCTGGCTGGATGCCCAGTCGCGTGCTCGCTCCGATGGTGGCGAGGAGCGATTCGAGGAGCGCACCCGCACCGGAGAGGGCATCGGCAGCATCGCCATGACCCACGAGCATTCGACCCGGTTGTCGCTCAATACCGGGCTGGAAGCGGCGCTCAACTTCCTGCAGGGCGATGCGCGCCTGTTTGAGGATGGCGTGGCCGTGGCGTTGCCGGGCAGCGACATCCGTATCGAGGAACGGCGCTTGGAAGCATCGCTGGGCACCAGCTGGCGGCCATCCGATGCGCTGAGCTTCGAATCGAATCTTCGAATCGAGCACTCGCGGCTGGACCAGACCGGTGACAGCCCCCTTCAGCGCAGCTTCGTCTACTACAAGCCGCGGGTGAGTGCGGCGTGGGAACGGGATGAATCGCGCCAGTTGCGCGTATCCCTGTCGCGTGAAGTGGGCCAGCTGGACTTCGACGACTTCGTTGCGTCCGCCTCGCTGACCACCGGCGTGGTCACCGCCGGCAATGCGCAACTGCAGCCGGACAAGACCTTACGCGCCATGGTCTCGTGGGAGCGCAAGTTCCTCCAAGACGGCGCGTGGGTGGCTACCTGGACCCACGACCGGATCAGCGACGTGATCGACCTGGTACCGGTGGTGGCCGGCGACGAGGTGTTCGACGCGCCCGGCAACATCGGCGACGGACGGCGCGACAGCCTGGCGCTGGAGGCAGGTAGCTCGCTGCAGGCGGCCGGCCTGCCCAACTTGCACCTTTCCGCCGCAGTGCTGTGGCAGCGCAGCCGAGTCACCGACCCGACTACCGGGAAGCGGCGACCAATCTCGGAGGAGGTCCCGCTGGAGGGGAGCTTCGCCCTGGCCCACGCGCTGCCCGGGCGCGGCCTCAGCTGGGGCCTGGAAATGGCGCTGGCGATGAAGGAAGTGAAGTACGGTATCGACGAGGTGTCGACCGAACGCGAGGCAGCGTCATGGACCCTGTTCGCCGAACAGCGGCTCGAACGGGACTGGCGCCTGCGAGCGGAACTCACCGACCTTGGCGGTCGCCGATTCAGCGAGCATCGCGTCAAGTACGACGGCCTGCGCTCGCAGGTGCCAGTGGAGGAGCTGGAGCGCCGCAGCCGCCGCTATCCGGGGCAACTGTTGATTACTCTGCGCCGTAATATGGGCGGTTAGGCCAGCCCTCCGGCACGTCGTAACCGTAGTAGCCCTCACCTCGCTTGAAACGCTCCAGCCGCTCCAGTTCCTCCGGGTCGGACTTGCTGTCCCAGGTGCGCGCGCCATTGCGAAGGTCGGCCGGGGTCAACACCAGTGGTTCCCACACCGGCTCACCCAGCACGTCGTGCAGGTTGTAGGTCAGCGTGGGGACCTCGCCGGTCAGGTCGAAACGCATCACACCCACGTTGACGCTTCGCATCCACGTATCACGCACGCGCACTTCCGGGGTCTGCCGGGTGTTCTTGTTGGCCGGCATCTGCGCCAGCGGCGAAGAGCAGAAATCGTAGATGTCGTAACCGCCCTGCTCCGAGCGCGGGATGCAATTGAGCTCGCCCATGTGCGAGTCACCGGAGATGCACACCACCCCTCCTATGTCATTTTCGCGGATGAAGTCGAAGATCTCGTTGCGTTCGGTCATGTAGACCGCCCAGGAATCACCCCCGTCCTCGTTCTCGGCGGACGACCAGCCCCCGCCGATGGCCAGTACTTTGAACGGCGTGCGGCTGGCCATAAGCTCACGTTTGAGCCAGTCCTTCTGTGCTGTTCCAAGCATGGTCTTGGACGCGTTGTCGGGCAGGTTGGTAGGGTCGCGATGGTAGCGGCCGTCGAGCACGAAGAAGTCGACCCCGCCGTAGTGCTGCTTGAAATAGACGCCCGGGTTGCCGTCCTCGCCGTAGCCGGGGTTGGCCCAGTAGTTGCGGAACACCTGCAGCGCCTGCGCCTTGTACGGGCTGAGGCGGTCCGAATCGTTGTAGCCGAAGTCGTGGTCGTCCCAGGTAGCCAGCTGCGGGGTACGCCGCAGGAACGACTCGATGCGCGGGACCACCCTGCCCCGACCGTACAGGTCGGCGATGGCCGCCGGCTGGTCGCTGTCGGCGTAGATGTTGTCACCCAGCCACAGGAACATGTCCGGGTCCAGCCCACGCACCGTGTCCCAGATGCGTTGCTCCGGGTCGAACTGGATGCGGCAGCACGAGCCAAATGCCACCCGGAAGTCGGCAGCACCTGCCGGCGCGGTGCGTGTGCTGGCCGGGAGGAACTGGTTGCGGTCCTCTTCTCCGGCGTAACGAAGCCGGTACCAGTACTCCGTGCCCGCCTGCAGGCCCTCGGCGCGAAGCACCACGCAGCAATCGGTGGCCGCGCTTGCCTGGGCGGTGCTGCCATGCATGACTTCGGTGAAGTGGCGGTCGGTTGCATATTCAAGGGCCACTTCGAACTCGCCGCTGGCCCGCACCCACACGCTGAAGTGGCTGGGACCGGGCGCGCCTATCATCGGCCCCTGCAGCGCGCGTGGATAGCCGAATACCTTGCCCAGTGCGCGTGGCACCGCAGCCAGCAACGAGGCCAGCACGCTGGCGGCGAGGAAATCACGACGTTTCATCCGGCTGTCTCCGTCTGCTGCCAGAGGGCGAAGTTGAGTTGCGCGACCAGGCCGGCATGCAGGGAACCGTTGGACACGCAAACATTCTGCCCGTGCAGGTCAAGCGGAGTCCCGGTCACCGAAGTGGCCAGGCCGCCGGCTTCCTCCACCAGGATTACGCCGGGCGCGATGTCCCAGGCATTGGTGGCGCGCTCCCAGTAGGCGTCCCAGCGCCCGGCCGCGACCCAGGCCATGTCGATGGCGCAGGCGCCGGTGCGGCGGATACCCGACACCTGCGCGCTGAGCAACGCCATCTCGCGCGCGAACACCGGGTGCTCGGGCTTGCCGGCAAACGGGATGCCACAGGCCAGTACCGATTCGATCAGCTTCACGCGTTGCGAGACGTGGATGCGTTGCCCGTTGAGCCAGGCGCCCTTGCCTTTCTCGGCCACGTACAGTTCGTCCAGTACCGGCAGGTAGGTTACGCCCGCGACCACCCGGCCCTCACGCGCCAGCGCCACGTTGACGCCCCACAGCGGGCAGGCAAACAGGAAGTTGGTGGTGCCGTCCAGCGGATCGACGATCCAGGTCTGCGCGTCGTCGCTGCCGCCGTGCCTGCCGCCCTCCTCCCCCAGGAATCCGAACGAAGGCTGTGCGCTGGCCAGCATCGCGCGTACCGTGCGCTCGGCTTCCTCGTCGGCGATCGACACCATGTCGGCAGGTCCGCCTGCCTTGGTGCGCACGGACAGCGAGCCCAGCTGCGAGAAGTGCGCACGCAGGCCTCCGCCTGCGGCACGCGCGGCCTCGATCATCGACGTCAGGTCGTTGGAAGCGTCATGCATGGGTCAATCCCTCAGCCTTGTACGCCACAGACTGGCCGCCAGCAGCATTGAAACCACCGAGGCACCGATCCAGAACCAGATGACCGGGCCGAAGTCGTAGATGCGGTCGTCGCCGACCATGGTCATGCCGCGCTGGATCAGCACGCCGGAGACGTGCTCCTGGATGCCTGCGCCGATGTAGGAAAAGATGCCGATCACGCCCATCGCCGCGCCGGCCACGCGCTTGGGCGCGATATCCACGGCAAACAGGCCGCCCAGCGAAGTGACCAGTCCGGTCAGGCCCATGCCGAACAACAGCATACCCACCACCATTATCCAGTAGTCGCCGGGGCCGAAGAAGAATATGCACAGGCCCAGGATCTCGAGCAACGCAAACAGCAGGTTGGCCGGTGGCCGACGGGCGTGGAAGTACTTGTCGGAGATGAAGCCGTATGAAATTGCACCAGCGATACCAGCCAGGGTACTGATCATCAGCAGGGTACCGGCGGCCGGCAGCGACATGCCGCGCTCTTCCTGCAGGTACAGGATGCCCCACGAGTTGATCGCGTAGCGGGTCACGTAGATGGTGGCTGCGGCCAGGCACAGCACCCAGATCGAGGGGATCTTCAGGACCGAGAGCTGCAGGCCCAGCACCGATTTGATGCCTGGGCTTGTTGCCTCGAGGTAATGGTCCTGCTTCCAGTCGTTGACCGTGGGCAGGCCCATGGTGGGGGGTCGGTCGCGCACCAGCCAGTACATGCCGGCGGCAGCGAAGATGCCGACCAGCGCGGGACCGAAGAAGCCGTAACGCCACCCCAGCACCGACACCAGCGTGCCCACGCCGATGAAGGTCAGGCCCTCGCCCATGGAATGGGCCGTGCTCCAGATACCGTAGGCGCGGCCGCGCTCCTTGTTGGAGAACCACGCGGTCATGGCCACCACCCCGCCCGGCGCGCCGAAGCTCTGGAACCAGCCGTTGAGTCCCCAGATAGCTACCGCCAGCCACAGCGTGGTGGCAAAGCCCATCACCAGGTTGCACAGCGCGGTGAGCAGGAACGACACCGCCAGGAACCGGCGCATGTTGGCGTGGTCGGCCAGGAAACCGTTGGTGAGCTTGCCGATGGCGTAGGCGTAGAACAGCGCCGAGCCGATCATGCCCAGCTCCACCGGGGTAAAGATGCCTTCGTCGATCAGCGGCTTCTTGACCACGCCCAGGGCCAGGCGGCAGGTGTAGATCAATCCGTAGCCCAGGGTGATCGCCAGCATCACGCGCAGCCGGTGCCTGCGGAACAGGCCGTCGATGGTGGCCTTGTCGCTGATTTCCGGCAGGTCCGGGCCGGTGCTGAAGAACTTTAGTAGTGCGTTGGCCAACTCGATCTCTCCTCTGTGGCGATCGCTTCAGCGCATCGTCGGGATGACGAAGCTCTGCTCGGCCGCCGCGTCCACCGCCGGCCAGCGCTGGGTGATGGTCTTGGTGCGTGTGTAGAAGCGCACGCCGTCCTGGCCGTACTGGTTGAGGTCGGCGAATCCCGAACGCTTCCAGCCGCCGAAGCTGTGGTAGGCCACCGGCACTGGGATGGGCACGTTGATCCCGACCATGCCCACTTCCACCCGATCGGCGAACTCGCGCGCCGCGGCGCCATCACGGGTGAAGATGGCCACGCCGTTGCCGTACTGGTGCGCCGAAGGCAGCGCAATGGCCTGCTCCAGGGTGTCGGCGCGCACGATCTGCAGCACCGGGCCGAAGATTTCGTCGCGATAGCTGGCCATGCCGGCAGTGACGTGGTCGAACAGGGTCGGCCCCAGGAAGAATCCGTCTTCATGGCCGGCCAGCGAGAATCCACGTCCGTCCACCACCAGTTCGGCACCCTCGTCCACGCCGATCTGGATGTAGTGGGCGATCTTCGCCTTGTGCGCGGCACTGACCACCGGGCCAAAATGGGCATCGGCGTCGGTGG
>JBDNHW010000046.1:0-6620 GCA_041688625.1 Pseudoxanthomonas sp.
GCGGAGAGTGAGGGATTCGAACCCTCGATAAGGCTTTTGACCCTATACTCCCTTAGCAGGGGAGCCCCTTCAGCCGCTCGGGCAACTCTCCGGATCTTGCAGTGACGCTCCGACGCACTGTACCGCGCCAGCCGCCTAGGATAGCCGCTGGCAGCGACCCGGGCAAACGAATTCGGCGTGTTAGGTGGACAGGTCAGTCTCTGCAGCCTCGGCCGGAGTAGCGGGCTCTTCGCCACGCTGGATGCGCTGGTAGATCTCCTCGCGGTGTACTGACACATCTTTCGGCGCATTGATGCCGATACGCACCTGGTTTCCCTTTACGCCCAGCACGGTGACGGTGACGGAATCTCCGATCATCAGGGTTTCGCCGACTCGGCGAGTCAAAATCAACATAGATATCTCCTTATACGACCAAGGGTACCGGCCGGCGGGCGCGTTCGCATATGTGATGCCGGACACGCTTCCAGATCTGTTCACTTACGTGAGGCATGGTAGCGGGCGCGCGTCGGCGGCAGCAACGGTTACCGACTGGACTATCGTACAACTTTCATTTTTTTGGCAACCCAGTCCCTGGCGCCCGCCAGCGCAGCCACCAGGGCCGGGCCGTCCTCGCCACCGCCCTGGGCCATGTCGGGGCGGCCACCACCCTTGCCGCCGATCTGGGTGGCGATATGCGACAGCAGTTCGCCAGCCTTGATCCGGCCACTGGCATTCCCGCTGACTCCGGCCACCAGGGCGGCCTTGCCTTCGTCAGTACCGGCCAGCACGATGACCGCATCGCCCAGCTGCTGCTTCAGGCGATCCACGACCTCGCGCAGCGCCTTGGCATCCAGCCCTTCCACACGGGCCGCCAAAAGCTTGATCCCATCCACTTCGACAGCGGACTCGGCAAGATTGGCCGTGGCGCCGGACGCGTCCCGCGCCTTCAGCGAGTCCAGTTCGCGCTCCAGCTTCTTCTGGCGATCCAGCAGCATCTTGAGCTTTTCGACCAGTTCGTTGGGGCTGCCGCCCACGACAGCCGCCGCTTCGTCCAGATGCTTCCGCTCGCGCGCCACCATGTCCAGCGCCCCCTGGCCCGTCACTGCTTCCATGCGACGCACGCCGGAAGACACGCCGGTCTCGCTGACGATCTTGAACAAGCCAATGTCGCCAGTGCGGGATACGTGAGTGCCGCCGCAGAGCTCGGTGGAATAACCGCCCATCCGCAGCACCCTGACGTTTTCGCCGTACTTCTCGCCGAAAAGCGCCATGGCACCGAAATCCAGTGCTTCCTGCATGGCCATGTCGTGGATCTCGGTCTCGTGGTTGGCGCGAATCTCGGCGTTGACCCTGCGCTCGATCTCGGCCTGCTCTGCCGCTGTGACCGGCTGGAAATGGCTGAAATCGAAACGCAGCTTGTCCGGCGCCACGAGTGAGCCTTTCTGTTGTACGTGGGTGCCCAGCAGCGCGCGCAGCGCCGCGTGCAGCAAGTGGGTGGCCGAGTGATTGAGGATGGTGGCTGAGCGACGCGAAGCATCGACCGATCCCAGCAGCTTGTCGCCCAGCTTGAGCGAGCCTTCGCGCAGCCTGCCCATGTGGCCATGGAACTGGCCGGCGTACTTGAGCGTGTCGGCCACCTCAAAGGCAACCCCCTGCTCCACCAGCATGCCGGTGTCACCCACCTGCCCGCCGGACTCGGCGTAGAAAGGCGTCTCGTCGAGTATCACCACCGCTTCGTCGCCCGCTTCGATGCTGTCCACGGGCCGGCCGTCCTTCAGAAGGGCCACGACCTGCAATCCGCCGGCGTCGAGCGATTCGTAACCGACGAAAGCGGTCGGGCTCAAACGCGACACCAGCTCTGCGGGAAGGCCCCCTGCGGAGGCGAACTTGCCGGCAGCGCGCGCGGTCTCGCGCTGCTGTTTCATCGCTGCCTCGAATCCCTCCATGTCCACCGACAGGCCACGCTCGCGGGCGATGTCCGCAGTCAGGTCCACTGGAAATCCGTACGTGTCGTACAAGCGGAACGCATCCGCACCGGCGATGAGCGCACCAGATCGCGAGGCCAGTTCGTCGAAGATCTTCATCCCCGAATCCAGGGTTTCAGCGAAGCGCTCCTCTTCGGCCCTGAGTGCGCGCTCCACGGTGTCTTGTGCCGCTGCGAGCTCCGGGTAGGCCTCCCCCATGAGCGAGACGAGCACCGGGACCATGCGGTGGAAGAACGGCGTGCGCACCCCCAGCATCCAGCCATGCCTCAGTGCACGTCTGATGATCCGGCGCAGCACGTAGCCCCTACCTTCGTTGGACGGCAACACGCCATCGACGATCAGGAAGGAACAGGCGCGGATATGGTCGGCAATGACGCGCAGTGACTTGTTTTCCAGGTCCGGCGTTTGCGTCAGCTCGGAGGCAGAGGCGATCAGCGCCCGGAAAATATCGATCTCATAGTTGGTGTGCACGTTCTGCAGGATCGCCGCCAAGCGCTCCATGCCCATGCCCGTGTCGACGCAGGGCGCAGGCAATGGTTCGAGGCTTCCATCCCGCTGGCGGTCGAACTGCATGAACACAAGATTCCAGATCTCGATGTAACGGTCGCCGTCCTCGTCGGGCGAGCCTGGCGGGCCGCCGGCGATGTGGGCGCCGTGGTCGTAGAAGATCTCGGTGCAGGGACCGCATGGCCCGGTATCGGCCATCTGCCAGAAGTTGTCCGAAGCGAACGGCGCGCCCTTGTTGTCGCCGATGCGGATGATCCGCTCGGTGGGTATTCCTATCATCGTGTTCCAGAGCTCAAAGGCTTCGTCATCAGTCTGGTAGATGGTGACCAGCAGCCGGTCCTTGGGCAGCTTCCAGACATCGGTCAGCAGCTCCCACGCCCAGGCGATGGCGTCCCGCTTGAAATAGTCACCGAAAGACCAGTTGCCCAGCATTTCGAAAAAGGTATGGTGACGCGCGGTGTAGCCGACCGAATCGAGGTCGTTGTGCTTGCCGCCGGCCCGCAGGCAGCGCTGCACATCCGCCGCGCGCACGTAGCTGCGCTTCTCCGCCCCCAGAAAGACGTCCTTGAACTGGACCATCCCCGAGTTGGTGAACAAGAGGGTGGGATCGTTGCCGGGAACCAGCGGGGCGGAAGGCACGATGGTGTGCCCCTTGCCGCGGAAGAACTCCAGGAAGTCGCTTCGGATCCTGTTGCTGCTGAAATTGTCGTCTTTGCTGTTCATCTGGCGGGTGCTTGGCGGGGAGGCGCGCACCTCGTCCACAGACGATCACGGCCGAAGTCGAGGTAAACAACGCAATCCCGAAGGTTAGCAGGCTGGGACTGATCAGTCGCCAACGGACTCCCGCAGGGCGGCCCTCACCAGATCGCCATCGAAGCCCCGGCGATACAGAAACTCCGCCGCCTTGCGCTGCTGCATCCTGTCATTGACCAGGCGTCCACCGAAACGCCGTGCCAGCACTCCGGCTGCCACTTGCGCCCAGTCACCCTCGAACGACTCCATGGCGGTCTCGACGCTCTCGCGGTCGATCCCGTGCATCCCAAGCTCGGCGCGGATCCGCTGCGGACCGTATCCCTGGGAAATGCGGGTCCTTACCAGCATTTCGGCAAACCGCGCGTCGCTCTGCCAACCGTCGCCAGTCAGACGCTGGACCGCTGCTTGTGCGTCGGCAGCTTCAATGCCGCGGGCCGCCAGCTTGCGTGTCAGCTCCCTGCTCGAGTGCTCACGCCGGACCAGCAGCGCCAATGCGCGCTGGGTCGGCGTGAGCTCCTTGGACTTGCGCTTTCGCGGGGCCTTGGGAGCCACATCGGGTCGGTTCTCTGGCATCTGTCCCGTCACCAGCGGCAGCTTGCCTGATCGGCCAGAATCACGCCTCTGCTTCTTCCTCTGCCTCTTCCGGCTTGATCTCGGTCGGCTTGAAGCGCTCGCGCAGTTCGGCTTCCAGGCGATTCGCCACCTGCGGATTGTCCTTGAGGTACTGGCGGGAATTGTCCTTGCCCTGCCCGATGCGCTCATCACCGTAGCTGTACCAGGCACCCGCCTTGTCGACCAGTTTGGCCTCCACGCCCATGTCGATCAGCTCTCCCTCGCGGCTGATGCCCTCGCCGTAGAGGATCTCGGTGATGACCTGCTTGAACGGCGGCGCCAGCTTGTTCTTGACCACCTTGATCTTGGTCTGGTTGCCGATGATTTCGTCGCCCTTCTTGATCGCTCCGATGCGCCGGATATCGAGGCGAACCGAGGCATAGAACTTCAGCGCATTGCCGCCGGTGGTCACTTCCGGGCTCTGGCCCGGCATCATCGCGCCGATCTTCATGCGCAACTGGTTGATGAAAAGAACCATGCAGTTGGAGCGCTTGATGTTGCCGGTCAGCTTGCGCAATGCCTGGCTCATCAGGCGTGCCTGCAGGCCTGGCAACACGTCGCCCATTTCGCCCTCGATCTCCGCCTTGGGCGTCAGTGCGGCGACCGAATCGATGACCACCATGTCGACCGAATTGGACCGCACCAGCATGTCGACGATCTCCAGCGCCTGCTCACCCGTGTCGGGCTGCGAGAGCAGCAGCTCGTCCACGTTGACGCCCAGCTTGGCGGCGTAGATCGCATCGAGCGCGTGTTCGGCATCGATGAATGCTGCGGTGCCGCCGTTCTTCTGGCACTCGGCGATGGTCTGCAGCGCCAGGGTGGTCTTGCCCGAGGATTCGGGACCGTAGATCTCGACCACGCGGCCCTTTGGAAGGCCACCTATTCCCAGTGCGATGTCCAGCATCAGCGAACCGCTCGAAATGGTCTCGACCGCTTCGATGGCCTGATCACCCATGCGCATGACCGCGCCCTTTCCGAACTGGCGTTCGATCTGGGTCAGGGCTGCAGCGAGCGCGCGCTTCTTGTTCTCATCCATCGTCGTGTCCTTGGTGGCTTTTCGGGTTGAGGGCAATTTAACGGCCATGGATCGCACAGGCTGCGACGGCACGGGCCGGAATTGAAATTATCGTGTCGACCAGTGCCTGCGCCATTGGATGACGGCGCGGGGAAAGGTCGGAAAAGTCCTGTTTGATGGGGAGTACCTGCTGAATGGGAAAAATGAAATATCGGAAGTAGCCGCTAGCGATTGGGCCGCACCAGGCCGCAGTAGAGGCCCTCGATGGCGAAGTCCTGGTCCGGCAGCACCTCGATGGGCTGATAGACCGGATTGCGTGGCAGCAGCCGGATGCGGTCCTTGCCGATCTTGAGCAGCTTCACCGTGATCTCGTCATCGATGCGTGCCACCACGATCTGTCCCGAGCGCGCATCGGGCGTGCGGTGCACGCCAATGAGGTCGCCGTCGAAGATACCTTCGTCACGCATCGAGTCGCCCTGCACTTTCAGCAGGTAGTCCGGCGCCGGTGCGAAGAACGCACGATCGAGCAACACGAAGTCATCGGAGCCGATGTCGGCGCCGATCGGCGTACCCGCTGCCACGCGCCCGAGTATCGGCAGGCGCAGCGCGTCATCGGGAACGGGTGCGGTGACTGCCTCCTCGTCGGCTTCGGGATGAACGATGCGGATTCCCCTCGCCTGCCCCGGTATCCGGCGGATCGCCCCCTTCGCCTCCAGCGCTTCGAGGTGGTACTGCGCCGCACGAACCCCGCTGAAGCCGAAGGCCCGCGCGATTTCCGTCTGCGAAGGCGGCATGCCGTCGGATTCGATGCGCTCGGCCACGAAGTCGAGGATGGACTGCTGGGTCTGGGTAAGTGTCATGGTTAGTAGTATTACTACTAATGCAGGAGCCTGGCAACGACTGAGAGAACAAACCGCTGTACATGGCTCTAAGCATGGATTACTTTATGTTTAACATAAACACCCAAGGCACCTAGATGTCAGCCCAGCACTTCGAGTTCAACCAGCAGCGCTTGCGCAAGGATGGTATCCGTCTCGCACGGCTCGCGGCTTTCGGCGAGATCATGCTGGTAGCGGCAATCATCGCCATTCCCCTTTTGCTCTTTGCGATGGCGAGTCCCCTAGTGCCGACCGACGACTTCCTGTCGTTCATGCAGAAGGCCTATCTCACTGGCCCTACCGCACATCCCAACCTCTATGAAGTTCTGCAGGCGCTGCTAGCTCTGCTGGTGCTGGACCGGACCCGCCGGCTGGGCTCCGCGCTATCGGAAACAGAGCCGCTGGGCCGGGAGGCTGCATCCCACGTGCGCGGCTTGATGTGGGCAATGGCGGCGGCGATCCTTGCCACGTGTTTCAGCGTGGAATTGGACTACCGGGCACTCAACAGTTCCTTCGTGGCGGTGTGGAGCTGGTCGCTGAACCCGCTTTACCTTGGCGCAATCGTGTTGCTTGGGCTCTTGATCGTCGAAAGGATCATCCGCCACGCGAACCTGCTCGATGCCGAAGTGCAGGAGTTCGTCTGAATGCCGATCGTGGTCAACCTGGACGTCATGCTCGCGCGCCGCAAGATGCGGTCCAAGGATCTTGCGGTCGCCATCGGCCTGAGCGAGACCAACCTGTCACTGCTCAAGACGGGCGCCGTCAAAGGGGTACGCTTCGCAACCCTGGACGCCATTTGCCGCGAACTGGATTGCCAGCCCGGTGAACTGCTGGAGTATCGCCGGCAGGATCAGCCTGCCAGCGCCTGAAGTCCACGCAGCGCTGCCGCGA
>JBDNHW010000047.1:0-26770 GCA_041688625.1 Pseudoxanthomonas sp.
AAGAAGCACAAGAAGGACAAGAAGCACAAGAAGCACAAGAAGCACAAGAAGCACAAGAAGCACAAGAAGCACAAGAAGCACAGGCACATGCTGGCGCGGAGCTCGAAGCCGAGGCCGACCTCGATGCCAAAGCCGAAGCGCCTGAAGTGGATGAAGTCGCGACAGAGTGTGCGGTGGAAACGGAGTCCGAATCTGCACTGGCTGATGCTGAAGCGCCAGCGCCTGCCGCAGCCTTTGAAGAGCCGGTGGAGGAGCCGATGGTGGACCCAAGGGATGTCGCGTCAGATCGATCCGAACAGCTCGATGATGCCGCGAACGCCGCCGCTCTGGCGACCGCGGAACAAGAGATGGAAACGCCGATGACAACCTCCGAAGATGTACTGGACGATCTCCTCGATTTCACCGAACTCGATCGCGACCTGGTCGATATTTTCGTCGAGGAAGGAAACGACCTCCTCGACCATTCCGATGGCCTGCTGGCAAAGCTCCGCGACACGCCGGACGACCGCTCCCTGGTCACTGGACTGCAGCGCGACCTGCACACCATCAAGGGCTGCTCGCGCATGGCGGGCATCAACGCCATCGGCGACCTTGGCCACGCCATCGAATCCCTGCTCGAGCAGGTGGCGGCACAGCGCATCGACCTGGATCGCGAGAGCGTGCAGTTGCTCGAACGTGGTTTCGACGGACTGCACGGCATGGTTGCCCTGGTCGGCGCCCATCGCCGGGTGCAGATGCCGACCGAGCTCATCGAGGAATTCGAGAGGCGCGCCCATCCCGAACGCGCCACGGCCGCGACTGCGTCAGGCGATGCCCCAGCCGCGCGTGCACCTGCCGCGTCCCTGGCCCCGCTATCGGCACCGGTCGACGTCAGCGCCCTGGCAGAAGACGACATCCAGCCTCACCTGGCACAGGAGCAGGTCAGGGTTCGCGCCGACCTGCTTGATCGCCTGGTCATCAACGCCGGTGAAGTTGCAATCTATCGTTCGCGCCTGGAGCAGCAGTTGGGCGCCTTCCGCGGCGCGATGTCCGAACTCGACCGCACCAATACCCGACTGCACGACCAGCTGCGGCGCCTGGACCTGGAGACCGAGGCGCAGATCGTCGCCCGCTACCAGCGTGAGCAGGACAAGCGCGACCCGACCTTCGATCCGCTCGAGCTCGACCGCTTCTCCACCCTGCAGCAGCTCAGCCGCGGCCTCGCCGAGTCGGCTGCCGACTTGACCGGCCTGCAGGGCGTGCTCGACGACCTTGCGCGCCAGTACGACGGCCTGCTTCAGCAGCAGTCACGCGTGAGCTCGGAATTGCAGGATGGCCTGATGCGTGCGCGCATGGTGCCGTTCGATGGCATCGTGCCCCGCCTGCGCCGCGTGCTGCGCCAGGCCGCCACGGACACGGGCAAGCAGGTCAAGCTCCACCTCGACGGCGCCCACGGCGAACTCGACCGCAACGTGCTGGAGCGCATGACGGCACCGTTGGAGCATCTTCTGCGCAACGCGGTGGCCCACGGCCTGGAATCGCCGAAGGTACGCCGCAAGGCGGGCAAGGCCGAAGAGGGAACGGTGCAGATTGCCCTGCGCCGGGAAGGCGCGGAAATGGTGCTGGAGGTGTCCGACGACGGTGCCGGCATCGACCATGCCGCGATCCGTCGCCGCGCCGAGCAGCGCAAGATGGTGCAGCCGGGAGCGAACGTCAGCAACAGCGACCTCGAGCGCATGATCCTGGAGTCCGGCTTCAGCACGTCCGACAGCATCAGCCAGCTTGCAGGGCGCGGCGTGGGCATGGACGTGGTCTACAGCGAAGTGCGCCAGCTGGGTGGCTCGCTCGAGATCCAGTCCCAGTCCAGGCGCGGCACCAGCTTCACCCTGCGCCTGCCGCAGACGCTGGCGGTGACGCAGGCCGTCTTCGTCGAGATCGGCGACACGCAGTTCGCTGTCCCGGTTGCGGCGGTGGCGGGCGTGGGCCGGATTGCACGCGAGCGTTTCGAGACCAAGGGCGCGGTGTATGTCTACGCCGGCGAAGACTACGTGCTGCACGATCTCGGTTCGCTCACCGGCCATGCGCCGGCTCGCGCCGAAGGCATGCCGCAGGTGCCGTTGTTGCTGGTGCGCTCTGGTGACCTGCGTGCCGCCGTGGCGGTGGACCAGGTCCTGGGCAACCGCGAGATCGTGGTCAAGCCGGTCGGCCCGCAGATCGCATCCGTACCCGGCATCTACGGCGCCACGATCACCGGCGATGGCAGGATCGTGGTCATCCTGGACGTCGCCCCGCTGGTGCGCCGCCATATCCTGCAGCCCCATTTGTTCGAAGCCGACGCCCCGGCACCGGAAGAACGGCGCGTGCCGCTGGTCATGGTGGTCGACGATTCATTGACCATGCGCAAGGTGACCGGCCGGGTGCTGGAGCGACACAACTTCGAGGTCTCGGTGGCACGCGACGGCGTGGAGGCGCTCGAGCGCCTGGAAGAGCGGGTGCCCGACCTGATGCTGCTTGATATCGAGATGCCGCGAATGGACGGCTATGAGCTGGCGACCGCAATGAAGGCCGATCCGCGCTTCAAGGATGTCCCGATCGTGATGATCACTTCGCGTACCGGCGACAAGCATCGGCAGCGCGCGATCGAGATCGGCGTCCAGCGGTACATGGGCAAGCCGTACCAGGAGCTCGACCTGATGCGCAATGTATACGACCTGCTGGGGATCGCCCGTGTCCGCGAATGAGCTTGACTCACCGCGGAGCGACGATGCCCGTCGGGTCGCCTTGCTGGCCAAGCCAGGGCAGGCGCGCGACCAGCTGCGCCAGGCGCTGGAAGCCGCCGGAGCCAGCATCGTGCTCGAGGGGGATCCAAACAGCCTGCAGTCTTCCGAACTGGAAGCGGCAGGCGCGCACGTGGTCCTTGTGGCTCTGGAGTCCGGGACTGAAGACAGCCTGTCCTGTTTCGATTCGGTGCTCAATGATCCTGCCGTGACCGTGATCTACGACGAAGCCGAACTGGCGGCGCGCAGAGAGGGCTGGGAGGCGCAGCGGTGGGGGCGGCACCTTAAAGCAAAATTGAACGGTCACGCAGACGTCCTGCCGCCTGGGGGCGAGTCGGAGCCGGCGCAGCCCGAACCGGGTCGTCCGACTTCGCCTGCTCAGATGCACGAAGGCGCGCGCATGGAGATGCATCTGGAAGAGGCCCAGGTCCTTTCGGTCGACCTGCCGCTGGGCGGCTTGCAGCTGCAGCCCGCCGCAGCCGAACGCGGTCTTGACCTGGATATCGAGCCGGGGGCGTGGCAGCCCCGGGCCGGCGCTTCCAGCGCGCAAGCGGAACCTGCAGTGGAGCGTGCGGGACTGGTTTCGGCCGCGTCGTTGCGAGCGCCGATGGCGCTCGAGCTGGAGCCAGAACAAGCAAGCAATGCGGCCGGCGCATCCGTGGAAGCACGCGCAGAACCTGCAATGCGCCGCGGTGCCATGCTGCTGTTCGCCGGCATCGGCGGACCGGCCGCGGTGCGCAAGGTATTGGCCGAACTGCCCGCCGATCTCTCCAGGCCTGTCCTGGTCCAGCTGCGCCTGGACGGCGGACGCCACGACAACCTGGTCAAGCAGATGGCGCGGGTTTCGGTGCTGCCCGTGGAGCTGGCCGTGGCAGGCAGTCCGGCGCGGCCAAAGCGGGTTTACGTCCTGCCCGACGGCGTCGCCATGCATGTGGTGGAAGGAGTGGTGCATTTCACCGAGGGCGATGCCGATTACGACGCCTTGATCGCCGCCCTGCCTCCGAGCGAAAGCGCCGTCCTGCTGCTCAGCGGAAGCGACGGCAACCGGGTCGACCCGGTTATGGCGCTCGGCGAGAGGGGTGCATTCGTTGCCGGCCAGTCCCCGCAGGGATGCTACGACGCGGTTGCTTCGAAGGCGCTGGCGGCCCGTGGCGGAATGACTGGCACGCCCGCCGAACTGGCCGCCAGCGCGGCCGCCCACCTGGGCGCGTGAGCCCCTTTAGCAACAGGAACAACGATGGCCCACTCTAACGACGAGATCCGCGGTGTACTGGTGCAGGCAGGCGAAGACCGCGTCCTGCTGCCCAATGCCACCGTCGCCGAGGTGCTGGCCCGCGCGCCAGTGGAGCCGATCGACAATGCTCCCGCATGGCTGGCGGGCAATATCCGCTGGCACGGCTGGCAGGTCCCCGTGGTCTCGTTCGCGCAGTTGAGCGGGCAGGTGGAAGAGAGCGTGGCGAAGAATAGCCGGGTGGTCGTACTGAAGGCATTGGGGGGAAGCGAGGAGATGCCGTACTTCGCCCTGCTGACCCAGTCGTTCCCGCGCCTGATCTCGGTGCCGCGCGATGGCCTGCTTGCCGACGCCACCGAAGAAGCCCTGCCGCCGGGTGTGCAGGTGAGAGTCCTGCTCGGCGACGAAGCGGCGCTGCTCCCGGACCTGCAAAGCATCGAAAAAATGCTTGCTGAAGCCCTGGCGGCCGCCGCCGCCTGACCTGGGTGACTTGCTGCCTGCGCGTTTTCGGCAGGCAGTGATCATGCACGGGCGGTTCCCTCGCGCAACCTGCCGATGCGCAAGGTGCGCTGTTCTCGCCTCAATCCGATGGGTTGCTCACCAGATCGCCGAAACGCGCCTGCAGCGCCGCGATGGCGGCGAGCCCTGCCGTCTCGGTGCGCAGCACTCGCGGTCCCAGGCGCAGCCCCTGGAAGCCCGCGGCGCGCAGCTGGTCCCGGTCGCGTGGCGACCAACCACCCTCTGGCCCGATCGCGATCGTGGCCCGGGCGTCGACAGGGGCCTCCATCGAGCCGATGCTGGATTCCCCGTTGGGGTCCAGCGTGAGCAGCATCGAAGCGCGATCCAACTCCGGCAAGGCATCGGCCAAGGGCACGGCGGCGCCGATTCCCGGCACCCGTGCCCGCCCCGATTGTTCACAGGCCGAACTGATGACGCTGCGCCAGTGCGCCATGCGCTTGGTGGCCCGCTCCGCATCAAGTTTTACTTCGGTGCGCTCCGCCATGACCGGCACGAACGCGGCAACGCCGAGTTCGGTCGCCTTCTGCAGGATCAGGTCCATTTTTTCTCCGCGCGCGACACCCTGGACCAGGGTGATGTGCAGCGGTGATTCGTTGTCTACCTGCCGGACCGAAGCGATCTCCACCATCGACTCACGTTTGCCCGTGGCCACCAGGGTGCCGGCGTAGTCGCAACCGTCACCGTTGAACAGGATGCAGCCCTCGCCCACGCGCAAGCGCAGCACGCGGGTGAGGTGATTGGCCGCACCCTCCGGCAGCACCACGCGCGCACCGACCGAGAGTGGGACCGAGACGTGGCAGCGGGTCAGGCGCACGCCGTGGCCTCATCGATCGCCTCTCGCGTGACCTTCGCAAGCAGGGCCAGCTGCTGCTCGTCGATGCAATAGGGGGGCATCCAGTACAGGACGTCGCCCAGCGGTCGCAGCACCACGCCGCGAGACAGCGCCGCGCGATAGGCGCGCAGGCCGACGCGGGCCGAAGGTTCAAACGGAGTGCGGCGGTTGCCGCCTTGCGTCAGTTCGAAGGCCACCATCATCCCGGCCTGGCGCGCATCGGCCACGTGCGGGTGACCCGACAGTTCCCGCGCCATAGTTCCCATGCGCGCTGCAGTGGCGCGATTACGCGCCAGCACCTGGTCGTCGCGGAAGATGTCCAGCGAAGCCAGGGCCGCGGCGCACGCAAGTGGATTGCCGGTGTAGCTGTGGGAATGCAGGAACGCGCGTTCGCGTGAATCATGCAGGAAGCCGTCATACAGCTGTTGGGTGGCAAGTACCGCAGCCAGCGGCATGAAGCCGCCGGTGATGCCCTTGGACAGGCACAGCAGGTCCGGCATCACTGCGCTCTGTTCGCTGGCGAAGAACGTCCCGGTACGACCGAAGCCAACGGCGATCTCGTCGGCGATGAGGAAGATCCCGTGGGCGTCGCACAGTGCCCTGGCACGTGTGAGGTACACCGGGTCATGCATGCGCATGGAACCGGCGCACTGGACCCGCGGCTCCACGATCAATGCGCAGATTTCTCCAGAATGCCGCTCGAGGAGCACGGCCAGCGCATCGGCGGCGCGATGGGCGCAGTCTTCCGCGGTTTCACCCTCCTTGGCCAGGTAGGCGTCGGGCGATGGCGCGAACACCGCTTCGGTCAGCAGCGGGGCATAGACCCGTCGATACAGCGGAATATCGCCGACGGCCAGCGCGCCCAGGGTCTCGCCGTGGTAGCCGTTCTCCAAGGCCACGAACTTGCTGCGGCCAGTGTCGCCCCGGTTGTGGAAGTAGTGGAAGGCCATCTTCAATGCCACTTCCACACCGGCCGAGCCGTTATCGGCGTAGAACACCTTGGCCAAGGGCGCCCGCCCCTCCTGGCGGGGTGCGGCCATCAAAAGCCGCTCGGCCAGCTCGACCGCCGGCGGGTGGCTGAAACCAGCCAGCATCACCTGCTCCAGGGTCTGCGCCTGGCGCGCGATCGCAGCAGCGATCCGGGGTTCGCAATGGCCGAACAGGTTCGTCCACCAGCTGCTCACGGCGTCGAGGTAGCGGTGGCCGTCATGGTCGACCAGCCAGGATCCCTCGCCGCGCGCGATCGGTATCAAGGGGAGCGTGTCCGGGTGCTCCCGCATCTGCGTGCACGGGTGCCACAGCACCGCAAGGTCACGCGACCGCCAACGCTCGGCCTCTGTTAGCATTTGTGTTCCATGAGTCTGTTCCTGCATCCGCCCATCATATCGACCACCGCCCGCACGCGCCGTGGGGCCGTGCGATGAGCAGGCCACTGCCAACCATCCACGGAATTGTCGAGCGCGCCCAAGCCTCCGGGGACCGCATGGTGGAGGAACTGGACCTCGAATTCAGCAACGGCGAACGACGCATCTTCCATCGCCTCAAGCCAGGTGGCCATGGTGCGGTGGTGGTCGTGCCGATGCTCGATGACGACACCGTGCTGCTGGTGCGCGAATACGCCGCGGGGCTGCACCGCTACGAGCTGGGGCTGGTCAAGGGCCGCATCGACGCCGGCGAGGATCCCGTGCAGGCCGCCAACCGGGAGCTCAAGGAAGAGGCCGGCTACGGCGCACGCCGCATCGACGTGCTGCGTTCGATGAGCCTGGCGCCGACCTACATGAGCCACCAGTCCTGGCTGGTGCTGGCGCGCGACCTGTACCCGGAAAGGCTGCCCGGGGATGAGCCCGAAGAGCTGGAAGTCGTGCCGTGGAAGCTGGATGCGCTGGATCAGCTGATGTTGCGCGAGGATTTCTCGGAAGGCCGCTCGCTGGCTGCGCTTTTCATCACCCGCGAGTGGCTGGCGCGCCGGCCTTGAGCGCGCTCGGTGTAGACCTGCGGGAAGAAGTAATCCGCATCGCCCGCGATGCGGCCGCGGCGATCCTCGAAGTCTACGACCACGCCTTCGAGGTAGAACACAAGCCGGACGCCAGTCCGCTCACCGCAGCCGATCTGGCAGCGCACCGGATCATCGACGCCGGATTGCGCGCCCTCGGCCACGGCTGGCCGGTCCTGTCGGAGGAAGGAGCGTGCAACCCGTGGGAGATGCGCCGTCAATGGCAGCGCTACTGGCTGGTGGATCCTCTCGATGGCACACGCGAATTTGTGAAGCGCAATGGCGAATTCACCGTCAACATCGCCCTGATCGACGAGGGCGAGCCGGTGATGGGCGTGGTGCTGGCGCCGGTGGGCGGAATGCTGTGGCACGGTGTGCGGGGCGCAGGTGCGTTCAAGCGTGCGAGCGACGCTGCGGACGTCCGGCTGCTTACCCGCAGACCCGCGACTGGCACCCTGCACGTTGCCGCCAGCCGCTCCCACCACGACCTGCGCACGGAAGCGCTGCTGTCGCGCATCGGCGACACGCAGACCGTGGGCCTGGGGTCTTCGCTCAAGTTCTGCCGCATCGCCGAAGGCGCCATGGACGTATACCCGCGCTTCGGTCCCACCTCCGAGTGGGACACGGCGGCCGGGCAGTGCGTGCTCGAGTGTGCTGGCGGGGTGGTGATCGCCCCGGACGGACGCCCGTTCCGGTACAACCAGCGCGAGACGCTGCTGAATGGCGACTTCCTTGCGCTGGGCGATCCGCAGCTGCCCTGGAGGACCTGGCTTGAGTGAGGAACCTACGGGCGGCATGGAGCGGCTGCTGGCGATCATGGCGCGCCTGCGCGATCCGGCATCCGGCTGTCCCTGGGACCTGGAGCAGGACTTCGCCAGCATCGCCGCCTACACCATCGAAGAAGCCTACGAGGTCGCCGACGCCATCGATCGCGGCGACATGGATCACCTGAAGGACGAACTGGGCGATCTGTTGCTGCAGGTGGTGTTCCATTCGCAGATGGCCCAGGAGCGCGGGAGCTTCAGCTTTTCCAACGTGGTCGAAGCGATATCCGACAAGATGGTCCGGCGCCACCCGCACGTGTTCGCTGGCGCCAGCGTCGCTGACTCGGAGCAACAGACGCGCGAATGGGAAGCGCACAAAAGGCGCGAGCGCGAGGCCGCCGGCGACACCGACCGCTCCGCATTGGCGGGCGTGTCGCGTGGAATGCCGGAGTGGCAGCGAGCGGTAAAGCTGCAGTCGCGTGCCGCTCGGGTGGGCTTCGACTGGCCCGATCCGGCGCCGGTGATCGCGAAACTGCATGAGGAAATAGAAGAGGTGCGCGCTGAATTTGCGCGCGGCGATGTCGCGCGCAACCATGCACGACTGCAGGACGAGATCGGTGACGTGCTGTTCGTCTGCGCGAACCTGGCCCGGCACGCGGGCGTCGACGCGGGCTCGGCGATGCGCCAGGCGAACCTCAAGTTCGAGCGCCGGTTCCGCAGCATGGAACAGCAAGCCGCCGCCGACGGCACCAGCCTGGCGGACCTGCCGCTGGAGAGGCAAGAGGCCTACTGGGACCGCGCCAAGCGGCTCGAACGCGGGCAGGACTAGCGGCAACCTGCGAGCACGCCTCGCGTTGTGCAGCGCACCGATGCGCGGCATCATGGATTGGTGGATGACGTGCTGGAGAAATCAATGAAGCGCTTCGCAAGTTTTCGCGAGTTCTACCCCTTCTACCTGGAGGAGCACAGCAACCGGACCTCGCGCCGCCTGCATTTCATCGGCAGCCTGGGGGTGCTCGCGCTGCTGGCGATCGCACTGCTGACGGGCAGTGCGTTCTGGTTGCTCGGCGCCGTGGTGTGCGGGTACGGCTTTGCCTGGGTCGGTCACTTCTTCTTCGAGAAGAATCGTCCAGCGACGTTCAAGCACCCGCTGTACTCGTTCGCAGGGGACTGGGTGATGTTCAAGGACATCCTGGCCGGACGGGTCAAGATCTGAGTCTCGACCGACTCAGAGCGACCCTGAATCCGCGCACATTGGACATGGCCGAAACCCAGGCGGCGCCTGCATTCGCGGCCTTCACGCGGCGTCAACCTCCTACCCGCTAGCTTCACAAAGCTGAAGCAACGACTGGAGGCAGTGCATGCGTCAAACACAGGAGACCGCCGGCTTGGTGCTGGTGGTCGAAGACAATCGGAACATCTCCGAGATGATCGGCGAATACCTTGAAGGCAAGGGATTCGAGGTCGACTATGCCACCGATGGGCTCGATGGCTATCGCCTTGCGGTGGAGAACAGCTACGACGTGCTGGTCCTGGATCTGATGCTGCCGCGCATGGACGGCATGGAGTTGTGCCGCAGGCTGCGCAACGAGGCGCGCAAGTCGACCCCGGTCCTGATGCTGACAGCGCGCGACACGCTGGACGACAAGCTCACCGGCCTGGGTTCCGGCGCGGACGATTACCTGACCAAGCCATTCGCGATCCAGGAGCTGGAAGCGCGGCTGCGCGCGCTGATCCGGCGCGAGCGTCGGCAGGTGGGCGCCGAAGTACTGAAGGTGGCCGATCTGGTGCTGGACCCGGTGAGCATGCGCGCGACCCGAGCCGGAATCGAACTGCTGCTCTCGCCGATTGGTCTTCGCCTGCTGACGATCCTCATGCGCGAGTCCCCGCGGGTGGTGACGCGCCAGGAAATCGAGCGCGAGATCTGGGGCAACGGCCTGCCTGATTCGGATACATTGCGCAGCCATCTCTACAACCTTCGCAAGGTCATAGACAAGCCGTTCGACAAGCCGCTGCTGCATACCGTGCAGAGCGCCGGTTACCGAATCGCGGACATCGCCTGAGTCCGTAGGCGTGTCGAGAACCCGCACCGCCTCCCCGACCCTCGAGCCGCGGGAAAGAAGCTCGCAGGCCTTGCCTCGCAAGATGCGGATGGCCTTCATCCTGCAGGCGGGGCTCGCCAGCATGGCCATCGTGCTGGGGGCGTTCCTGGTGTCCGCCGTGGTCAAGCACAGCATGATGCAGACGGCGCTGCAGCAAGAGGCGAATCATTACTGGCAGTTGCATGGCGCTTCAAGGGCGCAACCGCCGCCGAACACGTTCAACCTGCGCGGCTATCTGGTGGAGCGTGGGCGCTCCAGCCTGACCCTCGCGGAGAACCTGCGCGACCTGGAGGCCGGCTTCCGCGACCTGGACCGAGAGAACCTGTTGGTGCTCGTCGACGAAAAGCCGGCGGGCCGTCTCTACCTGTTGTTCCTCGATTCGCAGGCGGAGCGGTTGGCGTTCTGGTTCGGCACGCTGCCCATCATGCTCGCGCTCGTCGCGCTGTATGTGGTCTTCTGACTGACCTACCGCGCATCCAAGCGGCTGGTGTCGCCAGTGACCTGGCTGGCGCACCAGGTCTCGCAGTGGGACCCGCGGAATCCCGACGTCAGCGGGCTTGCCCCGGACACCCTGCCGCCGAACGTGCAGGGGGAGACACGCCAGCTGGCGTCGGCGCTGCACGGACTGGCCGAGCGCGTGGCGTCCCACGTGGCGCGAGAGCGGCATTTCACCCGCGATGCGAGCCACGAATTGCGCACGCCGTTGACCGTGATACGCGTGGCGACCGACATGGCCATGACCGAGGAGTCGACGCCGCGAATGGGTCGCGCCCTGCAGCGTATCCAGAGGGCGGGCCGCGACATGGAGGCGGTGGTCGATGCCTTCCTGATCCTGGCGCGTGAGCCCGACGTGCAGCCCCAGAGCGAGGATTTCGACTTGGCCGAGATCGTCCTCGACGAGGCCGACAACGCGCGGGCACTGCTGGTCGGCAAGCAAGTGGACCTGGAAGTCACCTGCAATGCCAAACCGCGCCTGCATGCGCCACCGCGGGTGATGCACGTCGTGGTAAGCAACCTGCTGCGTAACGCGTGCAGCTACACCGATCATGGGCGGATCGACGTGGTACTGGAGCAGGACCGCCTGACCGTCCGTGACAGCGGTATCGGCATGAGTCCAGAAGTCGTTGAGCGCGTCTTCGAACCTTTCTATAAAGCGGATCCGGAACAGCCAAGGGGCACGGGTCTGGGCCTTTCGATCGTCAAGCGCCTCTGCGACCGCTTCGGCTGGAAGGTCGCGCTGGAAAGCGACCCTGGCCATGGGACTACGGTCAGCGTCCGCTTCCTGGGATGATCCGGATCGGGGCGCAGCCGCTTCGCAGCGGGTGGTTTCCAGAAAACACTGTCACAGCGCGTCAATAATTCGGCGGGACATGCGTTAATGCCCTCCCGGGTAAGAAAAACGACGCATGGCCGCCAATCGCTCCGTTCATCCCAAGGCGCGATCGCGCCCGTTGCCCAAGATGCTCGGTGTGCTGGGGCTGCTCGCCCTGGGGATGCTGGCCTGGTGGTGGAGCAACCGCGGCGAGCCCGCGGACGAGGGTCTGTATCGCACCGTCGAAGTGGAAAGCGGCGACATCCGGGTCTCCATCTCCGCCACGGGAACCCTCAGCGCCATCTCCACGGTCGTGATCGGAAGCCAGGTGTCGGGGCAGGTGACCGAAGTGCTTGCCGACTTCAACGAGAAAGTCAGCAAGGGGCAGGTGATCGCGCGCATCGATCCCAGCAGCTACGAGGCGCAGATCTCGCAGGGCAATGCGCAGATCGAAAGCGCCCGGGCCTCCCTGGCGCAGGCGCAGGCCGCCCTGATCAACGCACGCCTCGATCTCGAGCGCAAGGCCGGCCTTGGCGAGCGCCGGCTGGTTGCCCGCAGTGAGGTGGATCTGGCGCAGGCCGCAATGGACCAGGCGGCCGGCGCGGTGCGTGCGGCGCAGGCCCAGATCCAGCAGCAGTCTGCTTCCACCCGCACCACCCGCATCAACCTTGATCGAACGGTGATCCGCTCCCCGGTCGATGGCGTGGTGCTCACCCGCAGCATCGAGCCGGGCCAGACCGTGGCGGCCAGCCTGCAGGCACCGGAACTGTTCACCATTGCCGAAGACCTCGGCCAGATGAAGATCGAACTTTCGGTGGACGAAGCCGATATTGGCCAGGTGCGCGTAGGCCAAGCGGTGTCGTTCACCGCCGATGCCTTCGCCGATCGTCGATTCCGCGGCACGGTGCAGCAGGTCCGGCTGTCGGCCACCAACACCAACAACGTGGTCACCTATCCTGTGGTGGTGTCGGTCGACAACAGTGACGGCACACTGTTGCCCGGGCTGACCGTGAATGCGGAGATCGAGGTCAGCCGGCGCGACGATGTCCTCAAGGTCTCCAATGCCGCGCTTCGCTACAAGCCCACCGGTGCCGTGGCCGAAGCCATCGAAGCAGAGGCCGCACCACAGGGCGGCGGCATCACCGGCGACCTGTCCAGGGTGGCCGCCACCATGTCCCTGGATGCGCGTCAGCAGGCCGCATTCGATCAGGCCCTGGCCGCCATCGAGGCGCGCCAGGCCGCGCGCCAGGCCGCGCCGGCGGAAACCAACCGGGTCTTTGGCGGGCGCGGGCAGCCGCAGCGAGGCGCCGCCGGCGGTGGCAACATCCCGGCGCAGATGCGCCAGCGGATCCTGCAGCGCTACCAGCAGGATTTCAGCGAGTTTTCCGCAAGCCTGGACGAGGCCCAGCGCGCACGCTGGAGTGCTGCCGTTGCCGAGCTGGTCAACGCGCGCCGGGCGCCGTTGTTCGAGCTGGTCGACGGGAAACCACGCCAGGTGCTGGTGCGCATCGGCGCCAGCGACGGAACCAGTACCGAAGTGTCCGGCGCCATCGAGGCAGGCGATGTGATCGTCACCGGCGAGCGCGCGGCGCAATGAGCAACACGCGCGTGCCGGCAATCGAAACCCGCGGGCTGGGCAAGGTGTATTCCGAAGGCACGCAAGCCGAGGTGGTTGCGCTTCGCGACGTGGACCTGCGCATCGACCGTGGAGAGTTCGTGGCGATCATGGGTCCGTCGGGGTCCGGCAAGTCCACCCTCATGAACCTGATCGGTGGCCTGGACACGCCCAGCGCCGGCACCTACGCCTGCGACGGCATCGACGTGGCGACGCTGGATGCCGAGGCGCTGGCGGTCCTGCGCCGCGACAAGATCGGATTCGTGTTCCAGGGCTTCAACCTGCTGCCGCGGATGAGCGCGCTGGACAACGTCGCCATGCCATTGGGTTACGCGCAGGTGCCACCGGCAGAGCGCCAGAAGCGCGCGCTCGAGGCGTTGGTCGCCGTCGGGCTTGGCGAGCGCACGACGCACCGGCCGAGCGAACTCTCCGGTGGCCAGCAGCAGCGCGTGGCCATCGCGCGGGCGCTGATCAACCGGCCGGCGATCCTGCTGGCCGACGAACCCACCGGCGCGCTGGACTCGAAGACCGGCGAGGAGATCCTGGCCCTGTTCAAGCGCCTGCGTGACGATGACCACACGGTGATCATCATCACCCACGATGCCGAAGTCGCCGCGCATGCCGATCGCATCGTCGTGATGCGTGATGGCCAGCTGCACGCAGAGGACGCGAGGCCATGAAGTTGATCGACATTTTCCGCACCGCCGTCTTCGCCTTGCGGGGCAACTGGATGCGCAGCGCGCTCACCTCGCTGGGTGTGATCATCGGCATTGCCGCGGTCATCGTCATGGTCTCGGTCGGGCAAGGCACCCAGGCCGAGATCGACAAGCTGGTTTCGGGCCTGGGCTCCCAGCGGCTCGACATTTCTCCCGGTTCGCAGCGCGGCCCCGGCGGTGCACGGATGGGCGCCGGCAGCATCTTCACCCTGGACGAGGACGACGTCGATGCGATCCGCAGCGAAATTCCCGAAGTGCAGTACGTGTCGGGCTCGCTGCGTGGCAACACGCAAGTGGTGTTTGCCGAGAACAACTGGTCTGCAAGCTGGCAGGGCGTGCAGCCGGACTACTTCGACATCAACGGCTGGGTGGTGGCGCAAGGCGACCGCTTCGATGCACAGGCCTACGGCGGCGCCGCCAAGGAGGTGATCTTGGGCGAGACGGTGCGGCGGGAACTGTTCGGAGAGGAAACCGGCGTCGGGCAGACGGTGCGACTGGGCAGGGTGCCCTTCGTGGTCGTCGGCACACTCGAAAGCAAGGGCCAGGGCGGCTGGGGTCAGGACCAGGACGACGTGATGATGGTGCCGATGCAGACCGCCCGGCGCCGCTTGGTCGGGGCAATGGGACTTCCACCCAAGGCCGTGATGCAGGTCGCCCTGACGGTGAACGATGCGGGGGATCTCTCCTACGTGCAGGGCGAGGTCGAGGCCCTGCTGCGCCAGCGCCACAAAATCGACCCGGGTGAGGAGGACGACTTCAGCGTGCGCAACATCAGCGAGATCGTGGCCACGCGCACCGCCACCACGCGCCTGATGTCGCTGCTGCTCGGTGCGGTGGCCACGATCTCGCTGATCGTCGGTGGCATCGGCATCATGAACATCATGCTGGTGTCGGTCACCGAGCGCATCCGCGAGATCGGCCTGCGCATGGCGGTGGGTGCAGGGCCGACCGACATCCGCCGTCAGTTCCTCGCCGAGGCGATGTTGATCTCGCTGATCGGTGGAGTCATCGGCATCGCACTGGGCGTGGCCGGCGCGCTGACGATAAGCAAGTTCGGCTCGCTGCCGGTGGCACTCAATGGCCAGATCATCGCCGTGGCTGCCGGATTCTCCATCGCAACCGGTCTGTTCTTCGGCTACTACCCGGCGCGGAAGGCGTCGCAGCTGGATCCCATCGAGGCGCTTCGACAGCAGTAGCGATTCCACGGCGCGCGGTTGCGCGCTCGGAGCACCGGGCGAAAACGTTATCCTTCGCGCCTCCCAACCAGATGTAGCCCATGGCCATTCTTCCCTTTGCACTGGTCATCCACGGCGGCGCTGGCGTCATCGATCGAGATCGCATGGACGCCACCGAGGAAGCCGCGATCCACGCCGATCTCTATCGGGCGCTGGATGCAGGCCATGCGGTTCTGATCGCTGCTGGCAGTGCGCTCGATGCAGCCCAGGCAGCGGTGGTGGTGCTGGAGGAAACACCACGGTTCAACGCTGGCAAGGGCGCGGTGTACACCGCCGAGGGCGGACATGAGCTGGACGCATCGCTGATGGACGGCCGCGACCGCCGCGCCGGTGCGGTCGCAGGCGTCACCACCATCCGCAATCCGATCACCCTGGCACGCGCGGTCATGGAGGAGTCTGCCCACGTGATGCTGGTGGGCGCCGGCGCCGAACGCTTCGCCGACACGCTTGCGCACATCGAGCGCGTCGGCAACGACTGGTTTGATACGCCGACGCGACGCGAGCAGCTGGATCAGGAGCAGAAGGCGGCAGACGATGCGGACCAGGCGCCAGGTGCCCTTCGCGGGCGCTACTTCGGCACCGTGGGGGCAGTGGCGCTGGACCAGCAGGGACACATCGCCAGCGCCACCTCCACCGGGGGCATGACCAACAAGCGCTTCGGCCGCGTCGGCGACTCCCCGCTGATCGGCGCCGGTACCTGGGCGGACGAAAACTGCGGCGTCTCCGGCACCGGATGGGGCGAGTTCTTCATTCGCAACGCCGTTGCACACGACATCGCGGCGCGGGTGAGATACCGCGGCGACGGCATCGTCGAGGCTGCGAACCACGTGCTGCTGGAGGTGGTGGCAGGGCAAGGCGGCGACGGCGGTGCGATCGCGCTCGACCGCCACGGCAACATCGCCATGCCGTTCAGCACCGCGGGCATGTATCGTGGCTGGATCGGAGTCGACGGCGCTCGCGGCACCGCCATCTTTCGCTGAAGCCAGCCCTGCGAAGGGCGCGCAGCGCCGATCTGCCGCGGCGGAGCGTTGCAACACACCCAGACCTGGCGCTGGGCTATGGGTTTCGCGGGGCCGATGGCCCGTAGGCGATGAGCCCCCTCCCGCGCTGTTCACATGCGCGGCTCCGGCCAGGGTTTTTCATGGGCAGCGTACGTGCGGGCCGATGATCGTCCGCCACAGCTCATACCCAGTGGCGTCCAGGTGCAGGCGATCGGCGAGGAACAGCGACTCGTGCGGCAGGCCGCCGCTGTCGAGCATCGGATCGAAGACTTCGATCAAGCCGACTCCGCGCATGTGCCTGGCCTCCGCTGCGATCAAGGCGTTCGCCTGCCGCTGCGCGTCGAGCAACTCCACGCGGGAAGGGTTCGGCTTGATGGCGATGTAGGAGATGCGGACACGGGGCAGGTCGCGGCGCAGACGCCGGACGAAGGCGCCGGACGATGGCGCGAAAATCATTGCGAAGCTGAAGCGGGCTGCGGCCGCTGTGCAGGTCGTTGTCGCCGGCGTAAAGGATGACGTGGCACGGGGCGTAGGGAACCACGATGCGGCCCGCATACCAGGTGCTGTCGCGGATCTAGGATCCGCCGAAACCGCGGTTGATCACCGCGACCTCCGCGAAATCGGCCTCCAGCATGTACCAAAGCCGGATCGACGAGCTGCCGATGAACAGCACCGCGCCGCGTGGCGGTGGGACCATGGCGTCCTCGGCACCGAAGCGCACCATGTCCTGTTCCCATGCCGCGCTCGAGACCGCCTCGGTCATGGGAGGCGCCCCGGGGACTACGGCTGTACTCGAACAGCCGCTGGCAAGCCCGAGGAGGAGCAGTGCGATTGCCGCGTGAATCATCACGTTGGAACGCTTCAAATTCGTCTCCGCTGCCGTGACGCCAGTGGAATAGCCGCGCAGGCGGCATGCAACCGCAGGCACGGCGGGGGGCTGCCTGTGGCAAAATGTGCCCCCGCCCTAGGCCTCCGCGCATGCAAGAGCCCGCCCATCGCTGGTGCCCGACGGTTCGTGTTGCGTCCCGGCCAACCGATGGCTGACGAATACGGACACCTGCCGCGTGGGCCCGGACGCATCTTCAAGGCGACGCTCTGGTCGCTGCAGGGACTGCGGGCAGCCTGGCTACACGAATCCTCGTTTCGCCTCGAGGTATACCTGTTCGCGCTCCTGGCGCCGCTGGCGTGGTGGCTCGGGGACGGCGCGGTCGAGCGCATCCTGCTGATAGGCTCGATGCTGCTGGTCCTGGCCATCGAGCTGCTCAACTCGGCGGTGGAGACGGTGATCGAGCGTTTCGGTGCAGAACATCATGAGCTCTCCGGTCGCGCCAAGGACATGGGATCGGCGGCCGTATTCGTTCTGATGCTGAACGTGGCGTTGTGCTGGTGCCTCATCGTTGGCCACAAGCTTTTTTGAATCCACCGAGGGACGGTCGTAACCAATGAATCTCGAGTTCCTGGCCGACCCCAACGTCTGGATCACCCTGGTCACCCTGAGTGCGCTGGAAATCGTGCTCGGCATCGATAACCTGGTGTTCATCTCGATCGCGGTGGGTCGACTTCCCGAGAGCCAGCGCGACTTCGCGCGCAAGTTCGGCATCGGCGTGGCCTGCATCACGCGCATCGCGCTGCTGGTGTCGCTGGCGTTCCTGGCGCGCATGCAGTACGACCTGTTCAGCGTGTTCGGGATGGGTATCTCCATCCGCGACCTGGTGCTGGTGCTGGGTGGCGCGTTCCTGCTGGTCAAGGGCCTGATGGAGATCCGCGAGCTGATCACCGGTGGCGAGGACGAGGATCCGACCACCACCAAGGCCTCGGGCGTGTTCGGGCTGGTGATCCTGCAGATCGCGATCATCGACATCGTGTTCTCGCTCGATTCGGTGATCACGGCGGTGGGCATGGCCGATCAAATCCCGGTGATGGTCGCCGCCATCCTGATCGCCGTGGCGGTCATGCTGCTGGCCGCCAACCCGATGGGGCGGTTCATCGACACCAACCCGACGATCAAGATGCTCGCGCTGGCCTTCATCGTGATGATCGGCGTGGTGCTGATCCTGGACGGTGTCGAGGTGCACATTGCCAAGGGCTATATCTACGCGGCGATGGGCTTCTCGGTGCTGGTCGAATGGCTCAACCTGCTGATGCGCAGGCGCGCTGCCCGCCACCAGCATCCGATCGTTCCGTGAGCCGTGCGTGCGCGACGCACGTCGGCCATGCCGGCTTCGCGGGCGGTCCGAGTCGTAGTGGGGCAAAATAGCCCCACCGCCATCGCACCGCAGGCCACATGATCTATCTCCACCAGATCGACCCGATCGCGCTCGCGCTCGGTCCGCTGAAGATCCACTGGTACGGCGGGACCTACCTGCTTGCAGTCCTCGCCGCGTGGCTCCTGGGCCGGCAGCGGATCCGGGCGGGGCGGCTGCCCGGGGTGGGTATGGAGGCGCTGTCGGACCTGGTGTTCTACGGGATGCTGGGCGTGGTCCTGGGCGGACGCATCGGCAGCATCCTGTTCTATTCGTTCGGCGCATTCCTGGACAACCCACTGATCCTGTTCAAGATATGGGAAGGCGGGATGAGCTTCCACGGTGGCTTGCTGGGCGTGATGGTCGCGGCCTGGCTGTGGACCCGGAAGCAGAAGCTGCATTTCTTCGACACCATGGATTTCGTGGCGCCGCTGATACCGGCAGGGCTGGGCTTCGGCCGCATCGGCAACTTCATCGGCTCCGAGCTTTGGGGCAAGTACACGAACGCGGGCTGGGGCGTGGTGTTCCCCAACGGGCTCCCGGAGCAGTTCCGGGGACTGGACGCTGCGGCGCTGCAGGCGCAATTCGACGCCGGAGCGCTCGATGCCTTCGCTCGCCATCCATCGCAGCTGTACCAGGCGTTGCTCGAAGGGTTGGTCATGTTCGCCGTGCTGTGGTGGTACTCAAGCAAGCCGCGCCCACGCTATGCCGTGTCGGGAATGTTTGCGCTGCTGTACGGCGTGTTCCGCTTCGCCGTCGAATTCGTGCGCGTGCCCGATGCCGATATCGGCTACCTCGCCTTCGGTTGGCTCACCTTGGGTCAGCTGCTGAGCCTGCCGCTGGTTGCAGGCGGATTGTTGATGCTGTGGCTGTCGAGGCGTTCGCCCACCCTGCGTCCGATCGTCGCGGCTGAGGAGGCCAGATGAAGCAGTACCACGACCTGCTGCGCCACGTGCTCGAAGAGGGCACGGAAAAATCCGACCGCACCGGCACCGGCACCCGCAGCGTGTTCGGCTGGCAGATGCGCTTCGACCTGGCCCAGGGCTTCCCTCTGGTCACGACCAAGAAGCTGCATCTTCGCGCGATCGTGCACGAACTGCTGTGGTTCCTGAAGGGCGACACCAACATCGCCTACCTGAAGGAGCACAAGGTGGGGATCTGGGACGAGTGGGCCGATGCCAATGGAGAACTCGGGCCGGTGTATGGCAAGCAGTGGCGTCGCTGGGGCACCGCCGACGGCGGCGAGATCGACCAGATCCAGTGGGTGGTCGAGGAAATCAGGCGCAACCCGGACTCGCGTCGCCTCATCGTGTCGGCCTGGAACGTGGGTGAGCTGCCGCAGATGGCGCTGATGCCCTGCCACAGCCTGTTCCAGTTCTATGTGGTGGACGGCAAGCTGAGCTGCCAGGTGTACCAGCGCAGCGGCGACATCTTCCTGGGCGTGCCCTTCAACATCGCCAGCTACGCGCTGCTGACCCACATGGTGGCGCAGGTGTGTGGCCTGCAGGTCGGGGACTTCATCCACACGCTGGGCGATGCGCACGTGTATTCGAACCACTACGAGCAGGCGCGCGAACAGCTTTCGCGAGAGCCGCGGCCATTGCCGACGCTGCGCCTGGATCCGGAGGTGACGGACCTGTTCGCCTTCACCTACGACAACATCGTCTTCGAAGGCTACGACCCGTTTCCCGCAATCAAGGCGCAGGTAGCGGTGTGAGCGCGTGTTGATCTCCCTGATCGCCGCCATGGATCGGGCCGGCGCCATTGGCAAGGACAACGACCTTCCCTGGCGCCTCCCCGACGACCTGAAGCGCTTCAAGGCGCTGACCATGGGCAAGCCGCTGCTGATGGGACGGCGCACGGCCGAGTCCCTTGGCCGCGCCCTGCCCGGGCGCAGCAACCTGGTGATGACCCGTTCGGGCGCCGTGCCCTTTGACGGCATGGTTGCAGTGCAGTCGTTGGAACGGGCGCGGGAGATCGCGGACAGCGAAGACGCAGCGGAGTTGTGCGTAATTGGCGGTGGCGAGATCTTCGAGCTGGCGCTACCCATGGCCGACGCGCTTAGGTTCACCTTCGTCGACACCGTTGTCGCCGGCGCCGACGCGTTCTTTCCGCCGCTGGACGCCGCCGGGTGGAACGAAGTCGCGCGCAAGGGACATGCGGCCGACGCACGCCATGCGTTCGCTTTCGAGTTCGTGGACTACGTCCGCAAACAGTGAGCGGCGCAGGGCGGCGCGATGACACCAGGTGCCCGCACCGTTTCGCTTCAGCCCCCAGACTTCACGTCGCGCCCCGGAACCTGCACCAGCCGCACCTCGTCGGTGTCGAGCTGCAGCGCGGTGAGCTTGCCGCCCCATACCGCACCGGTGTCGATGGCGTGCACGCCGTGGCCGATCATCAGGCCAAGGGTCGACCAGTGCCCGCACACGATCTTCAGGTCACGCTCGACCCGCCCTGGCACTTCGTACCACGGGTAAAGGCCTTGTGCCTGGGTGCCCGGCGCGCCCTTTTCCTCGATGGCCATGCGACCGCGCGGCGTGCAGTAGCGCAGCCGCGTGAACATGTTGATGATCGCCCGCGAGCGGTCGTAGCCGGTCAGGTGGCTCGACCAGTTCGGCTTGTCGCCATACATGCTGCTAAACAGGGTTCGGTAGTCCTTGCCGTGGAGTTGCTTCTCGACTTCGAGCGCATGCTGTTCGGCCAGCTGCGTGGTCCACCTCGGCGCCAGGCCGGCATGGAGCATCATCCACCCCAGCGTCCGGTCCGCGTGCACCAGCTTCTGCATGCGCAGCCAGTCCAGGAGTTCGTCGCTATCGGGGGCCAGCACGACGCGCTGCAGGTCCGAGTTGACCTTGCGCTGCTCGTCGGGCGTGCGCTGGCCGATCGCCAGAAGCGACAGGTCGTGGTTGCCCAGCACCACCACGGAGTTGGCGCGAAGCGAGTGCACCAGGCGCAGCGTCTCCAGCGACTGGCCACCACGGTTGACCAGGTCGCCACAGAACCACAGCGTATCGCGCGCGGTATCGAAGCGCAGGCGCTCGAGCAGCCGCTGAGTGGCGTCGTAGCATCCCTGCAGGTCGCCTATCGCCCAGACGCTCATGGCTCAGGCGGCCTTCAATGCAAGGTTCGCGGAATGGACAGGGTAAAGGCGGCGATGGGCGCTTCGAACCGGGTGCCGTCATCGGCGACCATGGCGTAGCTGCCGCTCATGGTGCCGTCCGAGGTCTCGAGCACTGCGCCCGAGGTGTATTCGAAATCCTCGCCCGGCTGCAGCCAGGGCTGCTCACCGACGACGCCTTCGCCGCGCACCTCCTGCACCTTGCCGTTGGCGTCGGTGATGATCCAGTGGCGCCCGAGCAGCTGCGCCGGCACCCTGCCGCGGTTGCGGATATGGATGGTGTAGGCGAACACGAAGCGGCTGTCCTCCGGAGCGGAGCGTTCATCCAGGAAGCGGGTCGCCACGTCGACATCGATGGCGTAATCGGGGGTATCCATGCACACAGTGTATGCAATGCCGCCGCGCGGTTCGACCTATTCCACAGAGCCGAGGTTGGCCAGGCGAATGAAACCGGCCACTTCCACCTGTTCAGCGCGCGCGTCCGGACGCAGCGAGGCGGCTTCGATCTGGTCGGTGCTGCATACGCTGGACAGCGCATTGCGAAGGGTCTTGCGGCGCTGGCCGAAGGCCGCCCGCACGACATCGGTGAAGCGCTTCGGATCGTCGATGCCGATCGTGGCCGGATCCCGGGGCACCAGCCGCACCACGGCCGAATCGACACGCGGCGGCGGCCGGAACGCCTCCGGTGGCACGTCGAAAAGCGGGGTCACCGTGCAATAGGCCTGCAGCATTACGCTGAGGCGCCCGTACACCTTGCTGCCCGGGCCGGCGGCCATGCGGTCCACGACTTCCTTCTGCAGCATGAAGTGCATGTCCTGCACGCAGGCCGCGTGGTCCAGCGCATGGAACAGGATCGGCGACGACAGGTTGTAGGGTAGGTTGCCGACCAGGCGCAGCTTGCCTTCGCCGGCAAGGCGACTGAAATCCACCTGCAGCACGTCCTTGTGGATCACGGTCAGCCGGCCCACGCCCTGCGCCGCCTCCGACAAGGGAGTTATCAGGTCGCGGTCGAACTCGATCGCGGTGAGTTCGCCGTGCTTCCTGAGCAGGGGCAGGGTGATGGCGCCCTGGCCGGGACCGATCTCGACCAGCAGGTCGTCCGGCTGCGGACTCACGGCCAGCACGATCATGTCGATCATGTTGCGATCGATCAGGAAGTGCTGTCCGAGTGATTTCTTGGGAGGTGCCCTGAAACTCATCGCGCCAGTCTACGGTGCTGCACGATCCGGGCGCAGGTCTCCACCGCGGCGAACAGGCTCGAAGGATCGGCCAGTCCCTGGCCTGCGATCTCCAGTGCGGTGCCGTGGTCGACCGCGACGCGCGGGAACGGCAGGCCCAGGGTCAGGTTCACTGCCTGCTCGAAGCCGCTGTACTTGAGCACCGGCAGTCCCTGGTCGTGGTACATGGCCAGCACGGCGTCGAAACCGAGCAATTTCTGCGGCAGGAAGGCCGTGTCCGCCGGCAGCGGTCCCACCAGCAGCATGCCTTCGGCGCGAAGCATGGCCAGCACCGGCTGCATCACTTCGATCTCTTCCCGGCCGAGCAGCCCCGCTTCACCTGCATGCGGATTGAGACCCAGCACGGCGATCACCGGTCGTTCCACGCCGAAGTCGCGCCGCAGCGACGAATGGGTGATGCGCAGGCTGCGCTCCAGCGCGGGCGCGGTCACCGCATCGGCGACGGCTCGCAACGGCAGGTGCGTGGTGACCAACGCCACGCGCACGATGTCGTTGGCCAGCATCATCACCACCTCGCTGCCGGTCCGGTCGGCGATCAGTTCGGTCGTGCCGGTGTAGGGGATGCCGCCGGCATTGATCGCGGCCTTGTTCACCGGACCGGTGACCAGGCCATCCAGGTCGCCCGCGAGGCAGGCGTCGATCGCTGCCTCCATTGCCCGGATGACCGCGGCCGCATTGCGCGGTTGGGTGGTTCCGAAATGAGAGGCGCTGGCGTTGGGGACCGGATGCAGGCGAAGGTCCCCGGCTTTGACTGCCGGCTCTTCGGCAGGCAGCAGCCTCAGTGGCAGGGACAATGCCCTGGCTGCGGCTTCCAGCGTGCCGGCGTCGGCAAAGGCGAGCAGCGTGCAGTCGGTGCGCGGCTGCTGGGCCAGGCGCACGCACAGTTCCGGTCCGATCCCGGCAGGCTCGCCTGCAACCAGCGCGAGCGCGGGGATCATCAGTTGGCGTCGGAGGCGGGCGCCGCGCTGGCGTTGCGGTAGTTCACGTAGGCTTCGCCGCGCATTTCCCGGAGGAACCGGTTGTACTCGTCCTCGAGCTTGCGCCGACCGATCGTCTCGCGAACCTGCGCCCGCTCCGTCGCGCTGCGCCCGTCGGATTCCCGGCTTCCGATGCGCTGCACGATGTGCCAGCCGGCCTCGGTGCGGAACGGCTCCGAGACGCCGCCGTCGCTCACGCCGGTCACGGCACCACCGAAAGCGGGGCCAAAGGCATTGGCATCGAACCAGCCGAGATCGCCGCCCTGGGTGCGGCTGTTGTCATCCTCGGAAGACTCGCTGGCGATCGTGGCGAAGTCCGCACCGCCGGCGATACGCGCACGCAGCGTATCTATTTTAGCCTTGGCGGCCGTCGCATCCTGCACTTCGGTGACGCGCACCAGGATGTGGCGGGCGTTGTACTCGGTCAGCTTCTGCGGGGTCTGGCTGCCGTCGCGCACCTCGACCAGCTTGAGCAGCTGATAGCCGCTTGGGCCACGCAGCGGTCCCACCATCTGCCCGGGAGAGAGCCCCTTGAGCATTTCCGAGAAGGCGGCGGGAATCTCGTCGTTGCTGCGCCAGCCCAGGTCCCCGCCTTCCAGGGCATTCGGGCTGTCGGAGTACCTGACCGCTGCGGCGTTGAAGTCCATCTCGCCGTTGTCGATCAGCGTCTTCACTCCGGCGATCTTCTTCTCTGCCGTGGAAATCTGCTCGGCGCTTGCGCCCTCGGGCAAACCCACCAGGACGTGAGCGAGGCGGTACTGCACCGCGCTGCCGGTCTCTGCGGCGAGCGCTGCATCCACTTCGGCTTCGCTGACCTGGATGCGACTCTGGGCAAAGTTCTGGCGAAGCCGCTGCACGGCGATCTCGTCGCGGATGGAGTTGCGGAACTCGTTGAGCGAAAGTCCCTCGCTCGCAAGCCGCTCGCGCAGTGCTTCAACCGTGGAATTGTTCTGCTGCGCGACCGCAGCGACCGCGTTGTCCACCTGTGCATCGGTGACCTTGACGCCACCGCCGGCCGCACGCGCCACCTGCAGCTTCAGCAGTACCAGGCGCTCCAGCACCTGCCGCTCGAGTACGTCGCGCGGAGGCAGCTGACCTGGCTGGTCGGCGTATTGCGTCATGACGTTGGCCACGGCGCGGTCCAGCTCGCTCTGCAGGATGACTTCTTCGTCGACCACCGCGGCAATGCGCTCGATCGGCTGCAGTTCCTGCGCGCCCACGGTTGCGGTCACGGTGAATGCGACCAGCAGGCCGCCAAGCAATAGTCGGAGAGTCATAGGCTTCATGGCATCGTGTCCGGCCCCAGGTCGTTGTCGACTGGATTCGGAGTGGTGTTGCTGGGGGGGGCGAGGTACAGGTCGTCGCGGTAGTAACCGAGAATAGCACGGCGCAAAGTGCCTTCCGTGTCACGTCCGGCAGAGCCTAGTCCCTTGAGTATGAACTCCAACTGCAGCGAATTGTCGAGCTCTCCTTCGCGATTCCGGACGTAGCGACGGGCGACAGCGCGCACGGCAAGACAGCAGCTGTCCCACTGCACGCCGGCAAGTATTTCCAGCGGCTTGTCGTCCAGCAACGAGTAGTAGTAGCGGCCCACGGCGCTCCACGACGGGGTGATCGGGTACAGGAAGGAGAAGTCCGCCTGCTCGAGCAGCCCTCGACGGTGACGATAGTTCAGGTTGACGACGCCGTCGCCGCCGATGAGGTAGCGCGTGCGCAGGCTGGCCAGCGCCTCGCGGCGGAACTTGGGATCCCACTGGTAGGAGGCGCCGATGGTCCAGCGGTCGGTCGGCATGTAGCTGGCGTCGGCGACCCACGCCGATTTGCCCTCCACCACCGGCAGTTCACCCGGCGCAACCACCAGCGAGTCGTCGAAGTAGAAAATCTGCCCCACGCTCGCCTGTAGCTTCTCCTGGCCGTCGGACTGCCGCAGCAGTCGCGTGGTCACTGCCACCGTGAGCTGGTTGGCATCGGTCTGGCGGTCGGGCCCGGTGTAGCGGTTGTCGCGAAACAGCTGGCCCCAGCTGAAGGTGAAGGGACGTGTGTCGAACAGCGGCAGCCCGCTCTGGACGCGGTACGGCGTGTTGAGGTAGAACAGCCGCGGCTCCAGGGTCTGCAGGAACCGCGTGCCCTTGATCTCCGTCTCCCGGTCGAAGAACAGACCAGCATCGAGCGTTGCGATCGGCAGGCTGCGGGTCGGGTTGTCATCGTTCCCGGGCAGGGCGGCTGCAAGATCTTCATCAAGGCGGTAGGCGGTGTAGCGCCATGCGAGGGTTGGCGTGATGTACCACGAGGCGCCACGCAAGGGCATCGAGGCGGACGGCTTCAGGTCGATCCGGCTTCCGCCCGCCAGCGTGCTGTGGTCGAACCGCACCGCCTCGGCATGCAGTCCGGCAGTCAGCCAGCGCCCCAGCGGTTGTGCCCAGTTGAGGTACACACGCGGCAGGCGGTCGTAAGGCAGGGAGTTCTCGGTGAGGGTGTAGTCGGACAGCTTCCAGGCATCGGCCATGACGCCCGCGCTCCAGTAGCGTCCCTGGCCGAATACGCCCACCGTGCTCTGCAGCTGCGCTGCGGACACCCCGTACAGCGAATTGCCCGAATCCTCGAGGTAGCGTTCGTCGCTGATCCACAGCAGGTTCGCGCGCGCCTGCCACTGGGCATCGAACGCATGAGTGCCCGAGAAGCTGAACATTCCGCGGTTGTCGCTGCGCAGCGGATCGCCGAACGGATTCGGAGCGCCATTGGCGATGTCCTGTGCACGCCGCTCCACAAGCTTGTCAGTGGGCAACCAGGCCGCGTTGAGTTCGCCGCTGCCGCCTTCGTACAGGTAGCGGAACTGCCCGCCCAGCTGGATGCCGCGTTCGCTCATGATGCGCGGCGTGACGGTCGCGTCGTAGTTCGGCGCCAGGTTGAGGTAGATCGGTTGGCGGTAGTCGAAGCCGTTGCGCCCCGAGTTGCTGATCGAGGGATACAGCAAGCCGGTGTGGCGACGGTCGTCGATGGGGAAGCGGATGTAGGGCACGTACAGCACCGGGACCTTGCCCAGGCGGATGGTGGCGCCCCGGGCCGCGCCCCAGCCTGTGTCGGTGTTGACTTCGATGCGTTTCGCGCGCAACTCCCA
>JBDNHW010000048.1:0-10188 GCA_041688625.1 Pseudoxanthomonas sp.
AGGATGCGTGCGCCCCCGACGAATCCAACGACTCCAACCAAAAGGAATCCTGACCATGAACGTCACCCGTCTGCTCCACCTGATTACGGTCCTTGAGCGTGTCGAGCGCGAACGCCTCGGCTTCAACATGGGAATTTGGCACGCCAGCACCGACCAGCACTCTTGTGGCACCACATGCTGCGCGGGAGGCTGGGCGGCTCTGGACCCCGTATTCAACGCGGAGGGGCTGGCGCTGGAGCATTATGCTGGTGGCATCTCCACGCCTGCCTTCGGCGACCGCACGCACTACGGAGCAATACAGGAGTTCTTCGGGCTGGAGGTCGAGAGTGCCGTCTTCCTGTTCAACCCCAACACCTACAGCCTCCTCAACCGCGACATTCGCCCCCACCACGTCATCGCCAACATCCGCGAGCTGCTGGCCAGCCAGAAGGAATCCTGACCATGACGCCGGGTAATTTTCTCTACTGGCTGTTCCTCGGTCTGATCCTCGGACTCATCATCGCGGTCGCCGTGGCTGGCTGGGGTGCAGGATGACCCCCCTCACCCAACTCCGTGCGCTGGCTTCCGCCGACCAAATCGCCGAGCGCATACGCGAGAAGATAAACGCACTGGCGCCGGAGGAGTCCTACTGTGAAACCTACATCCTCGGACTTCTCGAAGAAGTGGAGTCGGCGTGGGGGCGGAAAGATAACTGGCCTGCCACACCGGGGATGCGAAATCCAGGTGCCTTGCGTGCCGAACACACCCCCCGCCAACGCTACCTTGAGGTGCGCAGCATGCTGACCGAGTACCACCACCCGACCACGCTCGCGCTGCGCGACACCATCGAGTCGGCACGCAAGATGCTGGACCCCAAGGCGTTCGGGCAGTTCGTGCGCGTGCTCCAGAACGCGCTGCACACGTTCGTGGTGCGGAAAACCGAAGGGGCACCAAGAGTCGACGCCGTGAGCAACCACATCATTTACTACACCGACCACCCCAACACTGGCCGACCATGGGAACTCACGCCAGCGTTTCGTCAGGCGCGCTCGCTGGCGCTGGCGCACTACGCCTTGCAGCTCTATTCGGAGGAGCTGGCGGTGCTCGCTGCGCACGGCGATTCGTCTGGCAAGCCTGAGTCGGTGTTTCCAAACTACACACGCTTGCCGAGCTGGCGCGTGTGGCAGCAGGCGCTGGAGAAGCTGGACCCCAGGGTTCACCCTGATCCAGGCCCGGCACGTCCATACGCCGAACTCAAGCCCCGATAACCCCTAGATAGGAGTCCACCACCATGCGCCGTCGTTTTTCAGAGAGAGCAACCGCCGTGCCAAAACCCACCGCCGCCGAACGCATGCAGAACAAGCTGGCCGGCTCTATCGGCGAGCGCCTCCGCACGCGCATCTGGCTGCTGCGTGCAGCCTACATCTGCTCGCCCTCCCTCGTGTTGCCGTCATTCGCCGACGTGTGCCCCTGGGTCACTGACCTGATGGAGCACGGCCCCCAGGTGCTGGACAACACCGAGCGGCACGTGTTCGGTGCGTTCGTCGAGAACTTCTTTGAGTATTCCAGTGTGCTCGCTGGCGCAGACGGGACTGGCGGGCGCGTCCCCCAGGCTGGCCTAAGCTACTCCGACGTGTTCGCCCGGCAGACTCAGTCCCGCTGGGAGTCGTTCACGCTGGGGCTGGCGGGGGACGTGCAAGCTGTGAAGCTGGCAGCGTCGGGGCTGCGCCTCCCGAACTACTCGCTCAACCTCACGTCTGGGATGCGCACCGAAGCCAAGCATCGTTCGGTGCGGCTGACGACGCATCCGTGGGGCGCCGCGGATAGCCCCGAGTACGCCGACTACCGCATGCCCGAATACCGCATCCAGATCGCCATCGCCTCACTGGCGCCGATACAGGGCAGCAACGCCGTCCGCGATGCCCACCGCTACGAGCTGCCGGAAGGCCGCGCGCCAGCCTCCAGCTCCTACGAGCCGCCGCCGCTGTTCGTGCATGCTCGCTACGCTGGCCACCCCGCCGTGCGTGCGCTCCAAGGCTGGCAAGCCGTGGCCCAGACCGGTGCGCTGGAGCTGGACCGGGCGCACAGGGTTCTGTGCAAGCTGTTCCTGGCGGGCTTCAACACGTCTATTTACGGCGTGATGAACGCCATCCCCGGACTTCGCGCCACGATGGAGTCGCTGGCGTTCGACCTGCGCGACGACAACTATCTGCCGGTGCGGGGGCGCGACACGTATGACATGGCCGCGCTGCGCAGCCTGCTCCCCAACTATGCCGAGGAGTGGGTGTGGGCGCGCGGTGTCCTGGCCGGCGCCGTGCTGGCCACCGACGTGCATGCGCAGAAGCAGCGCGATGGGTTTGGTGCGCCGCCTCGCGCGCTCTCATTCCCGCTGCGCTACACCGGCACCGACAACCTCTCACCCGTCTAGGAGAAGACACATGAGCAACACAATGATCCTCTCCCTTCTGGTCGCCAGCACCGTGGTGTGGCTGGCGATCATCCACGGCGCCGTCGAGGCGGTTGGCTGGTGGATCGGCACATGAGTCACACGCCGCGCACAACCACCAGACGCGACTGCGCCACATGCCGCCTCGCCTTGCCCCTACCTGTGCCTCACAAGCATTACGTTCTCTGCACGTGGGTGCCGCCAGCGTGGCCCTCGAACGTCATGCAGATGCAGGCTGAGCGTTTCGGCATGCAGGCACAAACCGCGCGCATGATCCCCAAATATGAACTGGAGCGCGAGCCAACACGGCTCAAGCCGTGCGACACATGGGAACCTGCCGATGCCAAATGATTCCACACGCCCAACCACCCCCCTACCCGCCAACATGCCGCGCAAGCGACTCATCCTCGACTTTGAGTCGTACTACGACAAGGAGTACTCCCTGCGTAAGATGACTCCTGTGGAGTATATCTTGGACCGGCGCTTTGAAACCATCGGCGCGTCGGTGCGCATCGACACACACGAGCCGGCTGCACAGTGGGGTGACGCCTGGGGCATCGCACGCCCCGACGTGTGGACGAAGCGCGCCCGCTGGTTGCCCGCCGACAAGCTCGAAGCGTTCTTTGCCAAGGTGCCGTGGCACGAGGTGGCTCTTGTGAGTCACAACGTGTCGTTCGACGGGGCTATTCTCGCGTGGCGCTACGGCTACACGCCGGCCATGTACGTGGACACCCTCGGCATGGCGCGGGCGACGTGCGTGTACGAAACCAACCGCGCCAGCCTCGACGCCGTGAGCAAGTTCCTCCACCTGCCGCCCAAGGGCGACGACGTGGTTCACGCCATGGGCCTGCGGCTGGCTGACTTCGCCCGCGTGCCGCAGCAGTTCGCCAAGTACCAAGCCTACTGCGAGCGTGACTCTGACAACTGTGCGGCGATCTTTGACCTGCTCGCGTGGAGATTCCTGGAGTCTGACGCCATCGCCAGTGACTTCCATGCCGGCGAGGAGTTCACGCTGATGGACATGGTGGCGCGCATGACCATCACGCCGCAGTTCGTGCTGAACACCGCGGTCGTCACCGCGCACCTCAAGGACGTGCGTGCCAAGAAAGCTCGCTTGGTTGCGGGCCTGATCGAGAAGGGCATCATCGCCGACGGCAAGGCGGGGCGCAGCGATCTCCAGTCCAACGACAAGCTGGCCGACCTGCTGCGACGGCTGGGCATCGACCCACCTACCAAGCTCTCGCTCAAGACGGGCAAGGAAGCCTACGCGTTCGCCAAGACCGACGAGGAGTTCACCGAGCTGCTCGACCATCCTGACGAGGTTGTGCAGGCGGTTGTCGCGGCACGCCTGGGTGTGAAGTCTACCCTAGAGGAGACGCGCAGCGAGCGGTTCCTGGCCATCGGCAACGTGTCCTGGCCGTTCGTGTCCGACCGGGCCTCGCTGCCGGCTGCCCTGCCCCAACGCCCGGCAAGCATCCACGCGCGGCTGTTCCCGGCGCGCATGCCCTTCCCGCTTCGGTATGCCGGCGCGCATACAGGTCGCATGAGCGGGGATTGGTCCCTGAATTTGCAGAATCTGGGCCGCAAGAGTCAGCTACGCCGCGCGCTGGAGACGCAGGCGGGTTACACCGTGGTCAGCGCCGACGCCTCGCAGATCGAGGCACGTGTGGTTGTCTGGCTGGCCAAGTGTGCCCGGCTGGTCAAAGCCTTCGAGGATGGCGAGGACGTGTACTCGACGTTTGCTTCAATGGTCTATGGGTTTGCCGTCAATAAGCGTGACCACCCTGGCGAGCGATTCTTTGGAAAGACAGGAGTCTTGGGACTAGGGTTCCAAATGTCGGCACCCAAGTTCGCCACCACATGCCGCATCCAGGGCCGCGCGCAGGGGCTATCGCTGGAAGCCTGCACGATGGAGCTACCTCTCGCGATCAGGGTCGTGAAGACCTACCGCGTCGAGCTGGCACCGGAAGTTCCCGCGCTGTGGAAGATGTTTGAGACTGAGGTATTACCAGCGCTGGCGAATCGACTTCGCCGCGACTTTGGAGTCTTCTATACCGACGTGGATCAGAGTATCGTGCTCCCCAACGGCATGAGATTGTTCTACCGCAACCTGCGCCGCGAGATGGTGCCGGACCTGTTCGACCCCACAAAGAAGAAAATCCAGTGGGTCTATGAGTACGGCAACCGGATCAAGTTCACGTTCGGCGGCAAGATGACGGAGAACTGTTTGGCTGGCGACTCTTTGGTGCTCTCCGAATCAGGTTGGATTCGTCTTGACAGCCTTACCACCGAACGGGTATGGGATGGTGTGGAGTGGGTCGATCACGACGGCCTTAGCTGCCAGGGTGAGCAGGATATGTTGTGCCTCGATGGGGTTTGGATGACCCCCGAGCATGAAGTTTTGACCTCGAAAGGGTGGAGACATGCCGAAGCCTGCGACGGACTTGACTGGGCTACAGTCGCACTACCTGACGGCATTGAGCCGTGCAGGGGCAACGCCCCACGGCAAGAAACTCTGGACTGTGCGATGTTCTTGCGGCGTACAGAAAGTCATGGAGGCGAGCGAGTTTATTCGCGGGAGGGTGAAATCCTGCGGGTGCCAGCGGGACGCTCTGATTTCCAAGGCCAACACCCGGCACGGCATGACCAAGCACCCCGCTTATGCTGTGTGGCGGTCGATGGTGGATCGGTGCAGGCTACAAACCCACCAAGCCTGGGAGAACTATGGGGCGCGCGGGATACGTGTCTGCCCAGAATGGTTGTGCTTCGAGGCGTTTTGGCGCGACATGGCGCCGACGTATCGGACGGGCCTGACTCTCGAACGTGTGGACAACAGCGGCAACTACAGTTCGACGAACTGCGTCTGGGCCGACTACGAAGCGCAGGCGAACAATCGGCGCGGGTCGATGCGACTCTCTACGCCTTGGGGAATCATGTCGCCCGCGCAAGCCGCTCGCCGGAGCAACATAAGCAGGTCAACAATATACTACAGACTGAAAGCCGGCGCGGACGAGTCTACGATATTCTCAACGCCGGACCCCGGAACCGCTTTGTCGTCGCGGGGGAAAAAAGCCCCATGATCGTGCATAACTGCGTGCAGGCGCTGGCGAAGATCATCACCATGAACGCCGCGGCGCGCATCCAGCGCCTCACGGGCAACCACGCAAACCGTGTTCTCGCCGGCCAGATTCATGACCAGCTTATCTATGTGACTCCGACCGCCGACGCCGAGTCGTTCCGTGATGTGGTGGTGGAAGAAATGTCTCGCCGCCTGGACTGGTTTGCTACTCTACCGCTCGCCGCCGAAGGCGAGATTGGCCCCAACCTTCTCGAAGCAAAGTAGGAGCACCACATGAGCCGCAAAACTCTCACTCAGGATGCTATCAATCTCGAACATTCGCAGGCGCAAGTGGCCCAGCTCGTCGAGAACTACGAGCTTATCGTGCAGGGGCCGGGAACCGCCATGCTGCCGCGCGAGGTCGCTGCGGGCCTGATCGCCATCATGCTGTCGGCACACAAGGTCGTATGCCTGCTTCAGCACTTCTGCTCCGAGGCTTCGATGCACGTAGCGTTCACGCCTGTGACCGAGCACGGCGCCAAGCATCTGATGCGCCTCGGCGACGTGTTCACCGAGCTGGAGGAGGCGCTCGAAACAGCGAACGCTCCCGCTCACCGGATGATGGCAAGCTGCGCCAACGAGCCCGGCGCCGCCAATCTGGAGTCCGCGTTTGACCACCTGCGTCGCGCAGAACCTCTCGGCGGCGTACACTAGGTTTCCCACCCACGCCTACTCACCCTGGGTCGTTTACGACTCTCAAGCTATAGGAATCTCTGATGGCTAAGCGCGAACTTCTGGCTGGCACGTTCTCGGCGACGCCCGTGCGTGTTCATATGTATCCGAGCACGGGAGCCTTTCTTTTCCTCGGTGCCGACGGTGCCGGGTGCTGGCTCGACCCGAACTACGTGTCGTTGCTGTACTCCAAGGAAGCCGTGCGCGCGGTACTCACCGCCCACGACTTCCGACTGGTGGACGAGTCCATGGAAGAATCCATGGAGATTGTCTCGCTGCACGCGCCCAAGGTGCCGGCGTGGAAGCGGCCCGAGCCGGGCGTGATCGAGGCTGCGTTGGACATGCTTAGTGTCGGCGCGTGGCGCGAGCAGCTTCACGATCTGATCCTAGAGCACCACGACGTTTTGGAGGCGTACGCGCCCCTGACCGAGGAGCCTGTGGCGCCTGTGGCCGAGCCGCCCGAGCCACCCACGTCGCCCACGCCGCCTGTGTCCGAGCCACCTGCGCCAACCACTCGCAAGCGCAAGTGATCCTGGGGCGCGCAGAACACTCTGCGCGCCCGCCTACCCCCAACCACACATCAACTGGACCCCCACACATGGCCTATGCGCCCAAACGCCCGATGACGCCCGACGAGGCGTTCGGCAAACCATTCACGTGGAGCTACTCCCGCCTCAAGGGCTTCGAGACGTGCGGGCACCAGTTCCTGCAAAAAGACATCCTCCGACTTCACCCCGAAGACGAGTCCGAGCAGCTCGCATGGGGCAACCGCCTGCATGATGCGCTGTCCAGAGCCATCGGCACTGACGACAACGAGGATCGCGACCCTCGCGACCGGATCAAGAAATTGGTGCTGCCGGACGCGCTGCTCGACTACCAGTTCTGGGTGGACCATGTGAGCGGCTACCGCGCCAAGGGCTACGAAGTGAACACCGAGATGGCGCTGTGCATCGACAACGCGTTTCAGCCGGCCCCCTGGTTCGACGCCCGCGGCACGCCGCCACGTGCTTGGTATCGCGCCAAGGTGGACGCGCTGAGCATCAATGCTGAGGGGCACGCGGTTGCCTGGGACTGGAAGACCGGCAAGCTGAAGGAAGACACGCCCCAGCTCGCCATGACCGCGCTGCTCGTCTTCGCGCACTTCCCGGACGTGCATACGGTGGACACGTCGTTCATCTGGTTCGGCGAGTCCAGCTCGATCCGCATGTGCCCCCAGACCACGCGCACCTATAAGCGCGCCGACCAAGCCAAGATTTGGGCCGAGATTTTTCCGCGCGTGGTTACGTTGGCCAACGCCTTCGCGACTCGCACGTTCGAGAAGAATCCTGGCGGGCTGTGCCGCATGTGGTGTCCGGTGGACTCCTGCGAACATCATGGGAAGAAGCAATGGTAGGCCCGGCCCCCGACCCTGTGAACCACCCGCCGCACTACAAGGCGCACCCGTCCGGCGTCGAGTGCATCACGATCACGGAGCACATGGGGTTCTGCCTCGGCAACGCGATCAAATACATCTGGCGCGCGGACCTCAAGAAGAACGCCATCGAAGATTTGGAAAAAGCGCGCTGGTATCTCGACCGCGAGATTGCGAAGCGCCGTGGAGACACAAAGGCATGAGCGCCCAGACCCCCGAAGGCCGCGTCAAGGCCAAGGTAAAGGCGCTGCTCGCCCAGCACAACGTCTGGTTCTTCATGCCGGTGCAGATGGGATTCGGTGAGTCGGCACTTGACTTCATCTGTGCCCACCCGCTGACCCGCCAGATGTTCGCCATCGAGACGAAAGCGCCAGGGGCATACCTCACGCCGCGCCAAGGCGTGCTGATCGAGCGCCTCAACGCCCACAACCTTGCCGCGTTCGTGCTGGACGGCGCGGAAAACTCCCGCAGCGCGGGGCAAGGTTATTTTGTGACTCCTCTCGGACTCTTCAAGAAATACCTTGACTCCTCTGAATAGGAGTCGTATACTCCAAACATAAAGGAACCCCACCCCCGATGTCCTCCACCGCTCAGCGCAAGCGCGTCTTCTGGCACTCGTTTTGGCAAGGCGCAGCCCTCGGTGTTGCGGCCGGCTGCATCCTTTTCTTTGTCTTGGTGTGGCTGCTATGACCCCCGCCAAGGGTTCGGGCATCGGAGCCAAGTTCGTGGGCGGCAACCCTGCCGTGGCGCGCGACCGCTCCGGCCTCTACGCCACGCCCCCCGAGGCGACCCTGGCGCTGTGCAAGCGTTGGGAGCGCCGTCTGCGTGGCGCGACCATCTGGGAGCCCTGCGCGGGCAATGGCGCCATGAGTGTGGTGCTGCACACGGCCCTTGGTGCCAAGGTGCTCTCGTCCGACATCGCGCCGGCTGCGCCGGGTATCAAGCAACTGGACGTGTTCGCGACGAATAGACTTCCCCACGTGGACGCAATCATCACAAACCCACCGTTCCCGCTGGCGGCGCGGCTTATCCAACACATTCACAACCTCACCCCGCAAAACGTCATGGCGTCCAGCACAAATGGGTTCTTCGCGCTGCTGCTGAAGGCTACCTACTGGCACTCGGCCAAGCGCCAGGGACTCTTTGAATCGTGGCGACCCTCGCACATCCACCCATTGACGTGGCGGCTGGACTTCAACGGCGCGGGCTCACCAGTCATGGAGATGATGTGGTGCGTGTGGGCTGACGTGCGCCCCGCCGCCGCCGTCAGCATTACGAAGTACGACCCGATTAGCCGGCCATGACTCAACCCGCGGTAATCATCAGCAAGGCCCACAAGCGCGTCCTTGTGCCGTCCAGCGCGAATCTCTGCGAGCTGCTGCCCGGCGCGAAAGCCCTCGTCTGGCAGGGCCAGGACATGCTCGCCGTGCCGCACGATGAAGTCTACACCAAGGTGCTGCGCAACTTCGGCTTCGACGTACCGGCACCCGTGAGCATGTATTACGACTGGAACGGCAAGACTCCGTTCGATGTGCAGCGCAAGACGGTGGATATGATGACCGTCGAGCGTCGGTGCTACGTGCTCAACGGCATGGGCACCGGCAAGACCAAGGGCGCGCTGTTCGCGTTCGACTGGCTGCACAGCCAGGGCGTCGTGCATAAGCTCCTCGTGTGCGCCACGCTGAGCACGCTCACGAACACCTGGGCGCGGGAAGTCTTCGCGACCATCCCGCACCACAAGACCTCGGTGCTGCACGGCTCGAAAGAGCAGCGCATCAAGCGCCTCGCCGACCCCAAGGCTACCATCTACATCATCAATCACGACGGACTCGCGACGATCAAGAATCTGCTTCGCGACGACCCCGAAATCGACATGGTGATTATCGACGAGCTGGCCGTGTATCGCAACGGCTCGACGACCCGGCACAAGGTTCTGCGTGAGATTCTCGCGAACAAGAAATACGTCGCGGGCATGACCGGCTCTCCGGCTCCTGAGAGTCCGGTGGACGTGTGGGCGCAGGCGCGGCTTGTCACGCCCCACACGGCGAACATGACCAAGGGGCGCTTCACCGACGAGGTAATGCGCAAGGTGAGCACGTTCAAGTGGGTGCCCAAGGCGAACGCCATGGACCGCGCGTTGCAGATCTTGCAGCCCAATGTGAGGTTCACCCTCGACGACGTGGTGGAGCTGCCCGACGTGGTGCATGAGACGGTGGATATAATCCAAGGCCCCAAGCAAGCCGCGGCCTACAAGGAACTCTCCAAGCGCCTCACTGCCATGTTCGATGAGGGCGACGTGACCGCCGTGAACTCGGCGGTCCTGGCCAACAAGCTGCTTCAGGTGTCCATGGGCTACGTCTACACGACGGGTCGCGGCGTGGTCAGCCTGGACAATGATGCGCGCCTGGATGCCCTGCTGGACCGCGTGCAGGGCTCCGAGCGCAAGGTGATCGTGTTCGTGCCGTATGTGCATGGGCTCGAAGGCGTCAGCGCGTTTTTGACCAAGCACCACATCTCCAACATGGTGGTGTCCGGCCAGACCAGCGTGACGCAGCGCAACAA
>JBDNHW010000049.1:0-11233 GCA_041688625.1 Pseudoxanthomonas sp.
CTTGTCGCCGGTGAGGATGCGGATGTAGTTCTTGCGCATGCGACCGGAAATGTGGGCGATGATTTCATGGCCATTTTCCAGCTTCACCCGGAACATGGTGTTGGGCAGCGTCTCGGCGACGGTGCCTTCGAATTCTATGGAGTCGTCTTTCGACATGTAGTCCTGTGCGTGGTGCTGGCCATGGTGGCCGTCAAGAGCGGGGATTCTACGCGCTGCGGGCGCCGGGCGCAAAACGAGGATGCTAAGAAGTGATCGCCCGGCTGAGCTCGGCTGCCGGCATCTCGCCGAATCGGGCGGTCCATGGACCGTCGGGTCCGGGCATCGCCGTCAGTGCCGCCACCTTGCCCAGGAACTCCGTACGAGGCATTTCCTGCGCGCCCAGGCTGATCAGGTGGTCGTTGGCCACCTGCGCATCGATCAGCGGCCAGTCCCACTGCCACAGGCGGCGGCCCAGGGCCGCGAGGGCGACCTTGGATCCTCCCGGGAGGGCGCTGAACATGCTTTCGCCGAAGAACATCCGGCCGATCGAGACCCCGTAGATCCCACCGATCAGGCATGGCCCTTCAAACACTTCCACCGAATGTGCGTGGCCCAGCCGATGCAGGTGCAGGTACGCGCCCTGCATCTCGGTCGTGATCCAGGTGCCGTCCTGGCCGACCCTGGGGGAGTGCGCGCACGCCGCAATGACCTGCTCGAACGCGGTGTCGGCGCGCACTACCCATGCACTGCGCCGAAGACTGCGGCGGAAGCGGGACGACAGGCTGAAGCGCTCGGTGTGGAACACCATGCGCGGGTCGGGCGACCACCACATCACGGGCTGACCTTGGGAGTACCAGGGGAAGATCCCGCCGGAATAGGCATTGAGCAGTCGCAGTGGCGACAGGTCTCCACCGATCGCCAACAGTCCGTCGGGCTGGCGAAGCGCGCTTTCCGCCGGGGGGAACGGAGCGTCGGCCTTCGGCGAAAGCAGGACGGGGCGCGGGCTCATGCGCGGTCGTGATCGACCTTGAAAGGCGAATGCGCGGCCAGGGTCGCGGCATAGCGCCGCACCGAGCGGGCTTCGTCTTCGCACCACGGCCCCAGCGCCTGGGCAAAGTCGGGGTCGGCGATCCAGTGCCGGCTGCGCACGAAGGTGGGAAGGAAGCCCCGGGCCAGCTTGTGTTCCCCTTGGGCCCCGGGCTCGAAGGCCTGCAGGCCTTCGCGCAGGCAGTATTCGATCCCCTGGTAGTAGCAGGTCTCGAAGTGCAGGCCGGGGAGTGTCTGGCTCGATCCCCAATAGCGGCCGTACAGGGTGTCGCCGCCCCGCAGGCAGAGCGCACCGGCCACCGTCGCGCCTTCGTGGTCGGCGAGGAACAGAACGAGGTTGCGTGGCATCGTGGCGGCCAGGTGGCGCAGGAAACCGAGCGTCAGGGCCGGCGAGTTTCCGTACTCCTGGAACGTCTTGAGATAGAAGCCGAAGATTGCCAGCAGATCGTCTTCACTGGCCTCGTCGCCGTGGACGACGCGATAGGTGACTCCCGCCCGCGCCACCTTGGCCCGCTCCTGGCGGATGTTCTTGCGATGTTTGTGATCGAACGCGGCCAGGAATTCCGGGAAGTCCTGCCAGTTGCCCGTGTTACGCCAGTGGTACTGCACGTCCACGCGGGCCAGCCATTGCTCGCCGAACGCGGCGTCCTCTTCGGCGGTATGGAAGTTGACGTGCGCGGAGGACAGCCTGCCCCCCGACGTCAGACCCTCGATGGCCTGCAGCAGCGCCTGGCGGTCCTGTTCTCCGCGTGCGAGGAGTCGCGGACCAGTCACCGGGGAGTAGGGGACCGCGCCCAGCCACTTGGGGAAGTAGTCGCGTCCGTGCCTGGCATAGGCATTTGCCCAGGCATGATCGAAGACGAATTCCCCGTGCGAGTTGGTCTTGAGGTAGCCGGGCGCCGCGGCGACCAGGTCCCCGCCTCGCCACAGGCCAAGGTGACTGGGATTCCATCCCCACTCCGGCCGGAGGCAGCCGTGGTCTTCGAGTCCCGAGAGGAAAGAGTGAGCCACGAATGGATTGCCGCCGTCATGCAGCGCGTCCCACTGCGCGGCCGGGATCTCCGCGAGAGTGCCGTGCAGTCGAACCGCAAGCGAGGCGGCGGCCTGGGTGCCGCTCATGGCACCAAGCTCGCGTCGGTCTCGATGGACTCGGCGATCACTCGCGCCTGCCTGCGGCCCCTCAGGCGTCCTTGTCGAGGAACTTTTCAGCATCCAGCGCCGCCATGCAGCCGAATCCTGCTGAGGTGATGGCCTGGCGATAGTGCTGGTCGGCCGCGTCGCCGGCCGCGTAGACGCCCTGCACCGTGGTCAGCGTCGCATCGCCATCGAGACCGGACTTGATCGTCAGGTAGCCGTTTTTCATACCCAGCTGCCCCTCGAACAGGCTGGTGTTGGGCGTGTGGCCGATAGCCACGAACAGCCCATGCACGGTCAGATCGCGCGTGGTGCCATCGAGCATCGACTTGACGCGCACTCCCGTCACGCCGGCTTCGTTTCCCAGCACCTCGTCGACCGCGTGGTGCCAGACCAGCTCGATCTTTCCGGCCTGGACCTTGGCGAAGAGCTTGTCCTGCATGATCTTTTCGGCGCGGAGTGTGTCGCGGCGATGCACCAGGTACACCTTGCGCGCGATGTTGGACAGGTACAGGGCCTCTTCGACCGCGGTATTGCCGCCGCCCACCACCACCACGTCCTGGTCGCGGTAGAAGAACCCGTCGCAGGTCGCGCAGGCGGAGACGCCTCGGCCCTTGAACGCCTCTTCGGACTCCAGGCCAAGGTACTTGGCGGTGGCGCCGGTGGCGATGATCAGGGCGTCGGCGGTGTACTCGCCGTTGTCGCCGATCAGCTTGAACGGCCTCACGGCCAGGTCCACGCTGTGGATGTGGTCGAAAATGACTTCGGTGTCAAAGCGCTCGGCATGTGCCTGCATGCGGGTCATCAGGTCCGGCCCCATCAGGCCGTGGGCGTCGCCTGGCCAGTTGTCCACCTCGGTGGTGGTCATCAGCTGGCCGCCCTGCTGCAGGCCGGTGACCAGCACGGGTTTCAGGTTGGCGCGGGCGGCGTAGACGGCAGCGGTCCAGCCGGCGGGGCCAGAACCCAGGATCAGCAAGCGGCAGTGCTTCGAAGTGCTCATGTATACTCGAAATGAAGGTGGGAGCTTGCGAAAACAGGCATCTGAAAGCAGGTTTCCGCAGCCGCATAGAGTGGCCGGGCTTGGCGCTTCAATCAAGGCGCACGGGTGAGATGCGCTGGTGCGTGAGGGGCCCGGAAGCAGATGATCACAGTGCCGCAGCAGCGGTTTTTTTTCGGCTGTCCACCTGTGGCGTTCGCTCGGCCGGCCCTTTCAGACGCTGCTGGATTTCCACACAGATTCGTTTACTATCAAAGACTAACGAATCATTCCTAAGGTCTGGTCAAGGTGGCAAAACAGCTTCCGGAAAAAGCGAAAGCCAAGGGCGCCAACTCGGCAACCCGTCGCCAGCCTGCGGAAGTCAATCCCGCGCGCCAGCGCCTCTGGCGCGACCTTGCGCTGATCGCCATCGCGCCGATCCTGCTGTATCTGCTTGCCTGCCTCTTCAGCTACTCACCGGATGATCCCGGCTGGTCGCAATCGGGCAGCGTCACCGCACCCGTCCATAACCTGGGCGGCCATGTCGGCGCCTGGATCGCCGACGTCCTGCTGTACCTGTTCGGATATGTCGCTTTCCTGATGCCGGTCATTCTGGGCGCGATTGCGTGGATCGCCCTGTTCGGAATAGACGGCGACGGTGATGGCGAAGCCGATCTCGGTCCAGCGCTGAGGCTGATCGGGATGGTGGGTTTCCTCATTGCCTCCACCGGCCTGCTGTTCATGCGTGGCACTCCGGCGCCGGATTTCTCCGCCGGCGCCGGTGGAATCCTGGGACGACTCGTGGGTGGCTCGCTGAACTCCTTGTTCGGCACGTTGGGCGGCAACCTGTTCCTGCTCGCCCTGTTCCTTGTCTCGGTCACCCTGGCGACCGGACTGTCGTGGTTGGGGCTGATGGAGCGCATCGGCAGATGGACCCTGGCGCTGCCCGATGTGCTGCGGCGTGGGCTGGGCAAGGCGGCAGAGCAGCAGAAGGCGCGGGCGTATCGGGACGAGCGCGAGGAAGTGCGCAAGGATGATGCGTTCAGGCGCGCGCGCCGCGAGCCGGTGCATATCGAGCCACCGCCGGCACCGGTGATCGAGAAAAGTGACCGCGCCAAGCGCGAGCAGCAGATCCCGCTGTTCCACGGCACCGGTGGCGATGGCTCCGGCATCCCGCCACTGTCGCTCTTGGACGATCCCAAGCCGCAGACCAAGGGCTATTCCGAAGAAACCCTGGAAACCCTGTCGCGGCAGATCGAATTCAAGCTCAAGGACTTCCGCATCGACGTGCAGGTCGTCGGTGCCTATCCGGGCCCGGTCATCACCCGGTTCGAGATGGAGCCGGCGCCAGGGGTCAAGGTGAGCCAGGTCAATTCGCTGGACAAGGACATCGCCCGCGGCCTCAGCGTGAAGGCGGTGCGGGTGGTCGACGTGATTCCAGGCAAGTCGGTGATCGGTCTGGAAATCCCGAACACCGGCCGCGAGATGATCTACCTGAGCGAGCTGTTGCGCTCCAAGGAATACGACAAGTCGTCCAGCCCCTTGACCCTGGCGCTGGGCAAGGACATCGCCGGGCGCCCGACCGTGGCGGACCTGTCGCGCATGCCGCACCTGCTGGTCGCGGGCACTACCGGCTCGGGCAAGTCGGTGGCGGTCAACGCCATGGTACTGAGCCTGCTGTACAAGGCATCGCCCAAGGAACTGCGGATGCTGATGATCGACCCGAAGATGCTGGAGCTTTCGGTCTACGAGGGCATCCCTCACCTGGTGGCGCCGGTGGTCACCGACATGAAGGAAGCGGCCAACGGCCTGCGCTGGTGCGTAGGCGAAATGGAGCGCCGCTACAAGCTGATGAGCGCCGTGGGCGTGCGCAACCTGGGCGGCTTCAACAAGAAGGTCAAGGATGCGCAGGACGCCGGGCAGCCGATGAGCGACCCGCTGTTCAAGGCCAACCCCGAGTTCGGGGAAGTCGCCCCGCTGCTGGAACCACTGCCTTATATCGTCGTCTTCATCGACGAATTCGCCGACATGATGATGATCGTCGGCAAGAAGGTGGAGGAGTTGATCGCGCGCCTGGCGCAGAAATCCCGTGCGGCCGGCATGCACCTGATCCTGGCCACCCAGCGGCCGTCGGTGGACGTCATCACCGGCCTGATCAAGGCCAACATCCCCACCCGCATCGCGTTCCAGGTCTCCAGCAAGATCGACTCGCGCACGATCCTGGACCAGTCGGGAGCCGAGACGCTGCTGGGTCATGGCGACATGCTGTACCTGCCGCCGGGCACGGCGATGCCCGAGCGCATCCACGGTGCCTTCGTCAGCGACGAGGAAGTGCATCGCGTGGTGGAGCACCTGAAGGCCAGCGGCAAGGCGCAGTACATCGAAGGTGTGCTGGAAGAGGTGCAAACCATGGGCGACGGCATCGTGGTCGGCGCCACCGGCCTGCCGGAGTCGGCCAGCTCCGGCGACGCCGAAGGCGATCCGCTTTACGACGATGCCGTGCGCATCGTCACCGAAACCCGTCGTGCGTCGATCTCCGGCGTCCAGCGGCGCCTCAAGATCGGCTACAACCGGGCCGCGCGCCTGATCGAAGCCATGGAGGCGGCGGGCATCGTCACGCCGCCGGAGCACAACGGCGATCGCAGCGTACTGGCGCCGCCGCCGCCGCGGGATTGATTCCCCATTCCCCTGTAGGAGCGGGCCATGGCCGCGAGCTTTTCCGGGGAGGTTGGAGAAGATCAAGAACTCGCGGGCATGGCCCGCTCCTGCATTGCCCCTTGGCGGCACCGCGGACCGGGGCAAACCGCGCATTGGCACGTGTTCAGCTGGCAATGGCGACACTGCATCCCTGCCTTTCACAGGACATCGCCATGAAGCATTCCCTCCGTTTCCTGATCCTCAGCGCTGCGTTGGCCACCAGTACTGCCTTCGCCGGCGCCCGCAACGATCTCAAGTCCTTCACCACCGGTCTGAAGGGTCTCGACGGGCAGTTCACCCAGCAGGTGTACGACGCGTCCGGGAAGTTGAAGGAAACCTCCAGCGGCCGCGTGGCCATGTCCGCGCCGCGCCTGTTCCGCTGGGAATACACCAAGCCGTATCCGCAGCTGATCGTGGCCGACGGCAAGAAGGTGTGGGTGTACGACCCCGACCTGGAACAGGTCAGCGTCCGTGAGCAGGGCGTGGAAGAGCAGAACAGCCCGCTGTCCGCGCTGATCGATCCGGGCAAGCTGGACCAGCAGTTCAACGTCAAGGAAACCGCCGCAACCGACGGTTTGCGCTGGCTGGTGCTGACTCCGAAGACTGCAGGCGATGCGAGCTTCCAGTCCGCGCGGCTCGGCTTCAGCGACAAGGGCCTGATCCGCATGGAGGTCGTGGACGCCGTGGACCAGCGCACCCGCATCGACTTCGCGGGTTGGAAGCGCAACCCGTCCTTCGCCGGCGGGACCTTCAAGTACGCGCCGTCCAAGGGCGTCGACGTCATCGGCGAGATCTGACGGGCACGGGACACCCGGGCGGTAGAATGCCCCGGTGCCCAAGGCCAAGAAAACAAGCGGTGATGCAGCCGATCTGCTGAGCGTCGATCGCAGCGCCATGCGGCCCCTGGCCGAGCGCATGCGTCCTGCTTCCCTGGACGAGATGGTCGGGCAACGGCGCCTGCTCGCGCCCGACAGCGCGCTGCGCAGGGCCGTGGCGTCCGGCCACGTGCACTCGATGATCCTGTGGGGCCCGCCGGGCTGCGGCAAGACCACGCTGGCCCTGCTGCTGGCCAAGTATGCCGATGCGGAATTCAAGGCGATTTCCGCCGTGCTCTCCGGCTTGCCCGAGGTGCGCCAGGTGCTGGCCGAGGCGGCGCATCGTTTTGCCGAAGGGCGGCATACCGTACTGTTCGTGGACGAGGTCCACCGTTTCAACAAGGCGCAGCAGGATGCCTTCCTGCCGCACATCGAGCGCGGCACGATCGTCTTCGTCGGTGCCACCACGGAGAACCCGTCCTTCGAACTGAACTCCGCGCTGCTCTCGCGCTGCCGCGTGCACGTGATGGAGTCGGTGTCGGTGGAGGACATCGTCGAGGCATTGCGTCGTTCGCTCGACGACAGCGATCGAGGGCTCGGCGGCCAGGGGCTGCAGGTTTCGGAGGCTTCGCTGCGGGAGATTGCCGGCGCAGCGGACGGTGACGTGCGGCGCGCGCTGACCCTGCTGGAGATCGCGGCCGAGCTGGCGCTGGGGGAGGGTGGCGAGGTCACCGAACAGACCCTGGTGCAGGTGCTGGCCGACCGCACCCGCCGTTTCGACAAGGGCGGCGAGCAGTTCTACGACCAGATTTCGGCGCTGCACAAATGCGTGCGCAGCTCCAATCCCGATGCCGCGCTGTACTGGCTCACGCGCATGCTCGACGGCGGCTGCGACCCCGGCTACCTGGCCAGGCGCATGACGCGCATGGCGGTCGAAGACATCGGCCTGGCCGACCCGCGCGCGCTGCAGATGTCGATCGAGACGTGGGATACGTTCGATCGCCTCGGCAGTCCCGAGGGCGACCTGGCCCTGGCGCAACTGGTGATCTACCTGGCGAGCACCGCCAAGTCGAACGCCGGCTACAAGGCCTTCGGCGCAGCCAAGCGGGACGTGCGCGAGCACGGCACCCAGGAGGTGCCACTTCACCTGCGCAACGCGCCGACCAAGCTGATGAAGGAGCTGGGCTACTCCAAGGGCTACCAGTACGACCACGACAGCGAGCAGGGCGTGGCGCTGGACCAGACCGGCTTCCCGGATGCCATGGGCGAACGCGTGTACTACGAGCCGGTCGAGCGCGGGATGGAAATCAAACTGAAGGAAAAACTCGACCGGTTGCGCAGCGCGCGCGCCGCCGCGGCGAAGAAACCGCCTCGATGATCGAGTGGTGGCCACATCTGGGCCTCGTGGCGCTGGGGGGCGGCATCGGTGGCGCGCTTCGTCACATCGTCACCGTTTGGTTCGACGAGTTCGCAGGGGAGCGTTTCCCGTGGGGCACACTGGCGGTCAACCTCAGTGGGGCCTTTCTGCTGGGCGTGTTGCTGGGGTTCGGGGCAGGCCAGCCGGCGGCTCACGGCGCGTCGTGGCTGCTGCTGGGAATTGGAGTCATGGGTAGCTATACGACGGTGTCCACGATGTCGCTGCAGGCGCTGTTGATGGCGAGGGATGACCGGCGCGGCGCGGCGCTGGTGTATGTCGTGACAACGCTGGTCGCTGGAGTGACCGCCGTGTTGGCCGGATACTTTCTTGGAACACTCTCTTGAAAGCGAAACTTTCGCAAACGCTGTGGGTGTCCTTCGGCAGTGCGATCGGCGCCTGCATACGCTGGGGCGTCAGCGTGGCGCAGTCAGGGGGCGAAGTCGCAACCGCGGTGCCCTGGGGGACGCTGGCGGTCAACGCCACCGGCTCATTGCTGATCGGCCTGTACGCTGCATTGGCCGGCCCGAAGGGCCCAATGCGCGGCGGTGAAGCGCAACATCTGTTCGTTATGGCGGGATTTTGCGGCGGGTTTACCACCTTCTCCCTGTTTTCAGCGGAAGTCCTGCTGCTGGTCCAGGTAGGCGATGCGGACGGGGCAGGCGTTTTGCTCCTGGTCTCGACAGTCACCTGGCTTGCCGGTGCATGGGTCGGCTACCGCTCCGGCGAACACCTCGCGTCACGGCTCGTGGCCCGCCGCTGACAGCGCGCGATGGCGCGAGCACTCAGCGCCGAAAGCGGTAGTGCGCGACCATCCATTCCTTGCCATCGTCGTAGCCGAACAATTCGGCGCACGCCATCCAAAACATCCTCCAGCGCTGGTGCCAGAGCCTGGCCTGCTGCTTCCCGTACGCACGCTCGAGGATAGCCATGACCGCGTCGCGGTTGCGATCCTGGTTCTGCAGCCAGGCATTGGCGGTCTTCTCATAGTGCTGGCCCGAGAGCAGCCAGCGCTGCTCGATGCTCAGCTCGTCCTGGAAGTGCAACAGCGTGTCCGCCGCGGGCATCAGGCCCCCGGTGAAGAAATGACGCCCCATCCAGTTGTCCTCGCCCTCGACCTCGAACGGGTACATCAGGTCGCGGTGGCAGAAGATGTGCACGAACAGCTTTCCGCCCGGCACCAGCCACTGTCCCACGCGAGCCAGCAGCTGCTGGTAGTTGCGCATGTGCTCGAACATTTCGATGGAGACCACGCGATCGAACTGGGCCGGCTCCAGCTCCAGCGCATTGACGTCGCGGGTGATGACCTGGACGTTGGACAGCGCGCGCTCCCGGCAGCGGGCTTCGATGAATTCGCGCTGCGGCGCGGAGTTCGAAACCGCAGTGATCCGGGAGTTCGGGTACTGCTGCGCCATCCACAGGGTCAGCGAACCCCAGCCGCAGCCGAGCTCGAGGATGCGCTGTCCGTTGGCGAGTTCGGCACGCTCGCCGTACAGCGCCAGCATCCGCGCCTCGGCCGAGGCCAGGTCCGGGGTGCTTTCGTCCCAATAGCAGCTGCTGTACTTGAGGTGCGTGCCCAGGCACAGCTGGAAGAACTCGGGCGGGAGCTCGTAATGCTGACGATTGGCAGCGTCGGTTTCGATGGCGATCGCGCTGCCACGCAGCTGCTCGAGCCGGCTGCGCTGCCGCTCCCAGATCTCGTCGGCACTGCCGGAGAGCTCGTCGCGCAGCCGCTGTGCGCACATGCGGCGGATACCCAGGCGCAGGGCGGAGTCGGGCAGGCGGCCGCTCTCGGCCCACTGCGTAAGGCCGCGCTCGGGCGGAGCGAAATTGAGGTCTGCGTGCCCCACGGGTGTGGTCGTTGACATGGTGTTCTCCAACTGAAATGAGGCTTAGTGTTTTGGCGGCCAGGGAATGAACGGGCTGGTGGTGCGCTGGTACTCGGCGTAGTCATCGCCTCTGGAGCGCAGCGCTTGCGCTTCGGTGTAGGGGATTCCGGTGACCCGATACAGGAACGCCAGCATCAGTGCCGGGCCGATCAGGCTCAGCGCCACCCAGCCGGCCCCGAGGCCGATGCTCAGGAACACGTAGGTGAACCAGTGCAGCCATTCGAAGAAGTAGTTCGGATGGCGCGAATATCGCCAAAGGCCCGAGCGGCAGGTCTTGCCCTTGTTGGCAGGGTCGTTGCGGTGGGCCGCCAACTGTCGGTCGGCCAGGCTCTCGCCCCCGACCGCAACCAGCCACACAAGCACGGCGAGCGTCGTCCATATCGTCCATGAAGGGGTTGGGTTGTGCGCGGCGATCCAGAACGGAATGGAAAAGAACACCACGAACGCCGCCTGGGCCAGGAAGAACATCAGGAACTTCGGCTGGCTCCCGTTCCACTTCGTGCGCAGGTTCCGGTAGCGGCCGTCCTCGTCCTCGCTGAAGACGCGCTGCGCAAGGTGAATCGCCAGTCGGGCACCCCAGAGTCCTGCCAGGATGCCGACGAGAAGCCTTGGCAGCACAGGACCAGGAAGCACCACCGCATAGAAGACCGCGCTGCTCGCCATGCCGGCCGACCACAGGACATCGACGATGCCGGCGTTGCAGCTTCGACGCTGCCATGCCCAGCCGAGCACCATCATCACGCTGGCGCCTATCAGCACCCAAAGCAGCGGCAATGCATTCATCGATCAGGTCTCCACGGTTTGCAGTACGTTGGCCGGCGCGGCATAGCGGCGGCAGGCTATAGAGAGTAGCGCCATTGCACTGCCCCACATGAGGCCGAGCACCAGCAATGCCGGCCAGACTGGCTCGGCGAACTCGATGCTGCCCCAGGCGCGCTGCGCGATCCAGTACGACAGGGGGCCGCCGATGACGCCAAAGGCGATCGCCAGGGTCGGGTGCCGCAGCAGGTACGCCGCCGAGTGGTTGAAGGTGAGGGCAAAGCCCGTCCACAGGGTGAGTATCCACAGCGGTGCCAGCCAGGCGAAGGGCCCCGGCGACGCGTAGACGGCCAGGCCGGACGCTGCCATGGTCGAATCAACAAGCAGCCCGACGGGCAGGGCGATCAGCATCAGGCGCAGGTCGGAGCCGGCGCTTCGTGACGGCTGCAGTTGCCAGGCGGCGAACAGCACGAAAAACGCCGGACCCAGCCAGGCCATCCCGTTCGACGCGCCGAAGACCGAC